>CAYOMP010000145.1:0-7104 GCA_964405075.1 uncultured Lachnospiraceae bacterium
GTGAAAAGTACAAGCCAAATGGAATGATTTTATCATATCCTGTTATTTCATCAGGAGAGTTTGCTCATGTTGGAAGCTTTAAGAATTTGCTAGGTGATAAATATGCAGATGAAGAAATTAAAAAATTGGTTTCTTTAGAATATCAAGTATCAAAAGATACTCCAAAGGCGTTTATTTGGCATACTTTTGAAGATAAGTCAGTACCTGTTGAGAATTCTTTGAGATTTGCGATGGCATTAAGGGAAAAAGATATTTCGTTTGCCATGCATATATATGAACATGGTGGACATGGTTTATCACTGGGAACTAAAGAAGTTGGAACTGTAGAATTAGAAGTACAAGGTTGGATTGATGAATTAGAACAATGGATTCAACTGGTATAGGAGGGTACAATGGATTTATTTGAAAAGCAGCAGATTAGAAAGAGTAAGGCAGGTATGGTTATTGCTAATATTATAATTGCTTTTATTTTATTAAGTACAATAACTGAAATACTTGCAGGTAAAATGAGTACTGTAAGTGGAATTGTTATTTGTGTTGTATATTTATTGATTATTGTTGGTAATCTTGTGGCATACACTGCATTAAGAGGTTCTTATAATTTTATGAGAATATGTCTTTTAACCTTAGCAATAGCATATGTTATCGTGTGCTTTTCAAGTGCTAACACTTTTTCTTATGCATATGTATTTCCAATGCTTATAGCTATTTTAGTATTTATGGATAAAAAGTACATGATAGGCGGAGGGTTATTAGCTAGTATTGTTAATATTTTAGTTTGTATCAAATATATAATGGGAGCTGGTGGGGATAAAGCACTAATTTATCAGTACTTTATTCAGACTATAATTGTTATTATAGTTGCTGTAGGTACAGCCATCGTTTGCCATTTACATAGAATTATTGGCGAGGAAAATGAATCTGTAATTAGAGCTAAGGCTGATGAACAAAGAAATATTGCAGAGCAAATAGTTCAATATGCAGAAGAATTAACTGAAAAGTTTGATGGAGCAAAGGAATTGATTTCTGAACTTAATAAATGTATGCAGTCAAACAATTTTGCTGTTTCAAATATTGCAGAGAGTACCCAGTCTACAGCTGAGGCAATAGAACACCAGAATACAATGACATATGACATTCAACATAATATTGAAGAAGCCAGAAATGAAACAGAAAATATGAAATCAGCGTCAGAAGTTACTAGAAACATAGTGGTTGAAGGCGAAGAAGCTATTCAGGAATTAAAGAAACAGGCAGATATTGTTAATGAAGTAAGTGAAAATACAAAGATTACTACAAATAGACTGAATGACAGAATTAAAGGTGTTGAAGAGATTATTGGAAGTATTCTAAGCATTTCTTCTCAGACAAACCTTTTAGCACTTAATGCATCAATTGAAGCAGCAAGAGCTGGAGAAGCAGGAAAGGGATTTGCAGTAGTAGCTGATGAAATAAGAGAGTTATCAGAAGAAACTAAGAATGCAACAAATAAAATTACAGATATTATTAATCAGTTAACAGTAGATGCAAAAGAAGCTACTAATAGTATGGAACAGTCTATGGAAGCTTCTAAAAAACAAAATGAATTAATTGCAACTACAGGTGCAAAATTTGACAGCATTAGTATGGAAATAGACAAATTGTACGAACAGGCTACAGACATGAATGGCTTGGTAGCTGACATAGTAGTGGCAAATACAGCTATTTCCGATAGTATTTCACAATTGTCGGCAACTAGTGAAGAAGTATCAGCAGCATCTACAGAAGGTATGTCATTAAGTGAAAATGCAATGACAGTACTTAAAAAAGTAAATGAATTATTAGGAGAAATATATGCCATTGCAGAAAATTTAAATAAATGTGCAGAGCAAGAGAATTAATTGAGGTGTGAAAGTGAAAAATCCATTGGCAAGATTTATTATAGGACTAGTTATGTTAGTAGCAGGATTATATTGGTTTATGGCTAATGTAACAGTGCATACTGACTTTGGAATAAGACTTTTTGGAAGACAGTTTGGAATGGGATTAGTGGTAGTTCCGTTTATAGCTGGAATTATATGGCTGTTTACTAATGTAGACTCTTTTGGAGCTAAGTTACTAACTTTGATAGGAGTCGTGATTATCATTGCATCCATTATTATGAATATTGACTTTTATTTTCGACCAGTATCATTATATCAATATTTGATTATGCTAATAATGATATTTGGTGGTGGAGCATTAGTAGGACAGGTGCTATTTAAAAGTCCAAAAGAAGATAAGAAAGATAAAAAGGATTAATCAAGTAAAAGCCTTGCGACAGAAAATGTCGCAAGGCTTTTGTAATTGTATTTATCTCTTTTATTTATCTGATGTAGTCTCTAACTGAGTTTTTAAATGTTCAATTAACATACTGATTGCAGGGGTGTTACTGCCACCTCTAGGGATGATAACATCAGCATATTTCTTACTTGGTTCAATAAATTCTTCATGCATAGGCTTTACCGTTTCTGAATACTGTTTAACAACAGATTCAATGCTACGTCCACGTTCTTGCATATCACGCATTATTCGTCTCATTAATCTTTCATCAGCATCAGTGTCTACGAAAATCTTAATATCCATTAAGTCTCTTAACTTTGGATTTTCTAAAACCAGAATACCTTCTACTATGATAACTTTTTTTGGATAAACTGTTACTGTTTCTTTGGCACGATTATGAATAGTGTAATCATAAACAGGACGCTGAATCGAATAGCCTTGTTTTAATAGTTTCAAATCACTAATAAGACGCTCTGTGTCAAATGAATTTGGATGATCGTAATTTAGTTTTTCACGTTCTTCAAAAGGCATATCATTATGAGCTAAGTAATAGCAGTCATGATTTATCAATTCAATGTCGTTTTGAAAATATTCTTTTAATTTGTTAACTATTGTTGTTTTTCCGGAAGCTGTTCCACCGGCAATTCCAATTACATATATTTTTTCCATTTTTGACCTCCAAAATGGTATTTATCATATGACATTATATGACAAGTGGAGATTCATTTCAATATAGTTTTTTATGATTTGACATAGAATACTCGTGACTTTAGTTATGAGATGAATGGGAAAATATAGATTAAAGTAATATTGACAAGATGAAATAAAAAGTAGTAAATTTAGTAAGTAGCGAAAAAAGACGAAAATTTTATTGCTTGATACAAGAACTTGTGATTTACGTCTGTAGTGTAGAGAATACTATGCCTGCATGAGGATTTGAAGAGTATCGCGAAAATTATGGAGCGTGCTTCTTATATTTTAAGTTTTTAGATGAATTTGTATGTAAAGAAAAGGTAAGTTTATGGGAGATAAGAATTTTATACGAGGAGCAGGAATATTACTGCCTGTAACCAGTTTGCCGTCTTCTTACGGTATTGGGACTATGGGAGAAGAGGCATATAGATTTATAGATTTATTAGTTGAATTAAGACAAAGATATTGGCATGTATTACCAATAGGACCTACAAGTTTTGGAGATAGTCCGTATTTAAGTTTTTCAGCCTTTGCAGGTAATCCATATCTAATCGATTTAGATGATTTGGTAAGTGATGGTTTGCTAAAGTTAGAAGAAATCAGAAATATCGATTGGGGCGAGAATCTTGAGAGTATAGATTATTCTTTGATTTTTAATAATAGATTTTTTGTATTAAAGAAAGCCTTTGAAAGATTTAATATTGAAGATGATGAATTTATTGAGTTTAAAAAAGAAAATGAGTATTGGTTAAATGATTATGCATTATTCATGGCATTAAAAAATTTCTTTAACAATAAGGCATGGAATGAGTGGGATGAAGAGTATAAAAACAGAAAGTTAGATATATTGGACAAATTTGAAAAAGATAATGAAGACGAAATCGTCTTTTGGAAATTCTGTCAGTTCAAATTCTTTTCACAGTGGGCAAAACTTCGTAGCTACGCTGATAGCAGAGGAATTGAAATTATTGGGGATATGCCTTTATATATTGCATTTGATAGTGCGGATGTTTGGGCAAATACAGATAAATTTTTATTGGATGAAAACCATAACCCTACGCTGGTAGCAGGCTGTCCGCCGGATGCTTTTAGTGCAACAGGGCAAAAATGGGGAAATCCTATATATAAATGGGATGAAATGGAAAAGGATAATTTTGAATGGTGGAGCAAAAGATTAGAGGCAAATTCCAAATTATTTCATATTTTTAGAATTAACCAGTTTGTAAGTATTGTAAGATATTATGGAATTCCATACAAAAATGTGGATGCTACAAAGGGAAAATGGTATAAGGGTCCTGGTAAAAAAATGGCCGATGTAATCGAAAACAGTATTGGTAACAGTAGAATTATTCCAGAAGATTTAGGTGTATTCATTCCGGGAGCGAGGAAATTAATAGGAAAAAAAGGATGGCCTCAGATGAAGATTTTGCAGTTTGCTTTTGACAATGGTAGTGAGGAAGAATATTTGCCGCATAATTATAATAGTACAAATATTGTTGTTTATGGTGGAACTCACGATAATGATACATTAGTAGGGCATTTTCAGAAGAAAACCAATGAGGAGTTGCAGTTTGTTTTTGACTATCTGGGGGTTAGTACAAGAGAAGAGATTCCGGATGGAATTATCAGATTGGGATATTCGAGTATTGCAGACATTGTTATATATCAGATGCAGGATATTCTTAAACTGGATAATACCACAAGAATGAACCAACCAACCACAGTAGGAATGAACTGGAGATGGCGTATGTGGAAGGATAGTTTTACTGATGAGAGAAAGGAATGGATTAGAAAACTGTCTATTGTCTACCGCAGATGAGATAAATGGAGAAAACGAGTATTTCCTTGACAAAGAATAAACTTTTGATAGTATAGTAAAAGATGATGATTGTTAAGGAGATTGATTATGAAAACATATAGTGAGCCTTCAATAAGAAAAGTATTTGTAAAATATGTATCTCAAAATATTTTGGGAATGTTGGGAATATCAGCATATATTTTGGCAGATACTTTTTTTATTTCAAAATCGGCAGGTGCTGATGGAATAACTGCTCTCAATCTGGTATTGCCAATATATAGCCTGATATTTGCGATTGGTGCAATGATGGGAGTAGGGTCTGCAACAAGGTTTAAAATAGATAGAGCGAAAAAAGAAAAAGGAGCCGAGCTTTATTTTTCGAATGCTATTGGTTTTGCAATAATTATAGGAATGATTTTTATTATTTTGGGTGTATCTGTACCTGAAAAAATAGTGACTTTTATGGGTGGAAGTCCGGAAATTGTTGAGGTTGGGGCTACTTATACCAGAATTTTTATGATATTTACACCATTTTTCATGCTGAATCATATATTTAATGCTTTTGTTAGAAATGATGATAATCCAACCCTTGCAATGATAGCTACTTTTTCAAGCAGTATATTTAATATAGTAATGGATTATGTGTTGATGTTTCCTTTGAAGTTAGGAATGACGGGAGCTGCGTTAGCTACAGCCTTTTCACCTATTGTAGGAATTTGTATTTGTTGTATACATTTGTTTTCAAAGAGAAGTACTATAAAAATAAAGTTATGTAAACCGTCTTTTAAAAGATTATTTGCTGCCTGTCAATTAGGTATTTCTGCATTTGTTGGAGAAATATCATCAGGTGTGACAACAATGGTATTTAATGTATTGATATTAGGAATTGCAGGAAATATTGGAGTGGCAGCATATGGTATAATTGCCAATACTGCAATCGTAGCAGTGTCAATATTTAATTGAATTGCTCAGGGAGCACAACCTATATTAAGTGATGCATTTGGAAAAGCAGATAGCAAAGCATTGAGAAAGGTCCTTATAATGTCAGTTAAATTAGCTGTTGCAATGGCTGTAGTTATTTTATTAGCTATAAATATGTGGTCAGAAGAAATAGTTGGATTTTTTAATAGTGAGAATAATACAGAAATGGCAGAGTATGCCATAAAAGGTATTAAAATATACTTTTTTGGCTTTTTATTTGCAGGATTTAACATTGTTGGAACAGGTTTTTTAAGTGCTACAGACAATGCGGGATGGGCATTTATTACTTCAATTTTAAGAGGCTTTGTGGCAATTACTGTTTGTGCCATAGTTTTGGCAAAATTATTTGGTATGTTAGGAATATGGACAGCTTTTTTTGTAGCCGAAATGATTACGGCAGTAGTTATGTGTATTGCTACCATTAAGACCTGCAAGAGTGTTTTGTGATGTTACAGAAAAGAATGTACTGAATTAACATAAGAAAGTGCTTAGGATTCTTATGATGTAAAAAGCATTCTGTGTAAGATGCTAGCTTACAAAAAGAAGTTTGTCATAAAGACACCATTTGCCTACGAAGAGTTTAGAAAAACTAAGAGAAAAACATTGACAAATCTTTAATTAAGGAATTATAATGTCTTAAGTGAAAAAAATAACCAATAAAGACGATGACGGAGAGAGTAGGATATACTCAAAAGCCAAAGCGAGCTAGTGATGGTGTGAGACTAGTGCAAGTAGGATATATTTGAAAATCACTCCTAAGTTTCAGATTGAAAGTGTTGAACGAGTAGAGACTGACGGTTTTCCACCGTTATAGGGAACGCGTATAGAGATTTTGATAAATCGTAGGTATGTTGAATGGGTGGTATAACGAAGATTTTTGTGCTTTCGTCCTATTTACAGGACGGAGGCTTTTTTTTCATTATAGTATTAAAAGGTTTAAAAGTATTAAAGAAGAAAGGTGAAAAGAAATGTACGAAAAAGTATCCACAAATCTTAATTTCGTAGAGAGGGAAAAGAAAACAGAACAATTCTGGAAAGACAACAACATTTTTGAGAAAAGTATTGAAAACCGTAAACAGGGTGAAACATATACATTCTATGATGGACCACCAACAGCAAATGGAAAACCACATATAGGACATGTTTTGACTCGTGTTATTAAGGATATGATTCCTAGATACAGAACAATGAAAGGCTATATGGTTCCAAGAAAAGCCGGATGGGATACTCATGGACTTCCAGTAGAACTTGAAGTAGAAAAATTATTAGGTCTTGATGGAAAAGAACAGATTGAAGGCTATGGTGTTGAACCTTTCATTAAGAAATGTAAA
>CAYOMP010000146.1:0-7088 GCA_964405075.1 uncultured Lachnospiraceae bacterium
TAAGTAAAAGAAAATCCCTATAGATTTCTGGCTTATTTGTGTGTCGAGAAATCTATAGGGGTTTTCTTATTCATCATTAAGTATATTATTTATCTGATTAAGAATATCTAAATTTGTATTTGAATCTGTATTTGGATCTGTCGTTGTGTTTGGATCCGTCTGTGAATTTGAATTATCAGGTAACTCAGGTGTTATAGGAAGTCCTGTTTCAGGATCAATAAGTGAGTCAGCTGAATAATGATTATGAATTGGACACATAGCTGCGGTAAAGTCTGCAGGTAACTCGTAAGGAGTATCATCTGTCTCACCTTCAGAACCTGCAGGTCTTAATATATACACCTGATCTGAAGTATAATTAACATTAGGACAATACGGACTAGCAATGTAACCGGTATCTAAACAAGTTGCTAA
Organism: uncultured Lachnospiraceae bacterium; assembly: GCA_964405075.1. Classification (GTDB taxonomy): domain Bacteria; phylum Bacillota; class Clostridia; order Lachnospirales; family Lachnospiraceae; genus CAYOMP01. Next base: position 412 of record CAYOMP010000146.1, read on the forward strand.
CTTAATATGTGTATCACACACTTCAGTTGGAGCAGTACCTTTGGCAAAATATTCTTCTATGACCATTCCACCGCGTGGATCACAATCACATAAGCCTGCAAGTGCCAATTTGCCTGATTTTTTACAAATAATAGCTTTTTCTATATTATCAGGAACTTCAAATTCCTTTCTAGGCAATCCGTTATGAACTCTCGACATAATACTTCTCCATAACATTTTATGGAAAGAAGTGGAATTACTCATTTTTTCATTTGTATCATATCCACCCCATACACTACAAGTGTAATATGGAGTATATCCTGAAAACCATAAATCACGATACTCTGATGTTGTTCCAGTCTTTCCGGCAATAGGCATTGTATTAAAATTAACAGAAGTACCTGTACCTGATGTAACTACTTCTTGCATAGCATCAGTTAACAGGAATGCTGTTGATTCTTTCAAAACAGAAGTAGTTTTTGGTGTGTTGTCAATAAGTACATTACCATCGTGATCCAATATTTTTGTATAATAAGTTGGTTCAATATAAGTTCCTTTATTAGCAATTGTAGCATAGGCAGCCGTTAATTCTACATTTGTTACACCATCAGTTAATCCACCAAGAGCCAGAGACTGAGTTATATCTGTAAGAGATGTGCCATCTGCCTGCTTACGGTTAGGAACTAATGTAGTGAAACCAAACTTTAATAAGTAATCATAACCAACCTGTGGTGTTACATCTGTAATAGCCTTTACTGAGACTATATTTAATGAATTTACAATAGCTTGTCTTACAGTGCATAATCCTCTATAACCAGAATACCAGTTGCTGACCGGACGTCCACTATTATAATTGAATGGAGCATCATCATATACCGTAGAAAGAGTCATTCCCGCTGTGTCAATACCAGGGGCAAAAGCAGATAATACCTTAAAGGTAGAACCTGGTTGTCTAGTAGTATTGGTGGCACGGTTTAAGGTAAGACTAGCTTGTTTTTCGCCACGTCCACCAACCAAAGCCTTAACCTGTCCTGTAGATTGTTCAATAATAACAACCGAAGCCTGTGGCTGAGGTGTAAATGTGGTGTTCTCAATGATTTTATCATCTGATTTAATAAATGTTTCTTTGTAAGCTTCAATATCTGCTAAAGCTTCTTCCTCAGAAGAATACAAGGTATTATAGCTAATTCCCTTTATATCTCTAAAATATTGTTTTAAAGATTCTTCACTGTAATTAGTAACTGTACCATCCGATGAAGTAACAGTTAATCTGTAAGTAAGGGCAAACTGAGTATTAGAAGGATAATTCTCAGGATTGGCAAATTCCTCATCACAAATCTGTTGAATATCAGAATCCTGTGTTGTATAAATACTTAAACCACCACTATATAGAGCATTGTAAGCCTGGGTTTGAGTATATCCCTTTTGTTCTTGCAAATCCTGCATAACCTGTTCTATAAGTTCATCAACGAAATAAGAATATACAGATGAAGAAACACTGGCGTTAACAGTTTGAATTCTATCATATACATCGTCGTTTATAGCCTCATCATATTCATCTTGTGTGATATATTCCTGTTCTAGCATATTGTTTAATACTTTTTTACGTCGCTCAGCATTATTCTCAGGATAACTGACAGGGTTATATCTTGAGGGATTTTGAGTAATAGCTGCAATAACAGCACATTCTGAAATATTTAAATCAGAAACATCCTTGTTAAAGTATCTCTTAGAAGCAGCTTGTACACCTAAAGTATTTTGTCCAAGGTTTATTGTATTTAAATAATTCTCAAGAATGGCTTCTTTTGACATTGTTTTTTCAATATTTACAGCCAAATATTGCTCTTGAATTTTTCTTTTTAATTTTTCTATAAATGTACTTTCTTCAGTCCAACCTTCAAATACATTATTTTTTAATAACTGTTGAGTTATTGTACTGGCACCTTCAGAAAAATGACCAGAAGTAATACCTTTAAAGGCTGCTCTGATAATACCCTTAACGTCAATACCATTATGTTCCCAGAAACGTTCATCTTCTATAGAAACAAAGGCATTTTGTAAATCAGTTGGAATATCTTCAATTGCTTTGCTTTCTCGATTTGAACCAGATGAAACCAGTTTAGTAAGTTCATTCCCATCTGAATCAAATACAGTTGTTGAATATTTTTTAGGAGTTACATCATATGGTGATATTTCAGGTGCGTTTTCTATAACACCTTTAATTAAACCAAATCCGGCACAAGAGCCTATAATAGCAAGTGCTAATAAGCAAACGATAGAAGCTTTAAAAGCTAAAACAGATAATTTGCGTTTAACCTGTGGAGCTTTTGAGGCTAGTTCATTTTGCTTTTGGGAAACTCCTTTTTTTCCGTAATTCATAATAGGCCTCCTTTATCCCTCCCATTATAACAAATATACTGTGCTAAATAAAGAAAAAAAGATAGAAAACTTATAGAATGTCTTTTATAGTTGCTATTGTTAAGTATTACCAGAGGAAAAAGGTGTTATACTTGACAAATTAATGAAAAATGTGTGTAATATCAAAAGAAAAGTAAAGAACTGAAATTAATGTTAAGAACAGCAAAAAGCATATATTAACTATGGTATTATATAATTGTAAAATGTAATTATCATATGTAGGTATTATTTTAGTGGTAAGGTCGTAGGTGTTTTATGGCACATCAAAAAATAAAGGTAAATTGAAACTGAAGATATGTTGTAACGGAAGGAAAAAATAATGGTAGAAGGATTCAAAGCTGTATATGAAGGCGGAGTAGGAAATATAGAAGAGAAAAAGTCAAAGTTTATTGCCACGGTAGTTCCTGTAGAATCAGAAGAAGAAGCAATTAAATTCATTGAATCAATGAAGAAAAAATACTGGGATGCAACTCATAATTGTTCAGCATTTGTAATTGGAAAAAATAATGAAATACAACGCTGTAGCGATGATGGAGAGCCAAGTCAGACAGCTGGCAGACCGATGTTAGATGTTTTATTAGGGGAAGAAATTCATAATGTTGCAGTAGTTGTAACTCGATATTTTGGTGGAACATTACTTGGTACGGGGGGATTAGTGCGTGCTTATTCTAAGGCAACACAGGAAGGATTAAAAAACAGCGTAATAGCAGAAAAGAAATATGCTACCAAATTGCTGATACATACCGATTATAATGGTATTGGTAAAATTCAATATATTTTAGGACAGAGAGGTCTGACATTATTATCTTCTGATTATAGTGATAAGGTTGATGTAACAGTTATGGTTCCAATTGCAGAACTAGGTGGCTTAAAAAAAGAAATAGTAGAAGCAACTAGTGGAAAAGCCGGATTAGAGGAATTGGAAAATGTATATTTTGCAGTGATAAAAGGCGAAGTAGTTCTTTTTGAAGAATAGTATTAGTCAGTTTGTTAAATTAGGATGATTACCGCGATAACTTGTGAAAATCCAAAAGTGTGTTTCACAAGTTATCATGGCGTTATTTTGGATGTTCATTCAGACATACATTTTCTTTGATACTTGCGTAAATAGAAATGGATAAATTACCATAATCCATAATATTACCACAAAATATCTAGTAAAAGAGCCTAGGGCAGATACGCCTAAAATAGGCTTTAAACATACCTTTAGTGCAAGGGCAATTGTAAGACCTAAGATAACCTTTATTATATGAAAAAATATGCTGCCTTTCTTTTCGGCAAAGTTAATATATTTTGGCTCTAAATACCACCCAATTGAGAATGCTAAGGCACTTCCACCTGTTTTAAAAGCATCTGCATACAGGGCTAAATTATCAGGTGCAAAACTAAGCTGTAAAAAGCTGTATGCAATAAAAACACAGGATATAATAAAGATAGTCAAGGATAGCTTTTCGTGAGTAAATCTGTTTAAAATATCCAATTTATAAATTATGAAAGATATAATAAGTGACAAAATCATAGCCGTAAAAACGTCCTTTGGGGTATGAACGCCCAAATACATTCTTGATATGCCTGTTAAAATAAATATCAGACAAAATGAAAGTTTTAATATATTCTTTTTACAATTAAATGCCAACGTAGAAAAGATAGAAGTACTTGTCTGTGTATGGGCACTGGGAAAAGAATATCCTGTAGCTGTTTCTATTGCGGATTCCACGGGCTTAAAGGCAGGATCTATTACCCAGGGACGCGGAATTTTGAAAGTTATTTTCAAATTCTGTACAAAGAGCCCACTTGTAAAAAAAGCTAACGCAATTTTTTTAGTTAACTGTTTGTCTATACACCAATATGAAATACACACTATAAGTGTTGCCACTACTTCTTCGCCAAAGTAGGTCATAATATTAAAGAATGAGGTTAAAAAAGGATTGCGTATATTGGCTAGTAAACGTAATAATTCCATAAAATGACACCTTTCCATTAATTTTTTAGTAAAATCTTATTATATGTATATTTTATAATAAGATAATAAAAATATCTACAAATTGTTTGCGACTTAATAGGTTTTATATTTGTTTATAAAAAATAAGGTTGACAATAGCAAGTCCATAATGTTATATTTGTTTTAGCTTAATAAATGGTAGAGGTTGCGTTTGACAAGAGTATATTAGTTGATGTGTGCAGACACAGTAGAGATTAATAAAAAGGGGATAACGCCGAAGGTATTGCTAATCTGCAAAGCAATGCACTGGGCATATGATTAATAGTTGTATGACTGTCATCTTAATAAAGATGGTGCGCTATCTAATGAATGTTGAATTTTGAGGAGTCGGACCATTGTGTTGACTTCTTTTTTTATTAGTAATGAGCGAATACTTAGAATTGAGCTGTATATTTAGATTAATTGATTTTTAAGGAGGAACTATTATGGCAATTTTTACAGGCGCAGGTGTAGCAATTGTAACACCATTCAAAGATAATATGGAGGTTAATTATGATAAACTTGGCGAATTAATTGATTTCCAGATTGAAAATGGAACAGATTCAATTATTATTTGTGGAACAACAGGTGAATCATCAACACTTTCTCACGAAGAACATTTAGAATGTATTAAATATACAATTGATAAGGTAAATAAAAGAGTACCAGTAGTAGCAGGAACAGGTTCTAACTGTACAGAAACAGCTATTTATTTATCAAAAGAAGCAGTTAAATATGGTGCTGACGGACTTTTGATTGTAACTCCATATTATAACAAAGCTACACAGAAAGGTTTAGTTTCTCATTATACTCAGATTGCTAAGTCTGTAGATGCACCAATTATTATGTATAATGTACAGAGCAGAACAGGATGTAACATTATGCCTGCAACAGCAGCAGAGTTAGTAAAAAATGTGGATAACATTGTTGGTATAAAAGAAGCAAGTGGAAATATTTCACAGGTTGCTAAGATTATGCAGCTTACTAATGGTGACATTGACCTTTATTCAGGAAATGATGACCAGATTGTACCTTTAATGTCACTTGGTGGAGACGGTGTAATCTCAGTACTTTCTAATATTGCTCCAAAGGAAACACACGACATTTGTTCGTTGTACCTTGAAGGAAAAACAAAAGAGAGTCTTGAATTACAGTTAAAGGCTATTCCATTAGTAGATCAGTTATTCTGCGAAGTAAATCCAATTCCAGTTAAAAAAGCATTAAACCTTATGGGATTTGAGGTTGGAACTCTTAGAAGTCCATTAACTGAAATGGAAGAAGAACATGCGGCAAATCTTGCAAAAGCTATGAAAGACTTTGGAATTACAGTAAAATAATCGGTTTGAATATGTGGATAGAGTAAAGATAAGTGTAGGAGAGAAAAAGATGGTAAATATTATTATGCACGGCTGCAATGGTAAAATGGGTCAGGTAATCTCTAAGATTGTAGCAGAAGATGATAATGCAAGAATAGTTGCAGGAATTGACCCATTTGATGGTATTAAAAATGAGTATCCGGTATTTAAATCAATAAAGGAATGTGATGTTGAAGCAGATGTGATTATTGATTTTGCTTCTGCAAAGGCGGTAGATGATTTGTTAGATTACTGTGTTGATAAAAAAATGCCAGTAGTGTTATGTACAACTGGACTTTCAGAAGAACAATTAGCCAAAGTTCAGGAAGATTCTAAGAAAACAGCCATTTTAAAATCAGCAAATATGTCGTTGGGTGTAAATACTTTGTTAAAAATTCTACAGGATGCAGCAAAGACTTTGGCACCAGCAGGTTTTGATATTGAAATCGTTGAGAAACATCATAACCAGAAGGTAGATGCCCCTAGTGGAACAGCTCTGGCATTAGCTGATTCTATTAATGAAGCTATGGACAATGCATATGAATATAAATATGACAGAAGTCAGGAGAGAAAGAAACGTGACAGCAAAGAGATTGGAATCTCAGCAGTGCGTGGCGGAAACATTGTTGGCGAACATGAGGTTATTTTTGCAGGAACTGATGAAGTGATTGAGTTCAAGCATACTGCCTACTCAAAGGCTATATTCGGTAAGGGAGCTGTAGAAGCAGCCAAATTCTTAGCTGGAAAGCCGGCAGGAATGTATGATATGTCAGATGTAATTAATCAGTAGAGTTGTCAGTGCTCTAAGTCGAATAATAAATAAACTGTTGTATAGAGAAAATATTGCAAAAAAATAGTTGTGATATTGTATCTTTACAACAGTTTTTTGTTTGATAGGAAAGTTCTTTCCTATCAAATAAAACGCTCCGCGAAGATGCGCACGC
>CAYOMP010000147.1:0-5554 GCA_964405075.1 uncultured Lachnospiraceae bacterium
CATCTACCTGTGCTGTTGTAATTTTTGTTTCTGTCTTTCCTTTAAGTGATTCTGCCAATGCATCACATTTTGACTTAGTTCTGCTGGCAATACAAAGTTCAGTAAAAACTTCGCTAACCTGACAACATTTTCTAATTGCAACAGATGCAACTCCTCCACATCCTATAACTAAAACTCTACTCATATCTATTTTCAATCTCCTTACTTACACTTCTATCTATATTTTTATTGTTATTCTATATAAATTTTTAAACTTGTAATCTCAAAATATTCTTTATGTATTACTATCTACTTTATGTATTACTATCTAAATAATAAGTTTATTTGCTAATTGCCAAAATCAACTCTCTTAAAACCTTACATGCAGTAGCTGTAGACATTCCACTTGCATCAAGCATAGGAGCTAATTCATTTATATCCGCTGCAATAACATTAGTCTTTGCCACCTTAATAATAGCTTCTAACAACTGCATAAATGATACTCCTCCAGCCTCTGGTGTACCTGTTCCAGGAAATACTGAAGAATCCAAACAATCCAAATCAATTGTAAAATACACCGGAACTTTAGCCTCTATCAATTGCTCAACTACTTCATCCAATCCATCAAAGTTAAATTTATGCATATCCGTATGTTTTCCTGCAAATTCAAATTCACTTTTTTCTCCACTGCGAATGCAAAATTGATGAATTCTTCCATCACCAACTAATTCATATGAGCGTCTGATAACTGCTGCATGGCTTAGATTTGCTCCAAGATATTCATCTCGTAAATCTGCGTGAGCATCAAAATGAATAATATGCATATTAGGATATTTTTCTATAGCAGCTCTTACAGCTCCAAGTGTAACTAAATGTTCTCCACCTATAAGCAGAGGTAGCTTATTGTCTCTAAGGATTTCTCTTGCTCTATTTTCAATATCTCTTAATGCAAGTTCTGCACTTCCAAAGCATAATTCAAGGTCACCGCTGTCAAATACCTTATAATCCTCTAAATCTTTGTTTTGATATGGACTATAAGTCTCAATGCCAAAGCTTTCATGCCTAATGGCAGCAGAACCAAACCTTGCTCCTGGACGAAAGCTGGTAGTAGAATCAAATGGTGCCCCATACAACACAATATCCGCACTATCATAATTACTGTCACAACCAATAAAGTTTTCTATGTTTCTTTCTAACATTATTCTACCTCCTCAAGCATTTTTTCCAAAAACGCTGGTAAATAAAATGCTCCTACATGAAGCTTTGTAGTATAATACTGAGTTTCCAAGCCTAGAGAAAGCCATTTACTTGCATCAAAATCATCTATAGGATGATACTTTTTACTGGCAAAACCAAATAGCCAATATCCTGCTGCGTATGTTGGAATATGTGCCTGATATACTCTACTTATCGGAAATGTATTTACTATTCTTTTGTGACTTCTTTGCATAACCTCAGCGTCATGCTTATAAAATGGACTTCCCTGCTGATTTACCATAATACCATCTTCGTGCAACGCATTATAACAAATTCCATAAAATTCTCTTGTAAAATAACCCTCTGATGGTCCAAATGGGTCTGTAGAGTCAACAATAATCAAATCATATTCATCGTGACACCTGCGAATATACCTCAATGCATTATCAAAAAATATATGTACACGTTCATCATCAAGTCTGCTGGCATTTTCCGGAAGATATTCTCTGCATGCCTCTAATACCTGTGGATCCATCTCCACAAGGTCTATACGCTTTATACTGTCATATCTGGCTAACTCACGTACTACTCCGCCATCTCCTGCACCTATTACCAACACATCTTTTACATTTGGATGCACCGACATTGGCACATGTGTAATCATTTCATCATAAATAAACTCATCGCGTTCTGTAAGCATTACATTGCCATCAATTGCAAGTACTTTTCCAAACTCTGGCGTCTCAAATATATCAATTTGCTGGTATTCACTTTTCTGCGAATACAAATGCTTATTTACCCTTAAACTATGCTGCACATCTGGCGCATGAAATTCACTAAACCAAAGTTCCATTTTTTATTCCCCTATTCTAAAACATTTATATATTCAATATCCGGATCTTCCGGCCCAGTCATTGAACATCCTTTTATTTTTGCATATTCAATATAATCAAGAATCTCTTTTGTTATTCTCTCCCCTGGTGCAAGAATTGGTATTCCAGGTGGATAACACATAACGAATTCGCTACATACTAATCCTTCACTTTCTCCCAATGGTAAGCTCCTTTTCTTTGCATAAAATGCTTCTTGTGGACTAATAACAACCTCAGGGTCTAAATATTCCTGACTCAACAATCCACTACTATCTCTTTGATATCTTCTACGAATTTCTGCAAGAGCACTTACCAATCTTTCAATCTCTTGTTCTCTATCTCCTATTGACAAATATGCCAATATATTTCCTATCTCTCCAAACTCTATCTGAATATCATATTCATCTCGCAAAATATCATAAACTTCTATTCCTGCCAGTCCTATATCTCTTGTATGTACACTAAGCTTAGTTGGGTCGAAGTCAAAAATAGAATTACCATTAATCAATTCTTTTCCAAAGGCATAGTAACCTCCAATGGCATTAATTTCTTCACGGGCATATTCTGCCATTTTTACAACCTTAGCAAAGACTTCTTTTCCTCTCATTACCAAATTTCTACGGCTAATATCAAGACTGGACATTAATAAATAACTTCCTGATGTTGTTTGGGTTAAATTAATAATCTGTCTTACATGACCCGGGTTAACATTCTTCCCTGTTAGAAGCAGGCTGGATTGTGTAAGGCTGCCACCACTTTTATGCATAGAAACAGATGCCATATCTGCACCAGCTTTCATTGCCGTAATAGGCATATTCTCTCCAAAGTAAAAATGAGTACCATGTGCTTCATCAACTAAGCAAAGCATACCTGCTTTATGTGCCATATCAACAATAGCTTTCAAATCACTACAAACCCCATAATATGTAGGATTATTTACAAATACTGCTACTGCATCCGGGTTTTGTTCTATTGCTTTTGCCACCTGTTCTCTTTGCATTCCAAGGGAAATCCCAAGATTTCTATCAACCTCCGGATTAACATACACTGGAATAGCCCCACATAATACCAACGCATTTATTACACTTCTATGTACATTTCTTGGTAAAATAATCTTATCCCCACGTTTGCAAGATGATAAAACCATACTCTGTACCGAACTGGTAGTTCCTCCTACCATTAAAAAAGCGTGTGAAGCACCAAATGCATCTGCTGCTAACTCCTCTGCCTCTCTAATAACAGATACCGGATGGCACAAATTATCAAGAGGTTTCATACTATTTACATCAATACTTACACATTGCTCTCCTAAGAATTCCGTAAGCTCTGGATTCCCCTTACCATGCTTATGTCCTGGAACATCAAAAGGAACAATTCGCATTTCTCGAAATTTCTGTAAAGCTTCATATATAGGAGCCTTATTCTGATCCAAATTCATATTTCCATATTCTCCTCTCAAAACACTACTTTACAACTTGCTTTGCACTCAATTATCAGAACCAACTTTGCACACTTAATCATTTTACCCAAACCAATCATAACTTTTGTCATTATAAAAATCTAAAAATAATTAATCACAGTATAATTCGTATTTTTCTAAGTACGCAAAAAAAGCAAGCTGAGTATACACACAACTTGCTTGAATTCACAAATATTCTAAATTACATAATCATACAATAATTACTACAAAAATCAGAACATATAATGGTTTTTACAGAGTCTATATAGCAAGAAAACTTTTACTACTCCTATTGACCGTTTCACAAGTCTGCGTATATCACGCATTTTCGGTTATAAAGTAACCAACTTATAAAATTTGAGCTTTTAACTCAATCAATAATGACGAAAAATCGTCGCTCGGCAGTGGACCCGGCTGTCCGTCCGGCCTTAACTCCTACAGGAGTGGTCCAAAAGTATATTGCTTGAATGACTCTGTTTCTTTTTGTAGATTCATTCTTTTTTAATTATATCCATTATTTACCTTTTGTCAAGGAATTTTTCATTATGAACAATCTTTGGAAACTCCTTGATAATTGAATTACCGAGGGTTCCCATTTATTATCCTAAAATATAGTTGGCACTTTCCAAAAGTCCTCTATTTCTTTTAATATCTCCTCTGCTGGCAATATAGTTGCTTCAACAATACTCCTACCTGTTTTCTTCAAATAGTATTTTACCATATGATATCCACAGGCATATCCTGCACAATATGGCATACCTACTGGTACATAATTTTGCATCTTTGCCATCTCATCTCCGTACATATATGAGGTAACATTATCAAATCCCTTCACATCTAAAGCATCCTGCATAAGAGGCTTTATGTATTCATTTAGAGTTTTTTCATCTGTCTTACTGACCCATGGTCCCACATTCTCTTCTCCATAAAGATACGTGGCAAAATTCTCTGCCAATCCCTCACATATCATATATTCTACTAATGTAATATCATTACTCCATTTTACATATTGGAATCTTACATTATGATTCACCTCATGCGCTAATACAATTGGAATTCTTGATTTTGTAAACTCAGATGGTACCAGTGAGCCAAAAATAAATCCTGGTATTCCTCCATCACCACAACAATTATCATTCATAATACAATAAGGGCTTTCTGGATTAGCTAAGGCAAGTGTAAACAAATAATCCTTTACTTTTAGCCCTATCCCCATATCTACAAATTCCATCAAAGATTTTTCAATGGATGAGACACAATCAGACCATAGTTTATCATCTGCCAGTCCATCAATAAATATTTCTTCTTTCTTCCCTATTTTTTGTGGTAATAAATACCCTAACATCCCACTTGCCATTACAACATCATAACCGCCAGGTTGCTTTGCCTTCAATGGGCAATGATATATTTCCCATTTTTTCTCAAACTTCTGCATGAATTCATAACGATATATATCGTCCTTTTTATCGATTGGGGCTTCAAGAATTTTTCGATATATATCATCTGAACGAATTGCTTTTACATTAAATTGATTCATATTTTCCTTCCTTTCTTATATTTTAAAGAAAGGATACACTATGACGTAACGTCAGAGTCAATACTATAATTTATATTTTTGTTATATCTGTTTTTCTCATTTTTGTTCCAACATATCTTCAATAAATATCTGAATATATCAAGTAAGATACAAAAAAATAAATAGCCATTACAAAGAATTTATTCTTCATAATAGCCATATGTAAGGTTCGTATTAAATTTACGCTTCGTAAAACTGAAGTTTCTGTTGCATTGCATTTGCTTCTTTAATATCATAGATTATCTAGTAGAAAACAATTCTTTTATATTTAATCTCATTCTTATCTAAAAAATCACTAAATATATAGTACGATTGTTCTTTCAAAAAAAACTCTTTCATATTATTCAAAGCAAAGAATACAAGCATCGCATGTATTCCTATTTGTTTGCTACCATCCAAAATACAATGATTTTTTATTAAACCATAGCCAAGGCATGTACCTTTTGCTTGTATCGTTGGATATAACGCTTC
>CAYOMP010000147.1:5564-7083 GCA_964405075.1 uncultured Lachnospiraceae bacterium
ATTGTCATATTAACACCTGTCTCAATAGTCTTATATAGATATTATATCACTTCATCTATGATAAATTCACCCTATTTCAATACAAGGAACTTTTACATACATTTTTTTCATCACTATGTACTAACCCATTTCTCCCACAATCAACATTTCCAAAGTTATATAAATCTTTCTAAATATAATTCCCTAGTTCTTGCTCTACGATATTTTTTACTTGTTCCATTATGTCTATACAACTTTGTTTCTTCATCCCAGCCTGCATACCTACATTTACAATTTCCTTTTCTCCGGGATTCTTGCCATTACCATCCACTGAGGTTGTATGTTCTCCAAAATAAGTATTGCTGTAAGTCAAATCGTATGCCGGACTCAAATGCCATCTATCCTCACCATCATCATATAGAAAGGTAAAATTCTTTGCGTGATCATCCCTATTATGTGCAAATACATTAAAACACATTCTCCGATACATATTTTCTACTTCTAATTTATTTTCCCGTGTTAGAACTCTTGTCAATTTCATAAGTGTATGATAATCCATATATGGCGCACGAAAATCCGCTTCTAACAACGCCGCAGCTGTTGCCATATGAACCTTTTTTCTAACCCCAGCTTCTGTAACTCGATCGAAACGCACCGTTCCAAAATAACCTTCACACAAATCAGACGAAAATAACCTGGTCTCCGTCATTGAAATTTCACATTTCACTGCACACTTCGAATAATTGTATTCCATTTGCCCTATATTCTTTGAATCTACATGAGCAGGGAATTTAATAATCCAGTCTTTATCCTCAAAAGAAGTCAATATTTTAGGTCTTGCGCCACCACTACTGCCACCCAATCGATATAACATATCCAAATCCTTTGAGTATTCCGTAAGGAGTATTTTTTGACATTCCTGAGAAAGATAATCTAAATCATCTATATTCTTCGAACTTCCTAATTCATAATTTGGCTCATATTCCAAGGCACCCATACCGTTAACACCAACCAAAGCCAATCTGTCTAAAACTGTCACATCATTGCCGAGACCATTCTCCTGTAACATTCTGTCTACCAAAAGTTTTCCCCATGCATCAGGCAGACTATCTGCAAAAACACCAAATAAACCATCAAAATGATAGTTCGCCGGAACAAATACTTTATTCTCTAATGGTAGTGAAAAAGGACTAATAGAGAATCCATTCTTTAACCAATCTTCATCATAAGAGAATGCTACTTTTTTATCATTGGTAATTGCCAATATTCCTACACTTCTTCCCTTATATTTCACTTTCAATGAATTTAAACCCAAATGAAAATTACTTTTGTTCATTGATTACCTCCTGTATAGATTTGTAAGGTACTTCTGTAAATAGTTTTTTTATATCTTCTGATACATCCAAAGCCATAGCTATTTTCGTTAATGATAACAAACTAATATTTCCGGTTTCTTCAAATCTTTTAATGGAGCCATAGCTGAATCCAGACATTTCACTCAACTTACGTCTCGAAATTTTTAATGTTTTCCTTAAATTTT
>CAYOMP010000148.1:0-6988 GCA_964405075.1 uncultured Lachnospiraceae bacterium
GAGCCATATCTTATTTTGTTCCCAGAACGTCTTTTATGATACAGCAATTGGAAATAAAATGCAATGGTATTTATGTACAATTTTATCAAGTATTTTATACAAATTAACTATATAAATGCACTAGTTTGTTTTAATTGTCCATATTTATACAGAATATCTGTAATTTTTTAAACTTTTATGACTTGATGAAAAAATTCATGATATGAATGATGTGTTAAATAGCTTAAAAAATTTTTTGGAAAAAATAAGTTTATCTTTAAAAATAATGGAAATAGTATTAAAATAGAGTTAGTACGTTATGGAAGGAGTTAGGAGATTATGGCAAAGAAGAATAAGTTTGGAAAAGTCTTAGCTGTTACAGCTATAGTTGGTACTGCAACTGCTGCAGTTGTTGCATATTTACACAAGTCAGGAATGTTTAAAACATGTAAGTCAGTGTGTGATGATTTTGATTCTGATGAAGATATGGGATTTTTAGATGAGGATTTCGAGTTTCCGGAAGAAGATGAAGATAGTGCAACACGGGAATATATTACAATTAATAAAAAAGATGAATCAGAAGAGTCACCTGAAAAGGAAGAAGAATCTGAAGAAACTAAGGATGTTGTACCAGAAGAAGTTGAAGATGAGTTTGACGAAGAGATTAGCGAATAATCGCCAATCTCTTCTTTTTTTGATTGATTTACGAGAGCAACGAGGAGAAAAATATTTTTACATAGGTTTTCGGCGAGCGTAGCGAAAATCGCAAAGGGTGTTTATCACAATTTGTAATTAATATGAATGTAAGAAAATCGTAAGAAAGAAGGAGTTGAAGTATTACTATCAATTAGGTATACTAAGTGTATTAAGAGAGTTAATACACTTGTCTAGAATGATAGAAAGGAGCAGATATGATAACTATTGATTACAAAGATAAAAGACCTATATATGAACAAGTCGTTGAGAAAATGAAAAATTTGATAGTTAGTGGAGTATTAGGAGCGGATAGTAAATTGCCATCTGTAAGAAATTTGGCAATAGAATTAGCTATAAATCCTAATACGATTCAACGGGCATATGCGGAACTGGAACGATTGGGATATATATATTCAATTAAGGGAAAGGGTAATTTTATTGCTACATTAAATGAGGTGGAAGATTTGAAAGAACAGATTATAGTGGAAAAAATAAATGAATTAATAAAAGCAGTAAAAACTATGGGAATAACAAAAGATGAGTTTATGACTATGATAGACAGAAGTGTTAAGGAGGCAAAATTATGATTGAAGCATTAAATGTTAATAAGAAATTTAATGACATAATCGCAGTTGATAATATTTCTGCCACTATTAAAGAGGGAAGTGTATTTGGATTAATTGGAACAAATGGAGCCGGAAAAAGTACATTTTTACGAATGGCATGTGGAGTATTAAAACCAGATTCAGGCAGAATATTAATAGATGGAATGCCTGTTTATGAAAATGTAGAGGCTAAGAAAAATATTTTTTACATATCTGATGAACAACATTTTTTTGCAAATGCCAACGGAAATGATATGAAGGACTATTATATGACAGTCTATGAGAACTTTGATGACAAGAGATTTGCAGAAATGATGAAAAAGTTTGATCTTTCCCCAAAGAGAAAGATTAATACATTTTCAAAAGGTATGAAAAAGCAGTTATCGGTTATTCTTGGGGTGTGTGCAAATACTAAATATTTATTTTGTGATGAGACCTTTGATGGATTAGACCCGGTAATGCGTCAGGCTGTTAAGAGCATTTTTGCAAATGAAATAGAAGAACGCGGTATGACACCAGTCATTGCGTCACATAATCTTAGAGAATTAGAAGATATTTGTGATCATGTTGGTGTGTTACATAAGGGAGGAATCTTATTATCTAAGGATATTGATGAAATGAAGTTGAATCTTCATAAGATTCAGTGCGTACTTAGAAGTGAAGTTGATGAAGAAAGATTATATCAGATGATAGATGTAATTAATAGAGAAAAGAGAGGGTCATTACTTACTATAACTGCAAGGGGAACTCAGATTGAGATTATGGATTCCTTGGATTCACTTAATCCGATTTTTGCAGAAGTATTACCTTTATCGTTAGAAGAAATATTTATTAGTGAGACGGAGGTGGTAGGATATGACATCCAAAAACTTATTTTTTAAAGTCATGAAAAATGATTTATCAAGAAGATTATGGAATATAGCAATATCATTTTTGGGATTCTTTGTAATGCTTCCATTATTGTCAACTATGGAACTATCTAATTTACAGCAACAGGTTGCAAGTGGCGAACTTTCAAGGGAAAAATTAATTACTACATATGCTACGATTATTTCTGGGAATGGTAACGAAATGATAGTTCTACTAACTATGTTCCTATCAATATTTCTTGCATTTACTGGTTTTGCATATTTATATTCGAAAAGTAAAGTAGATTTATTCCACAGTGTTGCTATAAAAAGAGTCGATATGTTTAAAATGTTATACATAAATGGAGTTATAATCTATTTTATTCCATATATTTTTAATTTGGCGTTATATTTCATTATTGGTGGTTTTAATGGCTTGATTACTACATATACTTTTAAGTTAGCTGCAGTTGCTATGTTAAATAATGTAGTGCATTTTATATTGATTTATAATGTGGCAATTTTAGCAATTGTTATGACGGGTAATACTGTTGTAGGTGGACTTGGAACACTTGTGTTTTGTTTTTATGGAAGTTATGTATTGGTGGCAAAAGAAGGAGTATTTGATGCATATTTCAATACATATTATGGTGGACGCGGAATAGGAGAGGGAGTACTTTCCCCAATTGTAAGTTATATATATTCTTTAATGAATATTCGCAATGATTATTTTGCAAGTGCGTTTATAAGAATGGCAATTGTGTTGGCTATCGCCATAATATTACTTGCTATTTGTATAATTTTATATGTGAAGAGACCATCAGAAGGCTGTACACGAGCAATGGCATTTAATATAACGAAGGCACCTATCAGAATATTAATAACTTTGCCAGCTGCAATTCTTGGAGGAATACTATTTGTTAGTACTGTATCAAATAAGAGTGTTGGATGGTTAATTTTTGGCGTAATATTTGTAGCTATTATTGTTCATGGTGTTATTGAGGTTATTTTTAATTCGGATTTCAAGAGTTTCTTCAATGCAAAAATTCAATTATTAGCAGTTATTGTAATTACACTGTTTATTTCGGTGGGTGCCAAATATGACTGGTTTGGTTATGATTCATATGTGCCTGATAGAGAAGATATTAGTGAGATTTATATGGATTTTGCTAATATAGATAATGGTATAGGATATTACAAAGAAGATGGTCAATATCTACATTATGATTCAGAATACAAAATAGAAAATATTAGTATTGAGGATTTAGATGCTGCATATAGTATTGCTTCGGAATGTGCTAAGAATCATAATTTGACAGATGGAAAATATTTGGGAAATATTAACATAAAATATGTATTGAAAAATGGAAAAGAGGTATATAGAGCTTATAGAAGTGTTTCGTATGAAAATATAGATGAAGCATTGACTAAAATTTATGATAGTGAAGATTATAAAAATGACGCATTCCCTATTATGACAAGGGATGAAGCTACTGTATATAGTGTAGAAGTCTATCTTCCGAATAAGGATTATTTAACAACTTTAGCTTTAGATGATAGACAAAAAACAGAATTTTTAGAAGCATTTAAAAAAGATGTATATAATTCTTCTTTAGAAACTGTTAAAAAAAATACTCCTATAACATGCATAAACTTTAAGTGGAAGAATAGTTTTAATAACGAAATGTCAGATGGACAGTACTATATATATCCGGATTATGCGAACACTTTAGCACTAATTGAAAATTATTGTGGAGTGTATGAGGTTCTTCTGGATAAAATGGATATAACAAGTGTTGTAATAGATGATTGTAATTACAAAGGTGAAACAGGTTTGGAGATAGAAAATTATGCTTCGGAAATCTTATATGAGGAAGAATATAATCAGGCTACGTATACAATTACAGATAGAAATGCTATTAATCAATTAAAGGATTGCTGGATTAGAGATTCTTTGAATGACAGCAATGTTTATAGAGATTCAAGTTATGAAATATATATATCAATTAACTATATTACAGATGGTGGTAGAGAAGAAACTATGACTGGTACAGTTTCAAAAGTGAATTCTCCAGAGTGGATTAAAGAATTATTTAATGATTAGTAACAAATTTCCTTAATTAATTGACAAAGAAAATAAATGATTTTATAATAAGAAATGCTAGTATTTTGCTGGCATTTCTTATTTGCGCTAGCAACGAGGAGAAAACTATGTTTACATAGGTTTTCGACGAGCGCCGCGAAACTATCGAAACTTGCAAAGTGTGTTTCTCATAATTTGCGTGAGTGATAATAAAATGCCTAATTTTATAAGCGTTTGAGGAATACCACGATGACTTGAAAACTGCAAATATGTGTTTTCATAGTTATATATAAGTTATTTATGTGAATTTATATAAAGTTTTACCCTAGGAGGAAGAATTGTGAAGAAGTATGGAGTAAATGAGCTTAGAAGAATGTATTTAGAGTTTTTCGAAAGCAAAGAGCATTTAAGATTAAACAGTTTTTCATTAGTACCACATAATGATAATAGTTTATTAATTATTAATTCAGGTATGGCACCATTAAAGCCATATTTTACAGGACAGGAGATACCACCAAGAAAGAGAGTGACTACATGTCAGAAATGTGTACGAACAGGTGATATTGAAAATGTTGGTAAGACAGCAAGACATCTTACATTCTTTGAAATGTTAGGTAACTTTTCATTTGGGGATTACTTCAAACATGAAGCAATCGCATGGAGTTGGGAATTTTTAACAAAAGTTGTAGGAATGGAAGAAGATAGATTATACCCTTCAATTTACTGTGAAGATGATGAAGCTTTTGATATTTGGACAAAAGAAATCGGTGTTCCAGAAGATAGAATTACTCGTTTCTATCGTGATGAGAATGGTGAATGTGATAACTTCTGGGAACATGGTGCTGGTCCATGTGGTCCATGTTCAGAGATTTATTATGATAGAGGAATTAAATATGGCTGTGGAAGTCCTGATTGTAAGGTAGGCTGTGAATGTGACAGATTTATCGAGGTTTGGAACAATGTATTTACACAGTTTGAAAGTGATGGAAACAGACACTATACAGAATTGGCTCAGAAGAACATTGATACAGGTCTGGGTCTTGAAAGATTAGCAGTTGTAGTTCAGGATGTTGATACAGTATTTGATATTGATACAATGAAAGCTATCAGAGATAGAATATGTGAATTAGCTTCTACAACATATCAGTCAGATGATGCTAAGGATGTTTCAATTCGTCTCATCACAGACCACATTCGTTCATCAACATTTATGATTTCAGACGGTATTATGCCATCTAACGAAGGAAGAG
This sequence comes from uncultured Lachnospiraceae bacterium, assembly GCA_964405075.1. Lineage (GTDB taxonomy): Bacteria > Bacillota > Clostridia > Lachnospirales > Lachnospiraceae > CAYOMP01. The sequence goes on from CAYOMP010000148.1 coordinate 5,462, forward strand.
GATATGTTCTTAGAAGATTAATCAGACGTGCAGCAAGACATGGTCGTTTATTAGGAATTGATGGACAGTTCTTAGCTAATTTATGTGAAACAGTTATTAACGAATGTAAAGATGGGTATCCAGAACTAGAAGAAAAGAAAGAATTTATCTTTAACGTATTAACTCAGGAAGAAAATAAATTCAATAAAACAATTGACCAGGGCTTGAATATATTAGCTGAAATGGAAGCTGAAATGGAAAAAGCCGGCAAAAAGGAACTTTCTGGTGAAGAAGCATTTAAGTTATATGATACTTATGGATTCCCAATGGATTTAACAATGGAAATCTTAGAAGAAAAAGGCTTCACTATTGATGAAGAAGGCTTCCAAAAATGCATGCAGCAGCAGAAGGAACAGGCTAGAAATGCCCGCAAGACAACTAACTACATGGGTGCTGATGCTACAGTTTATGAATCAATCGACACTAGTATCACAAGTGAATTTGATGGATATGATAAATTAACATTAAATTCAACAATCTCTGTATTAACAACTGATACAGAAACCGTTGATGCATTAACAGATGGTGAAAGTGGAACAATTGTTGTACCTGTAACACCTTTCTATGCAACAATGGGTGGTCAGAGTGGAGATAAAGGTGTTATCAAGACTGCTGATGGAGAATTTGTTGTAGAAGATACAATTAAATTATCAGGAAATAAGATTGGTCATGTAGGTAAAGTAGTTAAAGGAATGTTAAAGGTTGGCGATAATGTTGAATTAACAGTAGACGCTGAATGTCGTGTAGATACATGTAAAAATCATAGTGCTACACATCTTTTACAGAAAGCTCTTAGAACAGTTCTTGGTTCTCATGTAGAACAGGCTGGTTCATTTGTAAATGCTGACAGATTACGTTTTGACTTTAGCCATTTCTCAGCAATGACTGCTGATGAGTTAGCTCAGGTTGAAAAAATGGTTAATGACAAAATTGCTGAAAATCTCTTAGTTGAAACTAATGTAATGAGTATAGAAGATGCTAAGAAAACAGGTGCTATGGCATTATTTGGTGAAAAATACGGCGAAACAGTTCGTGTTGTAAAAATGGGAGATTTCTCAACTGAATTATGTGGTGGTACTCATGTCGCTAACACAGGTGTTATTTCTGCATTTAAGATTGTATCTGAAAGTGGTGTAGCAGCAGGTGTTAGAAGAATTGAAGCTTTAACAGGTAAAGGTGTATTTGAGTATTATGCAAACCTTGAAAAGACTATTGAAAATGTAGCCAAATTAGTAAAGGCTACTCCAGCTACATTAGAAGAAAAAATAGGACATTTAATGGCTGAAATGAAAGCGTTACAGAGCGAAAATGAAAGTCTTAAGAGCAAAATGGCAAAGGATGCATTAGGCGATGTAATGGATAGCGTTATTGAAGTAAAAGGCGTTAAAGTATTAGCAACTAGTGTTGATGGTGTAGATATGAATGGTCTTAGAGACTTAGGTGACCAGTTAAAAGAAAAACTTGGCGAAGGTGTAGTAGTAATTGCTT
>CAYOMP010000149.1:0-6914 GCA_964405075.1 uncultured Lachnospiraceae bacterium
ATGGTTTCTTGACAACTCTATTATACCATATCCGGTGAGGAGTTATTTGTTTTTTAGTAATAAAAAATGCCGTATTTATGCGGTTTACGGCGTTTTGCAAACGCCTACGTATTTAATAAAATTAAGGAGGAATTATTTTGTTCAGTAAACAAAATTTTTTTAAAAAAATAAACAAGGAAAAAGCTCTTGAATATTTATTCTATTTTTCTTTGTTTTGTATATTTCTCATTTGGAGTATGATGCTTAGGTTTGATGATGCTCCTGATGAACTAGGACGCTATAGTATATGTCAATACATTTTTAACCACAACAAACTGCCTCACGGTGGTGATATGGAAATACGAATGGAAGCGTGGGGGTTTTCATATGCTTTCCAGCCTATATTATCCTATATAATTGGTGCAGGTTTTATGAAAATTACTGCCCTGTTCACTTCAAATGAGTACTTTTATCTCATTGCCGCCCGCTTCGTAAGTGTAATATGCGGAGTTGTAACGGCAGTATTTGTAAGAAAAATTTCCAAACTCATTTTCAGTGATAAAAGATTTCAATGGCTATTTACATTATTTGTATGCCTCCTACCACAGTGTATGTTTATGTTTGTGTACGTAAATACCGACTCTATGGCACTTATGTCCTGTGCGATAATCGTTTATGCATGGCTTATCGGCATTGAGTCTAATTGGAATTACAAATCCTGTATAACACTTTCTCTTGGAATAATTTTTTGTGCACTTTCCTATTATAATGCCTATGGTTTTATTCTCTGCAGTATATTTATTTTTGTTCTACACTTCATTTCATACTCTGCAGATGGTAAAAGGTGGTCAATATCATTAAACGAGCTTTTGAAAAAAGGATTATTTATAACCCTCATTGTTTTTATTGGAATAGGCTGGTGGTTCATAAGAAGTTACATACTATATGACGGAGATTTTTTAGGACTGAGAATAAGAGACGAGTATGCTGAATTATATGCAACCTATGAACATTTAAAGCCATCACAGGCAAAAACTTACTACAATGCAGGACTTTCTGTTTTCAGAATGTTACAGGAAACCGACTATATTCCTAAACTTGCCAAGAGCTTTGTCGGACTTTTCGGAAATATGAGCATGCTTTTAACAGACCGTATATATGTTGGATACTCCATAGTGTTTGCACTTGCCGCAATAGGCCTGTTGTTTAAGAAAAAAACAGCCATATATCTTGAAAACCATTCATCAAAAACCAAATGGATAATTAATATTAATATGGCTATATGCATAGTTATTCCTATTTATTTGTGTACTTACAGTTCATATGTAACAGATTATCAACCTCAAGGACGCTATATACTACCTATGGTTATTCCTTTTATGTATTTTGTCACTATTGGTTTACAAAAACTTTTTGAATACTTTTTAAAAAATAATCTTTTCCGCTCTATAGCTTGCGGTATTGTAGGATTATTTTTAGTTGCTGCAGTATATGATTTTCTTGCACATATGGTATTTCATTTTTATTGGCCTACATTTATAAATTTTATTAGAAACTTATAACTTAGATGGGATTGCTCCCATTCTAATTATAATTTTTGCGAGTAACTGATCTGTTATATTTCAACAATCATATGGCTTCTCGCAAAACTTTTATAACAAATCATAATTCCCCACATTTCAAGGTTTGGGGAAGCACTTTTTCTCAGAAGATATACTATTACCTTCTGAGTTATGTAGCACGCAAAGATGATCATCGATTATGAATCATATAATAATTTAATAAATACTTGAATAAACATCCTACTTACAGCATAATTATAGTTTTTAAGTAATATCAGGTACTTTTATTAAAATTACATATGTTTCACATTTATTCTTTGCTAACAACTACATTCATTAACAATAAGGGAGAGGATTTTACATGAAGAGAAAGTATTTTTTTAAGAAACTACTAACCTTTGCATTAACCGCATGCATTGTAGGTGAATCTGTATTAGGCTCATCTATAACATCGCTTGCAGCAATGTCATCTAATACTGATTCAACTACAGAATCACAGGCATCTTCTAATAACTATATCGATGCTTCTAGCTTTGCTGACATAACACAAATCAACCAAGACACTTTTCCAGATGAACATTTTATGGAATACATTAGTGAAACAATAGATACTGATTCTGATGGATTCTTATCTGACGAAGAAAAACTTGTTGTTACTGAAATAGACGTTTCTAATATGTTTATCCAGGATTTGACTGGTATTAAGTTTTTCTCAAACCTTGAGAGTTTAAACTGCAGTTTAAACATATTAAGCTCTCTTGATTTAGGTGGTTTATCAAAGCTTAAATCCCTTGACTGCTCATGGAATAATATTCGCGATATAATTTTGGACAATTGCAGTTCCCTAAAAGAAATTAACGCAGAAAAAAATGCCTATATTATTTCAAATAAAAACACCTCATCACCAAAGGTTGCCACAGGCCCTGCTATTATAGACGCCCAAACTTTATCAGAGAATAATTTTGACAATAGTACAGATGAAACTTCAAGCTTCCAAAATAACTCTGAAAATATTCCTTCTAATACAGTAGATAAAAAGACTACAGAAGTAAATATTACTTCAAGTTCTTCAATATCTATAGACTTAGTGGCAGTAAATAGTATTAAAGAAACTTCTCTTGTTAATGTAGACGATGACAGTTTTCCTGATGTTACATTTAGAGAATATATCTCGAATATTGCCGATAGAGACAATGACAATATTTTAGATGAATCAGAACTTGAAGAAGTTACTTACCTTTATCTTGATGATTTAAATATTTCCAATCTGACAGGTATTGAATATTTTAAAAATATTGTTTATTTATCATTAAATAACAATCAGGTTGAACTTCTCAATGTTTCGGATTTTACATATTTATTAGAATTGTATTGTAATAATAACCGTTTAACTTCACTTGATGTCTCTCAAAATGCAAATCTTGACTTAATCCAATGTGAGGAAAACAGTAATGAAATCCAAATGACATCAACTACATCCATTGATTTAAACACACTAGACAACATTGACGTTTCAAAAATATCTGATATTTCAGTTGGTACAATAGATGAAAATGGTATATTAACATTAAGTTCACAAGAAACAGCCGCACTTAATACTGACAACCTAGAACTTACATATACATATAACGTAGAGACACCCAAAAGTTCATCACCTATAGTCTTTACCCTTGATGTTACACCATATGGTGCGACTCAAAGTTACACCGTAACCTTTGATACTCGTGGTGGAAGTTATGTACCTCCTCAAACAGTTGAACATGGTAAAACAGCTTCTATACCTGAAAATCCAATCAGAAATGGATATACCTTAAAGGAATCCAGTGGCGGATATGTAAAATGGTACGATGAGAGCGGCTCTCGATGGTTTTTTAAAACTCCTGTTGTATCTAATATGACCTTACACTGTTTATGGGATGCAATAAACTACTCCATTAATTATGAATTAAATGGTGGTGAATTATCGGAAGACAGCCAAAATTCCCTTATAACTTCATGTACAGTTGAAGATGGTATTATTAATCTTCCTTCACCACAGAGAAAACAATATCGCTTTGACGGTTGGTATGCAGATTCTAATTTTAAAAATAGGGTAACATCCCTTGATTCTTCCACTGCTTATTGTTGGTATCAAAAGTATGTCAACCCGACAGCAAGTGAAGATGATTATGCTGATACTGGCTACACTATATCTCTTTACGCCAAATGGGTTAAGATAGAAGCTCCAACTCCTACTATTTCATCTTTAAAATATAGTAAAAAGGGAACTGCAAAAATAGCATACTCTACTCAGACAAAAGTTTCAGGCTACGAGATTCAATTATCAACAAGTAAGAGCTTCAGTGCTAAAACCACTAACAAAATTGTTTCAACCAAAACATCTTATACCGTAAACAATTTATTAAAAAAGAGCTACTATTTTAAGGTAAGATCTTATGTGACGGATGACTATGGAAATAAGATTTACAGCCCATTCAGTACTGTTTCAAGTGTGAAAGTTAAAAGTGGTGTTAAAGAATATTCAGCTAAAGCAAGTTCAGCAAAAATAAGTTCTTGTAAACTTACATCAGCTAATGAAATTACTGTTAAAGCCAAAATTAGTAAACGTATTAAAAGTAGTGACGCTTCTTATTACTTGGTAAAGGTTGAACCTGCAACAGGCAAAGTAGTTGGAAAACCTATTGCATCAGCTGCAAAAACAACTTCTGCTACTTTTACCATTCCAGTTTCAGAAAAAAATAAAGCAAACCTTATGGCAAAATATGCTGTAGCAATTAAATCGGGTTCAAAATATAAAATAATAAGTACAAGCAGTATGAGTTATATAAGTAACCCTGAAAAAGCTGCTACAAATACAATGGCATTTCCAGTAGCAGCCTCAAAAAAAGGTATTCAGGCTACTTCACATGTTGCTGCTAAGAATCTTAATGCAAAACATACTTTATTTAACTTGAATTTGGACGAACTAATATCAACATCTAAGTCTGGTGATGCATATGTATACAATGGCAAAACATACTATTTTCACTCACCTATAGACCCAAGTGTAGTAAGCTACTGTAACAAAAACGGAATAACCGTATCCTTTGTTTTACTAATGCAGTATAATTCCAGATTAAAGTATATGATACATCCTAGTGCAAGAAAAATGGGGGCAGCTCCATATTATTTAATAAATACAACTGACAAGAAGTCTCGTGAAACTCTTGAAGCAGCATTTATGTATTTAACTGAAAAATTTGGTCAAAAAGACTGCTATGTAAGCAATTGGATACTTGGAAACGAAGTAAATATTCATAGCATGTGGAACTATTCAGGTAATATGTCGCTTTCTAAATACGCACGAGAATATGCCAGAGCATTTAAAACTCTGTACTATGCTTCAAAAACTAATTGGAGTAATGCAAGATGTTACATATCACTTGACCATTCATGGAACAACGCTGACGGTGGTTTTGGCGGAAAAGAAATGTTATCTGCATTTAATTCAGCACTGAAAAAGGAAAATAAGAATATAAAGTGGAACCTTGCATACCATGCCTATCCTGTTCCACTTACAGAACCAGCTTTTTGGAATAATTCACATACATCAAAAAGTGTAAGCTCAGATTACATTACATTGAAGAATTTATCTGTTCTTACCAAATACATAAGTAAAACATATGGCAAAAATACACGTATTATTCTCTCTGAACAAGGATTTACTTCTACTTCAGGTCAATCAGTACAGGCCGCTGCTATTGCATATGGCTATTATCTATCAGAGTTTAATTCAATGATTGATGCATTTATAATACGTTCAGATATTGATTTTGATGTTGAAGTTGCTCAAGGATTAGCCTTTGGTATAACTGGCAAAAAAGCGGAAAACGTATTTAAATATATGGATACACCTAATTCCGAAACTTACACAAAACCTTATTTAAAAACCATTAAGGCGAAGAGTTGGAAGTCAGTAGTTCCGGGTTACAAAGCAAGCAAATTCAAGTCTATGCCATCAATTTAAACATTATCGACAAACCGTCTAAACCTTGGATTTTATAATTTCTTGCTTTGATTATTAATGTATGCCTAACAGAAAGGGACTATTTCAGGACGCGCAAGCGAATCTTTGACACCGAATTCGTGTAAGCATAAGCTTATATAATAGGTCGCACGCACAAAGATTCCTATACTAGCAATAGTATGGGAATCTTTTTTATATAATAATAAAATCCTTGTTGCGTTGAAATTCGAAAATATATGTATTTCCTATCCTCGTGTTACCAAAACACCAAAGCAAAAAAATAAACCATTACCAACAACTAAGTGATAATGATTTCATTCATATGGGCTTATCTCATAGCCCTTAAAATTGCGGGGGCAGGATTTGAACCTACGACCTTCGGGTTATGAGCCCGACGAGCTTCCAGACTGCTCCACCCCGCGGTATTATTTACTTTTGTTTGACTACTCAACGTTTTAAATTATAGTCTTATATATTGATTTTGTCAATACCCCTCATTTTCATTCCACTTATTACTTTAACAACAATCATTTTATTAGAACGACATTTATATATCTCTCAATTCAGTTTCCTCTATTTTAATTTGAAATTTATTTATACATATGATTCTTCTCTATTACTATCTATTTGATTAGCTTTATTTACCTTTTAATTCATTTTCACTTATTACACCTAATAAATCTCTATTATCATCTGCTTTCATTTGGGGTAACTTCATATATTTACAATTACAATTTATCTCTATTATTCCCCACTCAACTTCACTTATTATACCTATTAGTTTCTACTTACTAATTTGTTATTCCTTTTACTTTATTATATGCTGAAAACATCTATATTATGATATTAATGTCACAATTTTTTTCTTCTTAGCCCAAAATCTATGTTTTAACAAATGTATCATAATTTAAGTCATAGAATAAATATTTGAATTATAGAAAACACTATCTACAAGTTTATCAAATTATCACGTTTTTCTTAACTTCTCTTTAAAACATAGCATTTCCTTCACTAATTCTATAAATTAAAATACTAATTTGATGCAAGATCGTACTTATATCTAATCAGCAATCTTTCGTTTATCTCCTGATTAATATCTATTACATTTTGAGTTAAAGCATAAAATAATGTTTACAAAAATTTAAATCTAAATAGAGTAGATTTTTACATATATTTTTTATCTTAAAACCACACAAAAAAACCTTAGAAACTATCTTCCTAAGGTTTAAATGAAGGCGACAATCGGATTTGAACCGATGATGAGGGTGTTGCAGACCCGTGCCTTACCACTTGGCTATGTCGCCACAAATATAATGACTCCAAGGGGATTTGAACCCCTGTTACCGCCGTGAAAGGGCGGTGTCTTA
>CAYOMP010000150.1:0-6893 GCA_964405075.1 uncultured Lachnospiraceae bacterium
AATTAGTAAAGACAATTCCAAATCTTGATGTTGTTTCTCTACCATAACAACAACCAGCCAATAAGCATCCAATTCGTCCGAATCCCTGTGCTATAGCTACCGATGGCATTACTATATCAAAATATTTAAGAAAAACTTTTTTCTTAAGCCTGCAAAAAATGTATGCTGCCAGTATGCCACCAATAATTCCACCATAAACAACAAAACCATTCGCAACATCTAACAAAACCTTAGGATTATTTATAATATTTTTAATTTCAACTATTATAAATAATAACTTTGCACCTAACATTCCGCCAATTATGGCTACAAATGCCAAGTCATATATAAATTCGCTATCTAATCCCAAATGCTTTGCTCTATATGAAGCTAATATTACTGCCACTAGAAAGCCTATTCCAATCATAAGTCCGTATCCATGAATCGTGATACTTCCTATTGTCAAAATGTCATTATGCATATCTAACCTCGCTTGTTTTCATGCTGCTCATTTTTATTAGTTTTTGAAACTATGAATTGGTGCTGGAATTCTTCCGCCTCTATTAACAAATGCTTCACATGAAAATTTGTTAACTGGCATAATTGGTGCATATCCAAACAATCCACCAAATTCTACTGTTTCTCCAACTCCCTTACCAACTACCGGAATCAAACGTGCTGCTGTAGTTTTCTGATTAACCATACCAATTGCCATTTCATCAGCAATAATACCGGAAATAGTAGTTGCAGGAGTATCTCCAGGAATTGCAATCATATCTAAACCAACAGAACATACACATGTCATTGCTTCTAATTTTTCTATTGTCATAGCATTAGCTGAAACTGCATCAATCATTCCCTGATCTTCACTAACAGGAATAAATGCTCCGCTTAATCCACCTACATATGATGAAGCCATAACACCGCCTTTTTTAACCTGGTCATTTAAAAGTGCTAATGCAGCAGTTGTTCCAGGTGCTCCGGCATACTCTAAACCAATTTCGCAAAGAATATCTGCAACACTATCACCTGCTGCTGGTGTTGGTGCTAATGATAAGTCAACAATACCAAATGGAATACCCATCATTTTTGATGCTTCCTGTGCAACCAATTGTCCAACACGAGTTACCTTAAACGCTGTCTTTTTAATAGTTTCACAAAGGACTTCAAAGTTCTCGCCACGTACCTTTTCTAATGCAGTTTTTACAACTCCCGGTCCACTAACACCAACATTAATAATAGCATCTGCTTCTGTAACACCGTGGAATGCTCCTGCCATAAATGGGTTATCATCTGGAGCATTACAGAATACTACTAATTTCATACAATCAACTGATTCTTTATCTTTAGTAACCTCGGCAAGTTCAAGAAGGATTTCTCCCATTAACTTAACTGCATCCATATTAATTCCAGTCTTAGTTGAAGCCAAATTAACAGAACTACATACTCTTTCAGTTGTAGATAATGCTTCCGGTATAGAACGAATTAATAATTCATCTGCTGAAGTCATTCCCTTGGATACTAATGCTGAAAAACCACCTATCAAGTTAACTCCAACTTCTTTTGCTGCTTTATCTAGTGTCTGAGCTATTTTTACAAAATCTTTTGTTGTTTTACAACAAGCTGCTCCAACTAATGCTATTGGAGTAACTGAAATACGTTTGTTAACAATTGGAATACCATATTCTCTTTCAATAGCCTGTCCTGTTGGCACTAAATCCTTTGCCAATCTTGTTATTTTCTCATATATATTTTTACAAACTGTATCAAGATCCTTATCACAACAATCCAACAGACTTATACCTAATGTAATAGTTCTTACATCCAGGTTTTCCTGTTCTATCATTTTATTAGTCTCATTGACTTCGAACATGTTAATCATAAAAAATTCCCCTTAATCCTTTCAAAACTATATTCTGTGCATTTTATTAAAAATATCTTCGTGCTGACAAGTAATCTTTACTCCGATTTCTTCGCCAAGATTTTCCAATGCAACAGCAACATCCTGGAATGGCTGACTAGCACTATTCATATCAACAATCATCATCATATTAAAATATCCCTGAACAATTGTCTGAGAAATATCTAAAATATTAATATTATTATCAGCAAGGTATGTACACACTCTTGCAATAATTCCTACAGTATCTTTTCCTACAACAGTTATAATTGTTTTCTTCATAATTTCCTCCATTGTTAAGTGTAACTTATAAAACATTTAATATCTATTATACAGTAATTAATTCAGAATTTGTATCCCTTTTTGCAACTTTCATAAAAAAATCTGAAGCTTTATATTCATTCTCGCCCATATCAACTTCAAGCCTTACTGTCTCGTATGCCAAATCAGGATAATTATTCTCCTTACTAAGATGTCCCAACATTATAGCTTTTAACTTATTGCTTAGTAACCTAGACAATAATCTTCCTGAGCTTTCGTTTGATAAATGTCCCTTATTTCCAAGTATTCTCTGTTTCAAATAATATGGGTAAGAACCTGTTTGCAACATTCTTACATCATGATTAGCCTCAATCAACATCGCGTCAAGATTTTGCAAATTACTTATTATGTATTCATCATATACGCCTAAGTCAGTAATGACACCAATACTTTTATCATTGTTATTCACCCTATATGCTACAGGCTGAGCAGCATCGTGAGATACTTTAATAGGCTTAATACTCAAATCTTTTATTTGAAAATCTTCATCTTCTCTTATTTCAACAAATAAATCTTCATCTATTTTCCCAACAGACTTCGTGCATTTAATTGCTTCAATAGTTCCTCTTGTCGCATATATTGGTATTCCATGTTTTCTTGACACCACACCTAAACCACCTATGTGGTCCGAATGTTCATGGGTAATCAAAATACCATTTATCTCACTAGTTTTTAATCCAATTTCATTTAATCCAGCTTCAACACGTTTACCGCTAATACCTACATCAATCATAATATGTGCATTATCAGAACCCACATATATACAATTGCCGCTACTTCCACTGGCAATACTGCATAAATTCATTACTCTATTCCTTCCAATATACTTCTATCTTATCACCATCAGTTAATGTTTCCATAAATGCTGCTTTCCGACCATTTATCATTGTAACAATATCCTTACCACCGGAATTCTTTAAGTCAAAATCAATCCAGTCGAAAATATCAACAAATACATAGGATGGTTTTCCTTTTAGGGTAACAATTTTGTCATTAACTAATACGTTAACAATAATCGGCTCTTTCGGTGTTTCCTTTATCTCCTGGTTATCCTCAGTTTTTTCTTCAACAGCACTCGAATCGCCTTCTATAGCTTCATTAATCCTAGCCAAACGCTCTTTTTCTGCGATTTCATTTTCCTGTCTGATATTTCCTATAGCCTGCTGAATAATCTCTTCATGTTTATCTAATTCCTGTAACTTTAATTCCTGATAATTTTCAGGCATTTTTTTAATATTCATTGTAAAGTTATCATATACCTTAGTGTCTTCATCAGCAATCTTGTTATTTACAAATATGTCATCTGTCATATCCGGAATAATATCCATAAATTCAAGTACCTGTTTTACAGTATAATAATTAAGCATTTCAATGTTGTCGCCATCTTGAATTTCATAATACCCTGACACAAGATTACCATTAACCTCAACAAATCTAGGACATACAATCTTAATATCGTCTACTATCAGTTCAATTGTTGCATTATATTCTGCTAATTGCTCAACTGCCATTTGTGCATCGGCTCCGGCTGTTGAAGCAATTATTTGAATTTTATCATTTGCTTCTATTGATGAATTAATATTAGCTATTTCTCCATTTAATGAAATAGTAGCCGCTTCACCTAATTCACCACGAACCATACGCTGTTTGCCATTTACAGAAAAGTTCAGCTCCTTACCTCTTCGTGGGAATAAATTTTCATTAGAATAGCCTGCCTGCATAGAAGCATCAACTACTGTAAGTCTATTATTGTTATATAACTTAATTCTTTCACCATTAAAGTTTACAAAAATAAAGTTGTTTTTCTGATCATAGAAATTCAAACAAATACCTATAGGGGTAACTAATAATGGGTCTTTCTTAATTTCCGGCTGGAAGAAATTAACTTCTCCTAACACTTCTTCTCCTCTAAGTGCCACTCTGTCTCTTGGTATATTCAAAGCATCTGCCAAATAATCTGTAAATCCGGCTATTTTGCCACCTCCGCCGACAACAAAAACAGCACTTACACTCTTATCACCATTAAGCTCAATAATCTTCTCGGCAATTAATTTAGTCATATCAGCTACTATCGGATTAGTAATATCTCGAATCTCTTCTGGAGTAATTTCCTTAGCATTTCCAATAATATCCTTATACTGAACAGTTTCTTTCTCTGAAATGGATTGAAACTTAATGTTTTCAGCTGATTTAAAATCAATCAAGCAATGTTTGGCAATGACCTCTGTAATTTCATCACCTGCACATGGTATCATACCATATGCAACAATACTTCCATCCTTTGTAATGGAAATATCAGATGTACCTGCTCCTACATCTACTAATGCAATATTTAGCATTCTATACATATCCGGTATAGCAACATTAATAGCTGCAATAGGTTCAAGTGTCAGATTAGCCACTTGCAAATCTGCTATTTCAACTGCACTATTTAAACTATCTACTACTTCTTCCGGTAAAAATGTTGCAATAATATCTGCCGAAATCTTTTTTCCTTTGTGGTTTTCAAGATTTCCCATAATATAATCATTTAAATAGTATCTGATAACAGAATATCCAACACAGTAAAACTTAATTCCTGTATTATTACTAGCGTATAACTCATCATGTGCTTTCTCAACACCTAACAAGTCTAATGAATATATATTTTCCTGATTAATTACAGTCTCTTCAGGTAATTCATAATCAACATGTACCGTTACCGTCTTAAGCATACGACCTGCAGCAGCTATACATACTTCTGTTAAAGGTTTACCGACCTGTTCTTCTAACTTGTTTTTTACAAATCTGATAGTATCTCCAACCTTATTAATATCATGAATCTGTCCATCAAGCATAGCTCTGGTATCATGTTCTTTTACATATTGTGCAATTACATTAAAGGTATCACGTTCTTTAAAACCAACTGTACCAACAACACTTCTTGTACCTATATCCAGTCCGAATACAAGGTGATTCGTATACTTTCCTTCCAACTTTATCTCCCTTCTAATGCCTTATCTATTTGCATATATGTTTTTTCTTCTGAAAAATTATTATCAATTACCACATTACAATTATTTCTAAACTCATTTTCTGATAATTGATTTGCAAAAATTGAATCTATTTTCTCATCACTATAACCACGAGACTCCTTTAATCGTCTTCTACGGTTATCGCAGGATGTATATATATACCACATTTCATCACATAGCACATTATAATTATCTTCTATCAGCAAAGCAGCTTCTATTACTAAATAATCCAATTCACCTTTTTTTGCTTCTTCATTAATGATATGTACAATGTGTCTTTTAACAGCCGGATGAACTATTGAATTGATTTTTTTCAAATTCTCTTCAGATGAAAATATTACACTGGCAAGTTTTGCCTTATCTATGGTCATATCCCCTGACAGTATACCACTTCCAAAGCTCTCCACAATTCCAAAATAGCATTCTTGACCTGGTTCCTCTAACTTTTTAGCCACATCATCTGCCATTATTATTTTTGAATTATAGTTCTTTTCTATGTAGGAAAGAATTGTGCTTTTACCTGCACCAACTCCTCCTGTTATACCTATTACTTTCATCTTTTCACCCAAATTCTAGTGAGCTTCGTACCAATTGCTACCCACATTCATATCAATCTCTAATCGAACCTTAAGATTAGCTGCATTGTGCATTTTCTCACTAAGAATTTCCTTCACTATTTCAATTTCGTCTTTATGAGCTTCTATTAATAACTCATCATGAATCTGTAATAGCAGTTTTGATTTAAGATTTCTGCTTCTTAGTTCTTTATTGACCTCAATCATTGCTATCTTAATAATATCAGCCGCTGTCCCTTGTATAGGTGAATTCATTGCTATTCTTTCACCAAATGATCTTTGCATAAAATTACTTGAGCCAAGTTCCGGTACAGGTCTTCTCCTATTAAACATTGTTGTTACATAGCCCACCTCTTTTGCTTTTGCTACTGTTTCATCCAAAAATTCCTTTACCTTTGGATATGTTTCAAAATACTGCTCAATATACTGAGCTGCTTCTTTTCTTCCAATACTTAAATCCTGACTCAGACCAAAGGAGCTGATTCCATATACAATGCCAAAGTTAACTGCCTTAGCATTTCTTCTTTGTTGTGCTGTTACCTCTTCTAATGGAATATTAAAAACTTCCGATGCTGTGATTTTATGAATATCTTCATCTGCCTGATAAGCAGAAATCAATCTGTCATCTTCAGACAAATGAGCTAATACTCTTAGTTCTATCTGGGAATAATCCGCATCAATAAATGCATAATCTTCTTTAGGTACAAATACCTTTCTAATTAATCTTCCCAATTCCATCCTTATTGGAATATTCTGCAAATTAGGTTCTGTTGAACTTATTCTTCCAGTTGCAGTAATTGTCTGATTAAATGTTGAACGGATTCTTCCATCTTCATCAATATAATTTGCTAAACCATCTGCATATGTGGATTTTAACTTAGTAAGCTGTCTATATTCCAAAATATAATTAACAATGTCATAATCTACAGCCAATTTTTCTAATACATCTGCCGCTGTTGAATATCCTGTCTTTGTCTTTTTACCATTAGGTAATCCTAACTTTTCAAAAAGAATTACTCCCAACTGTTTTGGAGAATTAATGTTAAATTCTTCTCCAGCTAATTCATATATCGTCTTTTCTAATTCCTCTATCCTTACAGCCAG
>CAYOMP010000151.1:0-6888 GCA_964405075.1 uncultured Lachnospiraceae bacterium
CTTTTGCTTTTTGAAGCATTTCTGCTGCTGAAACTAACATATTCTTCTAACCTCCGCTTTTATTAATTTAAAATCAAAATGATTTCGTTAATTGTTATTAAGGAAATTATTTTCTCCTCATTACTCACAGATTCATTATAAACTATTTTGTATAAAAATGAAATATGAAATTGTTAAATTTTTTACAATTTCAATTTTCATTAATCCTGGCTCTTTATTTTCAAATTTTGAGGTACCATTATTTGAAGTGCCTGCTTATTATTAAGAATCTCCACTTCCTTATGTTCTCCTCCAAATTCTCCATCCAATGTCCATGCAATTTCTTCTTCAGAAGTAATTTTTACCTTGTCGGTCTTAAAAGAATACATATATTTTGTATCCATTTCTTCTATCAAAAGAGATGCTATTATTTCCTGATATTCCAATGGATTATTAGGTTTCTTAATAAATACTGTTTCAAACAATCCATCATCTAAGGTTACATTCTTTCCGGTTATTCTTTTGAAACCACCTACTGAAATCGAATTCGTTATCATTCCAAATATAAATTCATCTTCAATAATCTGGTCGTTCACTTCTATCTTCATTTTTTATTCTTTTCATTCCTTCAAGAATATATGCAGCATGTCCCAATACATTTTTAACTTCCTGCTTCGTCTGATACGAAACATCTGTAAACATACCAAAAGCTGCTATGTATACGAAGTAATCATTTTGAAAGCTTCCTATATCACTTTGAAATATTTTACCTTTCATTGTAATTTCTGCTGCCCTCATCATACTCTTTGGTATTTTCATACTATTAGCAAAATCATTTGTACTTCCAGCTGGTATATATCCTATAGGAATTTTTTCTTCTCTTTTCATCATTCCATAGACTACTCTGTCTAATGTACCGTCTCCACCACTACAAACTACCAAATCATATTTGCCCTCTTTGGCATTGATAATAGTAGCCTCCGCATCTGCTGAACTTTGAGTAGGGTGTGCAACAACCTCATATCCTTCTTTTGTGAAAAGGTCAATAATATCAGCAAGCTTGTTTCTAATCTGTGCCTTTCCGGCTATAGGATTATATATAAATAATAATTTTTTATCCATATCACTATATCTCCATTTTCTGCATATAAATATTTACTCTCTCTTTTTTAACTAACTACTCTTTCAAAATTTGAGACTATTTCGTGGGTATTTCTATCTTACATTTTATTTATTAGCTTCAAAATACAGCCTCGTCAAACGTTTATTATTCAGACAAGAAGTCAAAAACACGCTACTTTTCAATAGCGTGTTCATATTTTTCCTTAAGCTTCTTCGCCACTTAAATATTTTTCAATTCCATCAATAGCAGCTGCTTCGTCAGTACCATCTGCTGATACCTCAACCTGTTCCCCTGCTGCAAGACCTAAAGTCATCATACCCATAATACTTTTTGCATTAACCTTTTTTTCGCCATGAGTAATGTAAATCTGACTTTCATACTGACTAGCCACCTGTACTAATAAAGCAACTGGTCTAGCTTCTAAACCTGATTCTAATTTAATTGTTATTGATTTGTTTGTCATAATATCTCCTCCTTACTATCGCCTCGCAAGTCTTGTGCTAATTCACTTAACTTTCTTAACCTGTGATTCACTCCTGATTTGCCAACCTGAGGATTAAGCAATAAGCCTAATTCTTTTAAAGTAGCTTCTGGATATTCCAGTCTCTTTCGAGCCATTTCTTCCAATGCAGGTGGTAGCGAATCTAAGCCAAGACGACTCTCTACATACTTAATATCTTCTATCTGTTTTACCGCTGCCGATACAGTTTTATTAATATTGGCAGTTTCACAATTAACTTGTCTATTTACCGAATTTCTCATTTCCTTCAAAATTCGTACATTTTCTAATTCCATTAGTGATACATGTGCTTCCATTACATTAAGAATGTCTACTATCTGAGAACTTTCTTTAATATAAACTACAAAGTTTTTCTTTCTTGCGACCACCTTTGCATCTATTCCGAAGCATGCTATTACTTCAACCAACTGATTAGCTTTATTTTCATTAGTACACACTATTTCAAAATGATACTGCTTTTCCGGATCACTTATGGAGCCAGTAGCTAAAAACGCTCCTCTGATAAAAGAACGTTTACAGCAGGTATTTTGTATTACTATATTATGTACAACAGACATATTCTCATTAATTTCATTATTGTTATCCAATAATTTACAGGTTTTTAAAACTCTGTATGAATCATCATGTCCCTTAATACTTATACTATATGTAGTACCTTTTTTCAAATATGCATTTCGTCTAATGGAAATTTCTGTATTAATATTAAATGTTTTTTTAATTAATGTAAAGTATTTTCTAGCTACAGCAACATTTTCCGTATTAATTTTAACACAATATTTATCATCTGCCGAAATAGTAATTTTACCACACATACTGATTATTGCGGTTATTTCCGCTATTTGACAATGTCTTGCAGCACTAATCTCTTTGGATAATTCATCTTTTACATTACTTGAGAAAGACATTTCTTATCCTCCACTATTTTTTTCTTAAAGAATCTTTATATACGTCTCTATGCTCTACTTTTAAACCAAAATCATTATCTACATTCAAACGTTCGTACAGCTTATTAGCCAATGTAACAGAACGATGTTTACCACCTGTACATCCTACAGCTATTACCAACTGATTTTTTCCCTCTACTATATAATTAGGAATCAAAAATCTAACCATATCCTCTAGCTTGTCTAAAAACTGATGTGATTCATCAAATCCCATTACATAATCCTGAATTTCTGAATCATTTCCAGTTTTTGACCTAAGCTCGTCTATATAATATGGATTTGGTAAAAATCTAACGTCAAATACTAAATCAGCATCATTTGGTATCCCATATTTAAATCCAAAGGATAATACTGTTACAAACAAATTATTATAGGATTCATTATCAACAAATATTCTATCTATTTCTGCCTTTAATTCTCTGGTAAGCAACTTACTGGTATCAATAATATAATCTGCCCTTTTCTTTAAAAACGCCATTTTTTCGCGTTCCTCTGATATCCCCTGATCAACTCGACCTTCACCTGATAATGGATGACTTCTTCGAGTTTCTTTATAACGCTTCACTAAAACTTCATCTGAAGAATCCAAATACAGTATTTCATAATCAAATCCTTCTGCTTCCATTTGATTCAGACTGTTCTCTAATGTAGGCAAATTACGACCACTTCTAACATCTATACCTAATGCAACCTTATTTATCTCTGTATTCTGATTACCTACTAACTCTGCAAACTTATTTATCAATGGGATTGGTAAATTATCTACACAAAAATAACCTACATCTTCTAACATTTTAAGTGTAGTACTTTTTCCAGCTCCAGACATACCTGTTACTATAACAAATCGCATATAATTTACCTCCTATTGTTTCTAGCTATATCCCCATTTAACTTCATAACTAAAGTCACGAGTGTCCTGCATTAAACCATAAAATCTTATCATTAGTAATTAGATGAATATCTAAAACTTTCTTTGCCATTCGCACAATGTTTTAGATTAGAATTCACCTAACATTTTTACTTCTGTCTCCAAATCAACATCAAATTCTTCTTTAACCTTCGCTTGAACATCTCTAATCAAAGCAATAATATCATTAGCGGTTGCCTTGTCCCTATTAATAACAAATCCGCAATGTTTCTCTGACACCTGAGCTCCACCTACTGTGTAACCTGCCAATCCGGCATCCATAATTAATTTACCGGCAAAATGTCCTTCCGGCCTTTTGAAAGTACTGCCTGCACTAGGATATTCAAGAGGTTGTTTCTCAACTCGACGTTTCTTCAATTCATCCATTGTAGCCTTTATTTCATCTTTATTGCCTTTTGTTAGCTCCAATGTCACTTCTGACACAATATATTCTTTTTTTGAAATAATACTATTTCTGTAACTTAATTCAAGTTCTTCATTAGATAATTCAAAAATCTTTCCTGTCTTATCCATACACAATGCCGAAACAATAACTTGTTTCATTTCACCACCATAAGCCCCTGCATTCATAACTACAGCTCCGCCTACAGTTCCCGGAATTCCAGCAGCAAACTCAAAACCTGTCAATGAGTTATCATATGCCTTTGCTGCTATTGTGGAAAGTAATGCACCTGCTTGTGCTTTAATAATATTGCCATCTACTTTTATATCATTAAAATTCTTAAAAATCTTTATTATTGTTCCATCATAGCCTTTATCACTTACCAGGATATTACTTCCATTTCCCAAAAGATAGAACTTTTCATTATTATCTGATAATAATTTTACTGTTTCACTAATTTCATCTATACTATGCAACATAACTAAACATTTAGCTGGTCCACCAACTCTAAATGTAGTATGCTTATTCATCATCTCATCTCTAAATACATTATCACTACCTGCAATAGAGCATAATTGATTATATACTTCCGTTTTCACTATTTCTCTCCATCTATTGAATCCCAAGTGGATTTCTTCTATTTATTTTAAATATTATTAAGTATCAATCTGTTTTAGAACTTACGCAATTAATTGCATAACAGCTTCATTTTTCTTATAACTTTCCTTGTTATAATACAATACTTATTTTTATAATTCAAGGATAAAGGAGATTAAACTTTCTTAAAAACCAAACTGCTGGAAATTTCTTTCTAAACAATACAGTTTTACCATAGGAAATCTATACGCTTTTACACTTTAATGTAACAAGATTTTTCCTATGATATGATGATATGAAAAAGTTCTGAAATAAATCCTTATACTTAAGTAATTTATTTCAGAACCTATATAAAATGTAGGATAACTCCCACTTCTCAACAAACTTCACAAAACTAGAAAACTAATTTTGCAGCTCCATATATACCAGCATCGTTTCCAAGTTCTGCCATTCTAAATTCTGTCTCTTTACATGCTGAAAATGCTTTTACAACATAATACTTCTTAATATAATCAATTAAAATATCTCCTGCTTTTGATACTCCGCCACCAATAACAAAGGCTTCCGGATCAGATACTACAGCAACATTAGCCATTGCTTCTCCCAGATATTTGCCAAATTGTTCAGCAATGTGACACGCTAATACATCTCCTGCCTTTACTGCATCAAAAATCTCCTTAGCTGATAATTCTTTTTCTCTTAATACAGATGGTACATCTGATGTTTCTAATGCTTTTTTCGCCATTCTAACTACGCCGGTAGCCGATGCATATTGTTCAAGACAACCCTTCTTGCCACAACCACACATTTCTGTTTCAGAATGTTCTACATGAATATGTCCAATCTCTCCACCTGCTCCATGAGCACCTGTAACAATCTTACCTTCGTTGATAACCCCGCCACCAACACCTGTTCCAAGAGTAATCATAACAATATTCTCGCAGCCTCTTCCGCCGCCTTTCCACATTTCACCTAGTGCTGCTACATTAGCATCATTTCCAGCCTTTACCTTGATTCCTAAAAGATTACTAAGTGCCTCTTCTACATTAAAAATTCCCCATCCTAAATTAGCAGCCTTTAGAATTCTACCATCTGAAGTAACGGGTCCCGGAACACCTAAACCAGCACCTATTACATCTTCTTTAACAATATTCTTTTCTTCCATTTTTGCCAATATTGATTTTGCAATGTCTGGTAAGATATTCTCTCCATTATTTTCTTTATTGGTCACGATTTCCCATTTGTCTAAAACGTCACCTTCCTGGTTAAAAAGACCCATTTTTACTGTAGTTCCACCTACATCAATTCCAAAACAAAATTTACCCATTTTTTACTCCTTGTTTACTAATTAATCACGTTGTTTTGCGATGTTTTGCTGCACACGATTATATAATTCCTTCGCTGCATTGTAACCCATCTTCTTCTGTCTATAATTAACTGCTGCCGTTTCGCAGATTATAGCTAAGTTTCTACCCGGTCTAATAGGAATAGAATGACAAACTACTTTATTTCCTAAGAACTCTGTATACTCTTCTTCAAGTCCAAGTCTGTCATATTCTTTTTCTTTGTCCCAATCTTCAAGTTTGATAACAAGGTCAATTGACTGTGTTTCTTTAACACTTTCTACACCATATAATGTTTTTACATCAACAATTCCAATACCTCTAAGTTCAATGAAATGTCTTGTAATATCCGGTGCTGTTCCAATCAATGTATCGTCACTAACTTTTCTAATCTCTACCACATCATCCGTTACAAGACGATGTCCTCTTTTAATCAACTCAAGAGCAGCTTCACTTTTACCTATTCCACTCTCGCCCATAATCAAAAGACCTTCACCATAAACATCAACTAATACTCCATGTATAGAAATAGTCGGTGCTAACTGAACATTAAGCCATCTAATGATTTCAGCCATAAAAGATGATGTAGTCTTTTCTGTCTGGAAAATTGGCACCTGATATTTATTAGCCAACTCCAGCATTAAAGAGTCTGGCTCCATTTGTCTACTATATACAATACAAGGGATATTACTAGCCAATAGCTTATTATATACTTCCCTTTTTCTTTCCTCATCAAGCTGTTGTAAATACGTATATTCTACATATCCAATAACCTGTACACGTACATTATCAAAATGGTCAAAAAAACCTGCCAGCTGAAGTGCCGGTCTATTAATGTCCGGCTGAGTAACCTTTATTTTCTCCATATCGATTTCTGGAGTTAAATTTTTCAAATCAAACTTTTCCACAATCTTTTTCAAATCTACACTATGCATACTAACCTTCTCCCTTCATTGTTATCATCATATAATATAAGAAACTCTCTTAGGGAATCTCTTTATTTAAAACACTATTATTCTGTGTCAAAGCCAAAATACTTCACTTTCATTTATTACCAAATCTCTACAACAAT
>CAYOMP010000152.1:0-6833 GCA_964405075.1 uncultured Lachnospiraceae bacterium
ATTTGCAGCGCGGTTGTGAAATAAAATGTTTTGAAATAAAAAGAACTGCAAAAATATATTTAACAAATGTTTGCAACGCTCGAAATGAACTAACTGCTAACTACAACCAAATACGCTCAGCAAAGGCTTCGCGAATGGTTTACGTAAGCAGTGGATTTCATTTGAGCTAAAAGCGCAAAGAGTTATTTGTAAAATATATTTTTTGCAGTTTATTATTGTTATTGGCAAAAATAATTAGCATATATTTGTAGTTGTGATTAGGAATTTTTTTGAATATGACTATAAAAATATATATAGTAAAATGTTAGCAACGCAGGTTATGAAAAAAGAGTTTTGAAATATAAAGAACTGCAAAAATATATTTAACAGATATTTGTAGCGTTGGTCGTGAAATAAAATGTTTTGAAATATAGAGAACTGGAAAAATGATATTTCAAAAATGTCGTAGTTAATAATTAAATTAGTTCAGGAAATAATTAGCAGATTGATAGAAAATGTATTTAATGGTAGAATTCTAGTGGAAGAAATGTTGATATTTATACAGATGAGATAGTTACGTGTGTATAAGTATTTTGAAATTAATTTGATGAGATTATATGGAGAATGGATATGAAATACAAAGCAATAATTTGGGATTTAGATGGTACTTTATTGAATACTTTAGAGGATTTAGCTGATAGCGTAAATGCAAGCTTGGAAAAGTTTAATTTACCAACCAGGGATTTAGAGGAAATAAGAAATTTTGTTGGAAATGGTATTGGTAAATTAATTGAACGTGCAATTGGTGAGAATGGACCTACTGATATGGCGAGTGATGTGTTAGCTTATTTTAGAGTATACTATGGAGCGAATTGTAAAAATAAAACCAGACCATATGATGGAATAATTGAGTTATTAAGGGATTTGAAAGAAAAGGGATACAAACTGGCAATTGTTTCTAATAAGATAGATAGTGCTGTAAAGGAATTGTCTAAGGAATATTTTGGTGATATTTTTGATGCTTCGATTGGTGAAATGGTAAATGTCAAGAGAAAACCAAGTCCAGATACTGTTCTTTTTGCATTAAATGAAATTGGTGAGAGCATTGAGGATGCAATTTATATTGGTGATTCAGAGGTTGATGTGTTAACTGCCAAGAATGCTAATCTGGATTGTATATCTGTTAGTTGGGGGTTTAGAACTGTCGAAGAGTTAGAAAAGAATGGTGCCACAAGAATTATTGGAACAGTGGATGAACTTAGAGAAATATTGTTGTAATATATGGTAATTAGTATTTTTAATTATAGAGGAATTGCAAAAATATATTTAGCAGATATCTATGAGCAAATTATTTTTAATATAGAAACTGCAAAAATATATTTAACAAATGTTTGCAACGCTCGAAATGAACTAACTGCTAACTGCAACCAAATACGCTCAGCAGAGGCTTCGCGTATGGTTTACGTAAGCATTGGATTTCATTTGAGCTAAAAACGCAAAGAGTTATTTGCAAAATATATTTTTTGCAGTTTATAATTGGTATAGGCAAAAAATGGTTAATACAAATTGCAATTGTGATTATGAATGTTTTTTATAAATATAACTGCAAAAATATATTTAACAAATATTTGCAACGCTCGAAATGAACTAACTGCTAACTGCAACCAAATACGCTCAGCAGAGGCTTCGCGTATGGTTTACGTAAGCAGTGGATTTCATTTGAGCTAAAAACGAAAAGAGTTATTTGTGAAATATATTTTTTGCAGTTTATTAGTGGATAAAATAATATTAAGGAAAGGCTACATTTTAACTAAAAATAATGGTTAAAATATAGTAAGAAAGAGAATGAATAAATTAGAGAAATACTATAATAAATTTAATGAAGAAAAAAGATTACAGTCAAGACATGGTATGGTTGAGTTTACTGTTACTATGAAGTACATTCATGAGTGTCTTGCTGATAAAAAGGATGCGAAGATTCTAGATGTAGGCGCCGGAACTGGAAGATATTCTGTGGCTTTGGCTAATGAAGGTTATGATGTAACGGCTGTAGAGTTAGTCAAATATAATTTGGGAATTTTAAAGGCGAAGAAAAGTACTGTAAAAGCATATCAGGGAAATGCTTTGGATTTATCAAGGTTTGAGGATGACAGCTTTGATGTTACGTTAGTTTTTGGACCAATGTATCATTTACATGAATTTGATGAGAAGGTAAAGGCTCTGGAAGAAGCTAAGAGAGTAACTAAAAAGGGTGGATATATATTAGTTGCTTATTATATGAATGAATATAGTGTAATTATGTATGGCTTTAAGGACAACAATATCAAAGAGTGTATAGCTAAGGGTATGCTGACTGAGGATTTTAAATGCACAAAAGAAGCTAATGAACTATATTCTATGGTTAGACTTGAAGATATTCATAAGGTCAGTGAAACAGTAGGATTAGAAAGAGTGAAGACTATTGCACCCGACGGGGCAGCTGATTATATGCGTCCGGTGCTTAATGCTATGGATGATGAAACTTTTGAATTGTTTATAAAGTATCAGATGTCAATTAGTGAAAGACAGGATTTATTGGGAGCAAGTTCTCATACGGTTGATATTCTTAGAAAATAAGTAAGATTAAGCTTACACGAATTCGGTGCGTAAGGCTAGAAAGATAGTCTCGGATTTAGAAAACAAGATGTATGATAACGAAAGTTTATGTGCATCTTGTTTTTGTTTACTCCAGCAGCGAGGAGAAAAATATGTTTACATAAGTTTTCGACCAGCGCCGCGAAATTTGCAAAGTGTGCTTATCATAGTTTATACGAAAAAATGGGGAGAATAATCTGCTTACCGAATTTTCGACATCTTTTGTAAAATGTGTGAAACTTACAATTCATAAATACATTTATTTTTTTTAAAAGTTTTAATATAATTTTTGTATAAAGGAAAATGAGAGGACAAAACATATGAAGTTTTTACATACAGCAGATTTACATATAGGAAAAGTAGTAAATGAATTTTCAATGCTTGAAGAACAAAAGCATACTCTGAAACAAATATTAGATTACGGGATAGAAAAACAAGTTGATGCAATAGTTATAGCAGGGGATATTTATGACAGGTCTGTGCCACCAGCTGATGCGGTTAAGGTTTTTGATGAGTTTATAACACAGGTTTCACAGGAAAATATAGCGCTATTTATAATCAGTGGTAATCATGACTCACCTGAGCGTTTATCCTTCGCCAAGAGCATATTAGAAAAGCGTGGAGTATATATTGAAGGGAATTTTGAAGGAAAAATAAAGTGTATAACTCTTAAGGACGAATATGGAAATGTTAATTTCTATTTGCTGCCTTTTGTACGCCCAATGACAGTAAAAGCATATTTGGAAGAGGAAATACATAATCAGAATGAAGCTATTAAGGCATTAGTTAGCAATACGCCAGTTGATGAAAATGAAAGAAATGTAATGGTAACTCATTTTTTTGTAACTAATTCTGGAAGAGAGCCTCAAAGATGTGATTCTGAAACCTTGGCAAGTGTTGGAGATGTGGAGAATGTAGATGTTACGGTATTTGAAAAATTTGATTATGTGGCATTAGGGCATATTCATGGAGCACAAAAAATAGGTGATAAAGAGGTTTACTATTCAGGGTCACCAATCAAATATTCATTTTCAGAAGTGAACCATATTAAGGGTGTCAATTTGGTTGAAATAAAAGAAAAAGGTCAAATAGACGTTAAACAATTGCCATTAACGCCTTTACATGATATGAGATGCATAAAAGGGGAAATTGCACAATTATTAAAGAAGGAGATATATTCTTTAGAAGATACTAATGACTATATTTGTGCTACTTTAACTGATAAGGATGATATTTATGATGCTATGGGCAAGATTCGAAGTATTTACCCTAACGCTATGAAAATTATTATAGAGAAAAATGAAATGGACAAAAGGAAAGAGAATATAGGGGCTAATGGCATTAAAAATAAAAGTCCACTTGAACTGTATAAGGATTTTTATGAAATGGTAACAGGTGAAGAACTAGAAAACGAAAAAGAAGAAATCATGAAAGATGTTATAGAAAAAGCAAGTGAGGAGGTGAAATAATGAAACCAAAATATTTGGAAATTAGTGGTTGGGGACCATATAAAAATTGCGAAAAGATAGATTTTGAAAGCTTTGGAAATAAAGGTATTTTCCTTGTTACAGGACCTACCGGTGCTGGAAAAACTACTATATTTGATGCTATTTGCTTTGCATTATATGGAAAAGTAAGCGGTGATTTGAGAGGAAAAGAAACCCTTAGAAGTGATTTCGCAGAAAATGATGTAAAAACCTATGTAGAAATGATATTTACTCATATGGATAATGAATATAAGATTCGAAGAAATCCTAAGTATAGAAAAGCTAAGGTTAGAGGAACGGGAACAACAGATGAAAACGAAAGTGCTGTTTTATATTTGGGCGAAGAGGTATTGGCAGAAGGGGTATCTAATGTTAATGAAAAAATAAAGGAATTACTAAAGATAGATTACAATCAGTTTAAGCAAATATCCATGATTGCACAGGGCGAATTTCAAAAGCTGTTAACTGCAAACTCTCAGGATAGAACACAAATATTCAGGGATATATTTAACACGAGATTGTATAGTAAAATGCAGGACATATTAAAAGCTAAGTGGTCAGAGTTAAAAAGTAAGCTGGATGATTTGAAAAGTAAATCGATGGAAACAATATCCTTGATTGATATTGAGGATGAAGAATGGAACGAGATTAAAAATGCTAAAAGTATAAACTATAATTTGGCTATAGAATTTCTTGAAAAAAGAAAAGAGGAACAAAAAAAGGTTGAATCAAATTTTAAGAAACAGCTTAAAGGCTTAGAAGATGATTTAAAGGAATTGGTTAAGCTTGAAAATAAAATGAAGCAGCTTGAGGAAAGCTTCAAACAATATGATAGGGAATGCGAAAAAAAGCAGGAATTAGAGGCAAAACAAGAACAAATTGTTGAGTTAAAGAATACTTTGGAGAGAATACGAAAGGCAAAAAACATTACTCCTGAGTATGTTAAATATGATTTTTCAAAGAAGAACTGTGAAGAACTTAGAGGAAATATAAAATCTGTAACAGATGAATATAATAAAAAAGTTGCAGATTTTAAACAAATTGATGAGGAATATCAGAAGAAAGATATTTTGGAAAAGGAGCAGGAGCAGTTACTTGACAATATTTCTTTGTTAGATAATCAATTTGAAATATTTACACAATACGCACAAATGAGCAAGGAATACAACGAAGCCAATGATGAGGTTAAGAAAAAGAAGGAATTGGTTGAATACAATAAGGAGATTGTGGAAAAAGCTCAGAAGCAGATTGAAGATTGTGAAAGTAAGCTCAAGGAAATAGAAAAAGCCCAGACAAAGTTTTTGGAAGAAAATTCAAAACTTATAAAGGTTAATGTGGTTTTGGATAATATTTCGGAATATAGAGAGAAAGCTGCAGAGGAAATCAGGCTTGTAAATGTATATAATCAGAAATTGGAAATCTACAAGGAATTGGAAATCTCAGCTAAAAATATGCAACAGAATTTTATAGAAAAGGACAGCACATTTAGAATGGCTACTGCTGGAATATTAGCTAGTCAGTTAGAAGAAAATATGCCTTGTCCGGTATGTGGTTCATTATCACATCCTAAAAAGGCTATATTAAAAAATGACGCACCTACAAAGGAAGAGGTAGATATGGCAAAAGAGAATGCCGAGACAGCTAGAAAAAGAGCAGAGGAAGGCTCAAAGGAAGTTGCCATATATAAAGGAAAAATAGAAAGTATAAATAAAGAGATAGAATCAATGGTTGAAAAATTAGGTGCTGAAAATAGACAGGAAATAGAAAAAATCTTTATGGAAACATCTAATGAAAAGGCTAGAATTGAAAATGAATTAAAGGATGCAAAGACGATAGTTGATACCAAGAATAGATATGAAGAATTCAAGCTTAAGGCAGAAAAAGGTAAGCAAGAATATACTGATAAACTGACGAATGCAACTGAAAGTCTTGAAGTTGCAACAGAAAAGGTTCAGAAATTATCAGGAAAAGTATCTGCTTTAAGGACAAGCTTAAAGGTTGAATTTGAAAATATCGAAAGTTTTGAAAAGGAAATTGTAAAACAAAAGGAAATATATAATCAGTTAAAAAATAGGCTTAATATTATTATTGAGAAGCACAAATTACTTTTAACAGAGGTTGAAGCTAAAAAGGCTTTACTAGAAAGCAATGAAAAGAAGCTGTCGCAGGCTGAAGAAGAAACTAAAAAGCTATATGATGCATTTACGAAGATGTGTATTGAAAATGAGTTCCAAAATGTAGAGGATTATTTGCAGATAACAAATAGAGTTCAGGAAGAAGAAGCAATTAGTAAATATATACAGGATTATCAGGAAAGCGTAATTCTTGTTAAAAATAATATAGACAAACTTTCAAAAGTAATTGGTAACAGTGAAAGACCTAATTTGGAAGAGTATCGTTTAAAAGTTTCAGAAGTTGAAAAGGTTAAGAAAGAATGTGTTGCCGAAAGTGAAAAGGTATTAATTGTGTCTAACGATATTAAGAAGTGCCTGAACTCTTTAAAAGAAAAGAATGAAATCTTTATCAAAATAGATAAAGAATATAGTAAAATAAGTGAACTTTTTTTGACTTCAACAGGAAACAATTCTCAAAAGTTGATGTTTGAACAATATGTATTATCTAATTATTTTGATGATATTTTGTGTAGTGCTAATGTCAGATTGGCAAAAATGACAGATGGCAGGTATGAACTATCAAGGGTGAAAGGCGTAGTAGATGCAAGAACAAAAAATG
>CAYOMP010000153.1:0-6790 GCA_964405075.1 uncultured Lachnospiraceae bacterium
AGGCGGATAATATGGCATATCCTCCTATTTGTTATTCGCGATAAGCCAAATGAGATAAATGTAATATTGAAATTAGAAAAAATAGGGCATATACTTTAAACAGTAATTTAGAAATATGATAACGTGGATGAAGGAGTAATTAGAATGAATAATGAATACAATGAGTACGATACATTTGAAATGGAAATAAATGGTGAGGTAATGGAATTAGCCATTGAGGAAGAATTTGAAGTTGAAGAACAGAAATATGTAGTGGCATCGAAGATTGAGGGTGACACTATCAATGAGGAAGCAAGCTATATTTTTAGATGTGTGGAAGTAGAGGATGGAGTTAGTATTGAAAAAATTGCAGATGCAGATGAATATGCACGAGTAACAGAAAGCTTTATGAATCAGTAAATAGGCTATCTCACAAGTAAAAATGTCGAAGAATGTCGACAAAATACGATGAAAACTGTTTGAATAAAAAATCGTTTATTTATATAATATTTTTAGTATTTATGCAGAAAATGATAAAAGGCGCCAGTTGTTTTCTAAATAATACAAGATAAACTATTGAAAAGTATTAATAAAAAACAAAGTCCGAGGAGGATAGATATGGGAAAGTTAAATGTTGCAATTGCTGATGACAACGAAAGTGTTTTGACATTACTTGGGGAAATAGTAAGTAATGATGCTGATTTAGAAGTAGTGGGAAAAGCTAGAAACGGTGAAGAGGCATATAACATTATTAAAACTAAACAGCCAGATGTAGTATTGCTAGATATTATTATGCCTAAAATGGATGGATTAAGCCTTATGGACAAAGTGAATAACGATAAAACCATGAGTAAAAAACCGGAATTTATAGTAATATCAGCAATTGGACAAGAGCAGATTACGGAGGATGCGTTTAATCTTGGGGCAAATTATTACATAATGAAGCCTTTTGATAATAATATGGTTACAAACAAGATAAAACATGTAGGTGAGGGCATAGGTAGAAAAAAGGCACAGCCACGTATGGTAAATGCATATGAGAAAACTACTCAGGCGCCAAAGAGAAATTTGGAAACAGATGTAACAAATATAATTCATGAAATTGGTGTGCCTGCACATATAAAGGGATATCAGTATTTAAGAGATGCGATTATTATGTCTGTTAAGGATATGGAAATGTTAAATTCCATAACTAAGATACTATATCCAACAATCGCTAAGAAACATCAAACTACACCTAGTAGGGTTGAAAGAGCAATACGTCATGCAATAGAAGTAGCATGGAGCAGGGGCAAAATGGATACAATAGATGAATTATTTGGTTATACAATTAATACTGGAAAAGGTAAGCCTACTAATTCAGAATTTGTGGCATTAATTGCAGATAAAATCAGATTAGAATACAAAAACAATGGGGAATCCTTTGAATAGTAAAGGAAAATATAAAAAAGAAAAATCTTATTAGATATAAAATGTAAGAAGAAAGAGATTGTATATGTGATGAGATGTTTTCTTCTAGGTAGACAAGTGAAATAATGAAAATCACTTAATACTTAGAAGGGGGCATATCAATGAAAGTATACAATCTCTTTTATAATGTGCAAATAATGTTATTATAGCAGTATGAAAGTTAAAAATGCAGTTATAATTTTAAAATTTGTGTAACAAATTATTTGTAATTTGATAGATATAAATGAAGGATAAACCAGAATATTTTGGAAAAAGAAGAAAATATAATAGAAGTGTATAATAAAGAATTATATACTTTCCTGTGAGATTCTCAAATGAAACACTAAAATTCATGGATTAAAACTGCAAAAAATTGCAAATTGCATATGTTTATTTAATAAAATAATAAGAAAAATTAATATAAAAATAAGCTGTATTTATTATGGGGAGTAGATTGAATTTAATAAATAAAAATAATATAATTGAAAAATTAATTTACTAGAAAATCTATTATTGGAATGTTGAACAACAATATTGTTGTGCTAAAATCTATAATAACAGGACAAAAATATGTGAAACAAGCTTTGTAGGTTTTATCAGTTTGTGGAAGTCGTCGAATAATCTTGCAAGTAGATTATTACCTTCGTTGTATCACGTAAATAGAAATGGCATAGAATGATTTTGTGGAGGCATTTATGGATAGTGAATATAGGAAATTAGATAAGATTATAGAAAAGTTTTGCAATAGTTACGAAGCTATTTTTTTCATAGATACTGAAAAAGAGGAATATGAAACTCTGAAAAGTTCAGAGCAATTTAATGCCTTAATTAATAGAAAAGGCAACGCAATAGACGTTTATAAGCTGATTTTTTTTAACAGTGCTAAAGGTAATGTTAAAGAAGGGGATAATGATTATGAACGATTTATAGATATGAATGTGTTTAAGAAAGATTTTTATCATACAAAGATGAAGATGTACATTAAAGAAGTAGAAGTCTTGTATATGGTGGATTTGATGAAGATATCAAATAACGAATCGGTAATATTGCTTCGTAAGGAAGATGAATTATATTTAAATGATGAATTAGAAAAGAAAAAGGTTGACGCTATACAAGAAAACTATCTTTTTTCAATGATTGTTAATCTGAAAGATGATACCTGCCAGAGTTCTGTAACAACGGAATTAAGGAGTTCAAGACAGGATTATTTAGATATTAAATATTCCGAATGGCGATATGCAATTACAAATATGTTTATGCAAAATGATAAAAGTATGTTTTTGAGTATGTCAGAGCCTGCATATATAATTCAGGAATTGGAAAAGAATAAGCAATTTCATTTCGAATTACAAATGATGAATATGCAAGGTGAATTTATATGGGTTAGACTTTCATTTACAAGAATGCAAGGATTTAGTCGTCAGAATCCTGAGTTTGTATACACTGTACAAGATATAAATGAGGATATGTTAAGACTGCTTAATCAAGAAAATATTATTCAGGCAGTAGAAGAACAAAATGAACAATTAATAGAGGCTAATAAAACTAAAAATGTGTTTATTTCTAATATGTCACATGAGATTCGCACTCCAATTAATGCGGTGCTAGGAATGGATGAAATGATTATTCGTGAAACCACAGAAGATAATATTCGTTCCTATGCATATGATATAAAGAATGCAGGCAAAATGTTGTTAAGCATTATTAATGATATATTGGATTTTTCGAAAATTGAAGCGGGGAAAATGGAAATAATACCGACTGAATATAATCTCGTATCCATGATTAATGATGTGTACAATATGATATCAAATAAGGCGAAGGAGAAGTCACTTGATTTTGCAATAGAAATAGATTCAGATTTACCAACTAAGTTATATGGTGATGAAATTAGAATAGAACAGGTACTAATAAATATTTTAACCAATGCAGTAAAATATACTCAAAAGGGTAGTATATCTTTTGAAATGTCTGCAAAAAAATATTGTGATGATGAGGTTGAGATATTTTTTAGGGTTAAGGATACCGGAATAGGTATGCGAAAAGAAGACATTGGAAAGTTGTGCAATGCATTTGAAAGAATAGAAGAAAAACGTAATAGGAATATAGAAGGTACCGGATTAGGAATGAGTATTGTTGTTCGATTGTTGGAACAAATGGGTAGTAAACTTGAAATAGATAGTGTATATGGTGAAGGCTCTACATTTTCTTTTACACTTATTCAAAAGATAGTAGATAAAGAACCAATAGGTGATTTCAAAGAGGCACAGAAAAAAATAAGAATAAGAGAAGAAAAAAGAGACTACATTGTACAGATTCCAAAGGCAAAAGCTTTAGTGGTTGATGATAATTATATTAATTTAAAGGTTATGGAAGCTTTGTTAAAGGAAACAAAAATGCAGGTAGATTGTGCAGAAGGTGGACAGGAATGTTTGGAAAAGATGAAGGCAAATAGTTACAACGTGGTATTTTTAGATCACTTTATGCCTGATATGGATGGAATAGAAACACTACATCATATAAAGGAATTAGATGAAGAAATAAGCAATATTCCAATAATTGCTCTAACTGCAAATGTAATGTCCGGAGCAAAGGAAAGATATATTAACGCTGGATTTACTGATTTTCTAGAAAAACCTATAATGATTGAAAAACTAGAGGAAATGTTGCTGAAATATATTCCGGCGGAATTATTTGAAAAATAAAATGATAGGTTAATTTTGATTATGCCAGAAGAGGGTAGAACTAGAGTTTGAATAAAACTTTGACGAGCACCGCGAAGCTCGCAAATCGTGTTTTTGGGCTAAATTATTAAAAAAGTATATAGTGCTTTTATTAATATTCTGAATGATGTATAATAAAAAGAGAATATTAATGCAATTAAGAGGGTCTTGGAGGTATTATTATGAAAAAAAATATTTTATTTGTAGCTTCTGAAGCAGTTCCATTTATAAAAACTGGTGGATTGGCAGACGTTGTGGGGAGTATGCCAAAGTATTTCGACAAGGAAAAATATGATGTGAGGGTAATTATTCCTAAATATGCGTGTATGAGGCAAGAACATAAGGATCAATTACATTATTTAAACCATTTTTATATGGAGCTTGCGTGGAGACAGCAGTATGTTGGTATTTTCGAGACAGAGGTATCTGGAATTAAGTTTTACTTTATAGATAATGAATACTATTTCTCAGGTGATAAACCATATACAACAGATGGCAAATGGGATATTGAGCGTTTTGCATTTTTCTCAAGAGCAGCTCTGTCGGCTTTACCAATAATTGGATTTAGACCAGACATTATTCATTGTCATGATTGGCAGACAGGATTGATTCCAGTTTATTTAAAAGATACCTTTAGTCAGGGAGATTTCTTTAGGGGAATCAAGAGTATTATGACCATACATAATCTGAAGTTTCAGGGAATTTGGGATTTAAAAACTGTTAGAGATATTACTGGATTATCACAGTATTATTTTGCTCCTGACAAATTGGAAGCTTATAAAGACGCTAATCTTTTAAAGGGTGGAATAGTATATGCTGATGCAGTAACAACAGTTAGTGAGTCATATGCTCAGGAGATTAAAACTCCTTTCTATGGTGAAGGCTTGGATGGATTAATGAATGCTCGCTCAAATGTACTTAGGGGAATTGTTAATGGTATAGATTATGATGAATATAATCCGGAAACAGACAAGTTTATTCCTAATAATTACACAGCTAAGACATTTAGAAAAGAAAAGGTTAAAAATAAAACTGCTTTACAGCAGGAATTGGGTATTGAAGTTAATCCTAAGAAATTTATGATAGGGTTAGTGTCTAGACTTACTGACCAGAAGGGCTTGGATTTGGTTGCATATATGTTAGATGAATTGTGCCAGGAGGATTTACAGATTGTAGTCTTAGGTACAGGTGAAGACAAATATGAAAATATGTTTAGACATTTTGACTGGAAATACACAGACAAGGTATCTGCTAACATATATTATTCTGAACCAATGTCTCACAGAATATATGCAGCATGTGATGCATTTTTGATGCCTTCATTATTTGAGCCATGTGGTTTGAGCCAGTTGATGAGCTTAAGATACGGAACGATTCCAATTGTTAGAGAAACTGGTGGATTAAAAGATACAGTTGAACCATATAACGAATTTGAAAGTAAAGGAACCGGATTTAGCTTTCGTAATTATAATGCCCATGAAATGCTTAATTCCATTAAATATGCAATGCATATATTCTATAATAGGAAGAGAGAATGGAATAAGATAGTAGACAGAGCAATGGCTGCTGATTTTTCTTGGAATACATCAGCGGTTAAATATGCTGAATTGTATGATAGCTTATTATAGAAAATGTAGTTGATATGCTAAAATTATTAGATTAGAATATTTGATTTACGCGGGTAGCAAAGTTGCTAATTTGAATAAGCCATGAATTTTATTTGTAATTGAATATAGTGAACACAGATGGACTGTAGATATGTGATTTGAATTACATATCTACAGTTTTTTTGTTGCCAGGCATACAACAAAAAGATCTAGTGGACATTTTTTAGTTAGCAGTGAAAATAATGTAGTTTTTACACATTTACTTTTTACTTACACAAATTTTACATATAAATGGTTAGTAATTTTACATTGGACGATTAACATATGACTTGTGAAAAGTGAGAGATAGGAGGAAAAAAGTATGAATGTAAATTTGAATTCAGTTGAGAAAGTAAAAGAATTCGTAGCAGACGTTTCAAGGTTTGAAGAGGATATTGACCTTGTATCAGGAAGATTTATTGTAGATGCTAAATCAATTATGGGTATATTTAGCTTGGATTTATCAAAACCATTAATATTAAATGTAAATGGAAAAAATCCAGAAAGAGTAATGGAAGAACTTAAGAAATATAGCTAAGTTCAAAATATCCTCAGGATATTAGTTGGTATGAAAGTTCATATTGCTTAATGGCAAGATGACTTTACATAAATAAAATATGAAAAAAGTAGACAAATGTAAATTATGGAGGAATGAAAAAATGAGAAGTAAAAAATTATTAGGAGTGTTAATGGCAACAACAATGATACTTGGTTGTATAGCAGGATGTGGGAGTAATTCTAGCACGGAAAGTAGTTCAACAACAGAGACTACAACAACAGAAGCTACAACAGCAGAAACTGCAACAACATTAGAAGAAACTACAACAGAAGTAGTTGAAGCAACATCTGATTTTGATTTATCAAAATCTATTTCAGTAACATCTAGAGAAGATGGTTCTGGTACAAGAGGAGCATTCATTGAATTATTTGGAATTGAACAAAAGGATGCTGATGGTAACAAAGTAGATCATACAACAGAAGATGCTAATATTA
>CAYOMP010000154.1:0-4064 GCA_964405075.1 uncultured Lachnospiraceae bacterium
GTAAGTCTTGCACTAGGTAGTCTGATAGGACATATATTTGATGTACAGAAGCATTTCGATAAAATAGTTAATCATTTTAAGAAAAATAGTAATTCCAGATTAAGTGAAGGGTTATCAACGGGAATTCTGTTGTATTGTATAGGTACATTATCTATTCTTGGTCCAATACAAAGTGCATTACAGGGAGACAACACATATTTATATACAAATGCAACATTAGACTTGGTAACATCTATGGTGTTGGCATCTACATATGGAATAGGTATGTTATTAGCTGCTCCAGTGCTGTTTTGTTGGCAGGGTAGCATATACTTGTTAGCAACATTTTTTGGAGATATTATATCGCCAGATATGATGACAGAATTATCAATTGTTGGGGGAATATTAATTGCCAGTTCAGGATTGTCAATTCTTAATATAAAAAATTTCAAATCACTGAACATGCTTCCAAGTTTACTTATACCTATAGTGTTTTTAGCTATATTTTACTAGACTTTTTACATAAAATAGAATTTTAAGTTTACTATTTATTTTACCTCCAAAATCTCAGACACAAAGTGTCTGTCGTGCTTCGCACTTCCTGATTTTGTCGGTATCGCGCCAGAAAAAGTAAATACTCACTTTGTTCGTGCTTACCTTTTCTTGAGCGCGATATATTCTAAAAAAATCATAAATCCAAATAAAAAAAGAATTAGATATATAACCATAAAATATAAATAAACATATTTTTTTTCGATAGGTTTAATTAAAGTTTATTCTGGGTTAATTCAATTAATCTCCTTTAGTTTATATAATAATAATTGTAATTAGCAAATTAGTTAGCAAATTAGTATTAGATAGTTCAACTGAGGTGATAATATGAACGTACAAAATGTATTACTGAGAGCGAATATTGACTATATATACAAATCAATAGAGAATTCTTGTGGGCAAGAACTTGCAAAAAAAAGAATAGACGAATATAGAAAATTATTAAAAACTAATCCAGTATATAATCCTGAAAAGATAGTAATATGTGCTGAGAATATTGATGAAAAAGCATTTGAATTTGACTACAGTATAGTAGAAAATATCAGTGTTCATTTATTTGATAAGATTGATATTCTGGTAAAGAAGATTCCAACATATGAAGAAACATTAGTTGTTGATTTTAATCAGGAGTTTATTTATGGACAATCAATAGCCTTTGAATCTTGGAAGAAACTTCTTGGTTACGATATATCTGATGTTTCAATTGAAGCTTATGGAATAAATGCATGTGCATATGCCATATTTGATGAAATAACATCAGCAGGAGTGAAATATGAAGCAGTAAGAGACACCGTACAAGTAACATCGGGACAATATGTTACAGTAAATACCAGTGATATTGTTAATTGTTTTGAAGAAAAATCAGAAGAAGACTTTTTTTATGATATTCTTGAACAAAACAAAAATGCAATAGCAAATGATGAATATTTGAGTAAATTAGTTTATTCATTACGTGAGGATATTCAGACAAAAAATAAGAATATATTAGATGAACTGTTAAGTATGGAAAAGCACAATCTGAAATCAAAAAGTATTCGTATGATGGTTAGGCTATAGAGTATGTATATACAATAGCATTTAAATATGTTTAATATAGAAAAGTTCCCTTTAAACTAGTTTTTTAAGTTTAAAAGGAACTTTTGATTTACACTAGCAACGAGGAGAAAACTATGTTTACATAGGTTTTCTACAAGCACCACAAAACTCGCAAAGCGTGTTTCTCATAATTTCATAAAAAATCTTTATGA
This sequence comes from uncultured Lachnospiraceae bacterium, assembly GCA_964405075.1. Lineage (GTDB taxonomy): Bacteria > Bacillota > Clostridia > Lachnospirales > Lachnospiraceae > CAYOMP01. The sequence goes on from CAYOMP010000154.1 coordinate 1,779, forward strand.
AATAATATATGATATGAAAAACGCAGCTCGCAAAGGAGTAATTAGCAATTCTTCATATACATACTTAGTAACATTATAAAGGCGGCATTCCAATATATTGTAATTTCATTAGTAGAGTAACTCTCTAAAATGTCTAAATAACATTTTGCGGCTGGGACATTATGCAATTTTTCAACAGCAACTTCGTCGTGTAATCCACTATCCGGACCGCCTACCAGCATACCTGGCATTGGTTTCTTAACAGCACCACTAGGTCTATGATGGGGATTAATAGGTGATTTGTGTCCAAATCCTGTTATAAAACACATATCTAATGTATTTTTACCTAAAAGATAGTTTAAATGTTCAAATGCCATATCAAAGAATCTCTTTTCACCTGTTAAAAGATACGCATCCATTAAATGAACACCATTATTGGCACAATACATATTACTTCCCCAAATATAATTATCACTTAAACTAATATTAAATGTATCTTCTTTACTTTTGGCATAAAGAATTTCTGCATAATTAATAATTGCCTGAACAATTTGTTTTTTTAGATTGTTATCAATCTCATAACCTGTAGTAATGTATGCCATATTTCCATAACTACCACAATCTTCCCAACCATATCCATGGTAGATTTGTTTATGAGCTATTTCTTCAAATTTCTCGCGATAACAACTGTCACCTGTCTGTTTATATAGTTCAGCTGCTGCCCAATATATCTCATCAGTGTCACAAGCATCTGGATATTCGCCAGTAATAATATCCTCAGGATTTTTAAAACCTCCTGGTAAAACAATGTTGTCAATAGCGTTCCATGCTCGAATAGCTGCCATAAGACACTTGTCAGCAAATGCTTTGTCATATTTCTTGTAGAAACGAACGCTCATAGCCATAACAGCTGCAAACGTAGCGGTAGCAGTAACGGATATAGGTGAGATAATCAAAGCATCATTTTCTTCATCCGGCATTACAAAACCAGGGAAAGTTTTACAGGTTACCTTATGATACACAGCACCTGTAATCTCATCTTGCATCTTAAGCATCCAATCCAGCTCGTACTTAACTTCGTCAAGAATGCAAGGCATATCTTTGTTATTTCTTTCAATTTTTAGATTTCTGTTTTCAAAATTTTCTGGCATAGCTTCATAAGCCAATAATAAATCTGCAACAGCAACAGCACCTGCTACAATATATCTGCCATAATCGCCTGCATCATGCCAGCCTCCAGTTACGTCCTTAACTTCGTCTGTTCCGTAAATTAATCCCAATGATGAGTGACATTCATCATGAGCAAAATCTTTGGCATATTCCTCGGAGAGCGAACAACCACATCTTTGCAAGTAGAACATTTTTAATGTAGAATTTAAAACTCTGTCATATGGTTTTTCATCAATTTTGAAAATAGGAGAGCGTTCTCTGTCCCCAGTGATAACCACATATCTTCCAGGCTCTGTTAATTCTGAAAAATCTGCAATAAGGAAAGTCTCATCTGAATCCTTATGATAACTTTCAATAGTTGCTGTACCTGTATAGGCTGCCTTTTTTGTTTCAACATTCACTATGGAGGAAACACTGCATATTTTGCAGCACTTGGGATGTAGCCCAATTGATTTACTTTTATTTTACACATAAATCTTAATCCCCCTATTATGTGTTCTTATTTCCCATATTTAAAAACTATTAAAACTATAAAGATAGTATATCTTTATTTTGTTAGAAATTCAACAATTCCTATATTTATATTTAAAACATAAAGACATTTCTCGCAAAAGTCCCAATAATAGTCGCATTCTGGCTTGACAACTGAGTTTATTATGCTATTATATAGTAGTTGCAAATGAATTGCATTTGCAACTACTTTACGCAACTAGAAATAGATGGAGGAAAATTATGGAATTTTTATTTGATATTATATTAGATGCTTTGATTGATAGTATTAAGTTAGTCCCTTTTTTATTTATTACTTACTTAATTATGGAGGCTATAGAACATAGAACTACATCACATTCTAAGTTAATGATTAAAAAGGCAGGGAGATTTGGTCCTATAGTGGGAGCAATTGCGGGTATGCTGCCACAATGCGGTTTTTCAACAGTTGCATCAAACTTTTATGCCGGTAGAATTATTAGTATGGGAACATTAATAGCTATTTTCTTATCCACATCTGATGAAATGTTACCTATTATGCTATCAGAAGCCGTTAATCCAGTCGTTATTGCTAAAATACTAGGTATAAAGGTAGTAATAGGTATGGTAGCAGGCTTATTAATTGATTTTATAATATGCCATAATCAT
>CAYOMP010000154.1:4074-6673 GCA_964405075.1 uncultured Lachnospiraceae bacterium
TAAAGAGGATAATGATATTCATGTCCATGAAATGTGTGAACATGAACATTGTCGTTGTGATGAAGGTATAATTAAACCTTCTTTAGTACATACAGCACATATAACATTTTTCATTTTTGCCATTTCATTGGTATTAAATGGTATTATTGAATTTGTTGGTGAAGAAACAGTAATGAACTTATTCTTGGCAAAACCTGTTATTGGACAACTAATTGCCGGTTTAATCGGTTTAATTCCTAACTGTGCAGCTTCTGTAATAATCACTCAGCTTTATTTAGACGGAATAATGGGACTTGGTGCAATGATGGCTGGTTTATTAACCGGCGCAGGTGTTGGTGTGTTAGTACTTTTTAAAGTAAATAAAAGCTTAAAAGAAAACATTTTTATAACATTTTTACTCTATGCAATTGGCGTAATTGTTGGTACAATAATTGAGTTATTAGGTTTTGTTATATAGAGGTGATAATGTATGAATGCTCATATGGATCATAGCCATTCAAATGATGAAATAAAATGGCCGGCTGGTATTAAGAAAACTAAACAAAGAGAAGAAATATTAAGAATACTTGCAAAAGCAGGACGACCTTTAAGTGCAATAGATATTTATAATGAACTTAGAATTGCTAATCCAAGCTATGCTATATCCACTGTATATCGTTGTATGGCTGCTTTTGAAGAATGTGGTATTGTTTCAAAATCTACACTTATGAGCGATGATAATGCTGTATTTGAATTAAATATTGGACCACACAAGCATTATGCAATATGCCTCGGATGTCACCAGTTAGTCCCTCTTAAGAGTTGCCCTTTTGAAAATGTAGTTATTAATACGGATGACACCTTTACTGTAACAGACCATAAGCTTGAAATATACGGATATTGCAATAAATGCATTAAGGAGGATTAAACTATGGCATACGAAATGCTTGTTTTAGATATAGATGGTACATTAACTACTTCTGAAAAGAAGGTTACGGACATAACAAAGAAAGCTATTTTAGATACCATCAAACGTGGACATTCTGTTATTCTCGCATCAGGTCGACCAACAGCAGGGATAATGCATGTTGCAAAGGAAATCAAATTAGATGAATACGGTGGATATATCCTTTCGTTTAATGGTGCGAAGGTTATTAATGCCAGAACTTTGGAAGTTATATTCCAAAACACAATTCCCGCAGAGTTAATTCCTGAAATATATAATGCGGCAATAGAAGAAAAGGTTGGCATTATTTCCTATGATGATACACATATTATTGCAGGAACACCAATTGATAAATATATAGAAAAAGAAGGCAAAATCAATAATTTGCCAATTAAAGAAGTTGACAACTTTGTTGAATATATCAATTATCCTATCAACAAATGTCTTATGACAGGAGATCCTGATTATTTAGCTGAAGTAGAAGTTCGTATGAAGGAAAAATTTGGCGATACCTTAAGTATTTATCGTTCAGAACCATTTTTCCTTGAAATAATGCCACAAAATGTTGATAAAGCCACTTCCTTAGCTAAATTATTAGATTATTTAGGTATGTCGAGAGAACAGATGATTAGTTGTGGTGATGGTTATAACGATTTGACAATGATTGAATATGCTGGTTTAGGCGTTGCTATGGGCAATGCTCAATATGTAGTTAGAAAAGCGTCTGATTTTATTACATTAACTAATGACGAAGATGGTGTAGCACATGTTATCGACAAATTTATGAAAGACTAGGTGAGTATATGTATAATATCATTTTAGCGTCAGCATCTCCAAGTAGAAGAGAATTATTAGAACAGATTGGAGTTAATTTTTCTATAAAACCAAGTACTTGCGAAGAAGTTATTACAGAAACCAGTCCTAAAAAGGTGGTTGAATCCTTATCACTACAGAAGGCGGCTGATGTTGCCAAAAATGAAGGGATTAATACAATAACCATTGGTTCTGATACAATTGTTGCAATGGATGACAAAATATTTGGCAAGCCAAAGGACAGAGAAGATGCTTTTAATATGCTAAAGGCATTATCTGGTAAGACTCATCAAGTGTATACAGGAGTTACTTTTATTATAAAACATAAGGATATGGATAACTTTATTATTCATACATTCCATTCCAAAACAGATGTTGTAATGAAAGAAATGACTGAATCTGAAATTAATTGGTATTTAGACACTAATGAGCCTTATGATAAAGCTGGAGCGTATGCCATTCAGGGATATTCAGCGATTTTTATAGATAAAATCAATGGTGATTATAATACAGTAGTTGGTTTACCTGTTTCTATGATATATAGTGAATTTAAAAAATTAGGAATAGATATACTCAATCAAGGAGAATAGGTTATGATTAAATTAGTAGCAAGTGATCTGGATGGAACATTACTACAAAATGGTGCTCAAAGCTTAACTGATGTTCAAATAGATTCTATTAAAAGATTAATTGATAAAGGCATTATATTTGTTGCTGCCAGCGGCAGACAATATCCTAATCTTCAAAGATTATTTGCCCCTGTAAAGGATGATATAGCTTACATTTGTGAAAATGGGGCACTTGTAATGTATAAAGGCGAAGTATTGCATAAAACTAATATTGAGCGTAAATTAGGAGAAG
>CAYOMP010000155.1:0-6615 GCA_964405075.1 uncultured Lachnospiraceae bacterium
ACACATCCCAAAATCTTTTCAACATTCATTCTGATTAAGCTAGTTGCTGAACATCTATTTCTCATTTGAACATTCTTTTCACTGAAATCAAGTAAAATAGGTCCAACTCCCATCATAATAACACATATAAAAATGTATGGCATAAATGTATAGTAATATGCCCATTTACCATATTCTTCTTTTACACTACCATCTGCCATTTTGACATTTGCTTCTTTTGCCAAATCTTCTCTGGCTAATTTATCAGCATCCTCAATACTGTTATCACATAATAGATGAATTTGTAACATTGAAATATACTGATTAATTGCTGTCTTTGCCAACTCACCATTTTGCAAACCTGGAATTAAAACAACATCTAATAACTCTTTTGTTTCGCCTGCTGCTAATCTAGCTGAAAAGTCTGTTGGAATGTATATTGCACAATCCAAATTTCTATAAAACATTTCATCAAGAAGAACATCCCTATCATCCTCCTCATCAACGAATTCATTACTTAAATTCAAATAATCAACAAGTTTCTGTCCTGCTTCGCCTTCATCTTCATTAAATACTGTATATTTAAAGTTAGATTCCATAAAATCTGTGCCTGTACCCTCAGCACCACTGTTAGTCATTCCAATTAACAACACTAAAAATATAATTACATAAACAATTACTGTCGTTTTATTTCTATTAAATATTTTCATAAATGCCTTAAAGACTTGCATATTTTTCCCTCCTAATAACCACATAACTAATTCCTACAAAAATTACTGCCATTATTAGCATTGTAGTTAAACTCTGTAAATATCTGTCATAATCATCATACACATTCAAACTAAATAAAGCGTCTGAAATAAGTGCTGCTGGATTGATTTTGTTAATAATTGGTGCGTGCTTCTCTACGATATCCTTCATATTACCAATCATTAATCCACTTAAGAAGCTTTCACCCAATGATACCACCATTGAAAGAGCTAGTTTTGTATTTTCATTAACTTTACTACTTAATGAATAAATCAACATTCCCTGTGAAATACCAATAATACATCCAACAACCGATGTTAAGAAAATAAGTCCAACCTGGTCTCCAATATTTACTCCTAAAACATATTTCAAATAAACAATAGTCAATCCCATTATTCCACTTTGTAATGTAACACAGGCTAAAATGTCTGCTACACATACAAGTCCCTTGTTTGTACTACCTAAACATCTTCTAGCCGCTACAGCTGATACGTTCGCCTTTAAAGCCTTAGAACAATCTCCACCTAGAAATGCTCCATACATACATGTCATAGCAATCAATGCATAAAAGTATGACATCATTGAATCCATATCCCCATCTGTAAGGCTTTCTTCATTAATATATTCTCCTGTTGCTGACAATTTTGATATAACCATTTCCAGCTTTTCAGGATGATTCATCATAACAGTTTCAATACTGCTCTTTTTCTGTTCATACTGGTCTAAAATATTTTTTAATATAGTTTGATTAATTCCTTCTTCTTGAACCATCAAAGATATACCTTGAGCATCATTAATTATGATGCCTTTTACTTCACCATCTTCTAGCATTTTGTTGGCTTCTTCCAATTCTAACTCATGCACTGATAATATTCCCTCATCATCTTTAAGACTATCAAGAACTTCAACAAAAACCTCATCTGCATTTTCTCCCTCAACATAAGCAGTTTCTATTGCGTTAAATGCTTCCTCATTCTGCATATAATTTCCAAAAGATACCTTAAATAATGTCCCTAAAATAATTGGAAATGCCAATATCCAAAACAATAAGCCTTTATCTCTAAGAGAAACCTTTAATTTATATTTAAACAAATGTCCAAACATTGCTTTTCCTCCCTCTAATCTCTAAGTTCTTTTCCTGTAATTTCAAGAAATACGTCATTTAATGTAGGTAATTCTGAAAAAACTCTACCAAATGGTATTGAATTATTCTGCAAGTATTCCAGTACTCTTACTAAATTATGCTTACCACCGTTGCATCTTACTAATAAGTGCTTATCTTCGTATCCAACCTGATATACATGTGGAAGCATTTTAATTCCCTGAATATGTTCCTCTGCCAAATCAAGAACTTCAACACTGATTTTTTCACCAGTCTTAATCATTTTCTTTAATTCTTCCTTAGTACCAAGTGCAATATTTTTACCTTTATCCATAATTGCTATTCTAGTACAAATCTGCTCAACCTCTTCCATATAGTGAGAAGTATAAATGATTGTTGCTCCATTAGCATTTAGTTGTTCAATTCCTTCAAGAATCTTATTTCTACTTTGTGGGTCAACAGCTACTGTTGGCTCATCCATAATAATAAGCTTTGGTTTGTGAGCAATTCCACAGGCGATATTTAATCTTCTAAGTAAACCACCTGATAACTTTTTAGGTAAAAACTTCTTATAATCACTGATTCCTGTAAATTCTAAAGCTTCTTCAACGTACTGTTTTCTTAATGCTTTATCTTTTATATATAATCCGCAGAAATAATCTACATTTTCATAAACTGTTAATCCATCAAATACTGCCACATTCTGTAATACAACTCCGATGTTTCTCTTTAAATCGTATTTATTTGGTGCCATTTTTTCACCAAACACTTTAATTTCGCCTTTGTCATAGCTTAAAAGTGATAATAGGCAACTAATAGTTGTTGTTTTTCCTGAGCCATTAGGCCCTAACAAGCCGAATACTTCTCCCTGCTTTATTTCCAGATTAAAATGATCCAATGCTAAAACATCATTTCCATATCTTTTTACTAAATTATTAATTTGAACTACTGATTCTGACATATTTATCCTCCTTGCAAAATCGCATTTATTTTTTGTTTTTTATTTTCTGACATTAAGATACCATTTTTTCCTTGTCACTTGTAAGTGTCACCTGTAATTTACCAAAATGACATTTGTCATATCTTGAATTAAATAATTGTGAATTGAATTATTCTATACTATAATTATTGATACAAGAATATTGCTATATTAGTTCAAAACTTGTATGCAAACTATAAAAGATGAACTCATATAAGTGTAATATTACATATTTATGCAAAATACTAAGATGATTAATCAGATTGAAGAGTTCTTTATCAATTTACTTAAACAATTTTTAATCATACAAATATTTAAAATACAGACTATTAGAATAAGGAGGAAAAGTTTCTTATAAATACCATATATTTAAGAAACCATTAGCATATGAAATCAATTGTAATAGATAAAATCATTATTTTTTTGTTATGTTTTTTTACTGTATTTGAAACCAAAGAAACTATTAATTTTCTTGTTGCTGCCCTTTTAGCAGTGTCCCTTTCCTGTGTAATAAGCTTTTGGGAAAATAATAGAATTACATTTTTCATATTTTTACTTTTTATTATTCTTTCATTCTTTAATATTTATTTCGTATACTTTTTGCCACTACTGTTATACGATACAATGCAATTATCAAATAAACATCATGCACTAATATTAATTATTCCGGCAATATATTCTTCTTTGTTATATGCTGATAAAATGCTATATAGGCCTCTTGCATTCTTAGTGTTGTGCTGTTTAATTAGTTTGTTATTAGCTTATAAAACTTATTCAAATTCACAGTTATTAAAGGACTACAAAGCTCTGCGAGATACCATTACAGAAGCAAATATTAATTTAGATAAGAAAAACAAAATTCTTATGGAAAAACAAGATTATGAGATACATTTAGCGACTTTGCATGAACGAACTCGTATTGCCAGAGAAATTCACGATAATGTAGGACATATGCTGTCACGCTCATTGCTGCAGGTAGGTGCTTTACTAGCAATAACAAAAGATGAATTGGTAGTACAAAACCTGGAAGCCTTAAAGAACACGCTAAATGAGGCAATGAACAATATCAGAAACAGTGTTCACGATTTGAAAGATGATGCTCTTGACCTTGATGCGAATGTCAGAACTCTTTTGTCAGATTTTAAAGACTATACAATTAATTATGAATACGACGCTGGTAATCACTTACCAAAAAATATAAAATATTGTATTCTTACCATAATTAAAGAAGCTTTGGCAAATGTTGTAAAACACAGTAATGCCGATACTATCTCTATTATTATTAGGCAACATCCTAGCTTTTGTCAGTTGCTTATTGAAGACAACGGCTCAAATATATCATTAAATTCTAGTGGAATAGGTCTGGAAAATATGCGAGAACGTGTTGAAGCCTTCAATGGTAACTTTAAAGTAAGTATAAATAATGGATTTAAAATTTTTATTTCCATACCTTTAGATACAAATATGATTGATTGATTTTTACAATAATCCTAATGTATAACATTCTTTTCCAAAGGGGGAACTTATGAAAATATTAATAGTAGATGATGATAATTTAGTATCCTTATCTTTAAAAACAATATTGGAATCAACAGGAGAAGTCTCTGTTCTTGGTATTGGCAAGAACGGTTTAGAAGCAATAGAATTGTATAATACTTATAATCCAGATGTGTTATTAATGGACATCCGTATGGAAACAATGACTGGTTTGGATGCCGCAAAAGAAATCCTTACTGAACATCCAGATGCAAAAATTCTATTTTTAACAACATTCTCGGATGATGAATATATTATAGAGGCATTACATTTAGGTGCTAAAGGATATATTTTAAAGCAAAACTTCGATAGCATTTTACCAGCCTTAAAGGCAGTAATTAGCGGACAAAATGTATATGGTGGCGATATTATTGACAAAATTCCTACTCTAATTGCTTCTACTAATGCCAAATTTAACTACGACTCATATGGAATTACTGATAAGGAATTTGAAATAATTGAATTAGTAGCTAACGGACTAAGTAATAAAGAAATCTCTGAAAAAATTTTTCTTAGTGAAGGTACTATTAGAAATTATTTAAGCTGTATACTGGAAAAATTGCAATTACGTGATAGAACACAATTAGCTATTTTTTATTATAAAAACAAACAGTAATTCTCCCGGTTACTCGCGTAAACTATGTGAAACGCACTTTGTGATTTTCACAAGTTATGGCGGCAGTCGTCGAATAATCTTGCAAGCATATTATTCTCCTCGTTGCTCGCGTAAATCAAAAAACTCTTATTAATTATGAATTTTAGTTAAACATAATAAATAAGAGTTTTTTATATTGAAAGTATGTCCTTTTGTAATTTAATTACTTTTACAAAGCTTCTTACATTATAATTTCTTTAAATAATTACCATCTACATCTGTACCTTCTTTAACTACAATATATGCATCTTTATCATACTGTCGGATTATCGACTTAAGTTGTGCCACTTCATATTTAGACAGAAGAATATATAACACTTCTGAATCATCCATAGTATAAGCTCCCTTGGCTTTCCATTGTGTGATACCTCTTTCTAACTCTGTCATAATCTGATTCTTCATTTCATCATTTGCCTTTTTAGAAATGACAATTACTTCTACATTAATATTTTGTGAATGTATTCTGTCAATTGCTATTGAATATATTACCGAATATATTATCGAATATATTACTATAGGTATATCAAACATAAATAAGCAAATACCGTATACAAATATATTAACTATTATGTTTGCTTTACCAACACTATAGTTGCCTTTTTTCTTAACCATATATATACCTAATATATCCATACCGCCTGCCGATGAACTCATCTTAAGATTAAGCCCACATCCTACACCTGAAATGATTCCACCAATCAGGCAAGATGCCAAAACATCTGTTTCTAATATGGATATTACTGGTACTATTGTCAGAAAAATAGACATTGTAGTAACACATACCACTGTTTTCAGCATAAAAAGCCTACCCATACATTTATATCCCAATATAAATATTGGAATGTTAATTATGTAATATATAATACCAGCTACATCTACATTAACAACTGGCATATGTAAGTATGTTACCAAAACTGTTCTAATAATTTGACATACACCCATTACTCCACCCGAATATAAATTGAGTGGTACAACAAACCAATTCATTCCTATTGCATACAAAAACGTACCAAATATTGCTATTATAAATTTCTTTCCCTCAACAAGAGATTTTCTTTCTGTCTTTTCTGCTATTGTATTCATTTTTTTAATATATCTATTACTAAAACATACACAAATGTAAGCTTTTATTACATTCGATGCAGCTTTTAGTGTTCAAGTATATCCTCCTATTTTAATCCTAAAAATCAGACAATTTTGCTAATATATCTTCTACCTCTTCTTCTACCAAAGGAGTTCTTAACACATATTTACATTCGTCATATATATTTTTGTTTACTACTTCATTTGGTGATTTTGAGGTAATTAAAACCACTGGAACTTGTTTTCTTTTTGCCTTTTCACATATCTTCTCCAGATATAGTGCTGAATTGTCGATATTAATAAAAATATAATCTATCTTCTTTTCTTCTATAATAGCCAATGATAAAACCCCAGCTTCCTCACCGATAACATTATATTCTTTGTGTAACAATATTTCAAGGTTAGATGCCGCCATTAAATAATTATCTATATACAAAATTGTTTCCTTTGTTTTTTCAACATTAATAGCATTAGCTATTTTTTCTAACAGTATATTCTTATTAACAGGTTTTACTATGTATCCGCTTGCTC
>CAYOMP010000156.1:0-6560 GCA_964405075.1 uncultured Lachnospiraceae bacterium
TTAAGTACTGACGTATGTATGACAGTCTGTTATGGAATATGAAAATTCTATTTTATTATGCACAAAAATATTTAGAATGAATATGGAGATGGAGAGCTGGGGAAGAGATGGAGAACTTAAAATTTGACGTGAGTACAATCCGACGTCAAAGAACAAACGCTTTGCAAGGATATGCTTGAACTCAAATGAGAAAAATATAAGCTCTTATTTTTCTTATTTGAATTCGGTGTACAAGACTCTCAAGTGAGTCTTGAATTAAACCTTACAAAGCGTGTTATATATTTATATATAATTAAGAAATTATTTTTTGAGGGAGTGCACTGCAGCTTATACCGGGAACTACAGTGCATGAGTTATGAAAAATCATATTAGCTCTTCGCTAATACAGTTTACAGTATAATAGATAAATGTGATAGTTTTTTGAATAAAAGATAAAAAAACAAAAAAAGTATTTAGAAAAGAATAAAAGCTGACGATAATCTTAAGGAAAAGCATAAAAATAAGAAAAAAATGAGAAAACACTTTAAAAATAAACGGAGATTGTTTATAATAAGAACAAGTATGGGAAATACTGTGTATAACCGTAAAATTTAAAGAGTACAATAGAAAGTTATTATAATAGAACTTTTGCAATTTGAAAGGGGACTATCATGTTATCAACAGATATAGGTATCGATTTAGGTACAGCAAGCATACTTGTGTATATAAAAGGAAAAGGCGTAGTTTTAAAAGAGCCTTCAGTAGTAGCATTTGACAGAGATACAAATAAAATTAAAGCGATTGGTGAAGAAGCAAGATTAATGTTAGGTAGAACACCAGGTAACATTGTGGCAGTTAGACCATTAAGACAGGGTGTTATTTCAGATTATACAGTTACTGAAAAAATGATGAAATACTTCATTCAGAAAGCACTAGGTAAGAAAACATTCAGAAAACCTAGAATTAGTGTATGTGTACCAAGTGGTGTCACTGAGGTTGAAAAGAAAGCAGTAGAAGATGCAACATATCAGGCAGGAGCAAGAGAAGTTGCGATTATTGAAGAACCAATTGCAGCTGCAATTGGTGCAGGCATCGATATTTCAAGACCATGTGGAAATATGATCGTTGATATAGGTGGTGGTACATCAGATATCGCTGTAATTTCTTTAGGTGGAACAGTTGTTAGTACATCTATTAAAATTGCTGGTGATGATTTTGATGAGGCCATCGTTAGATATATGAGAAAGAAACACAATTTATTAATCGGTGAAAGAACAGCAGAAGATATTAAGATTAAGATTGGTTCTGCTTATAGAAGACCAGAAGTAGACTCTATGGATGTTAGAGGACGTAATCTTGTAACAGGTCTTCCAAAGACAGTTACAGTAACTTCTGAAGAAACAGAAGAAGCTTTAAAAGAAACAACAGCTCAAATTGTTGAAGCTGTTCACAGCGTATTAGAAAAAACTCCACCAGAATTAGCAGCGGACGTTGCAGACAGAGGTATTGTATTAACTGGTGGTGGAAGCTTACTTAGAGGTTTAGAAGAACTTATAGAAGAAAAGACAGGAATTAATACTATGACAGCAGAAGATCCAATGACAGCAGTAGCCATTGGTACTGGTAAGTTTGTAGAATTCTTAAGTGGCAAAAGAGACGAATAATTCACTCACTATATAGTGTAGACAGGAGGAAATATGGTAAAGGGTTTGTATTCAGCCTATATGGGCATGGTTAATCAGCAGAACAGATTAGATGTTATTACTAATAATATGGCAAATGCTTCTACCTACGGGTTTAAGGCAGAAGGAGCGACATCTCAATCATTTAAAGATGTTTATGCGGTGAAAATTAAAGATTCCTCAGTTAATTATGCCAGCGAACGACTTGGTGCGATGAGTATGGGTGTTCAGATTGGTGAGACTTATACAGATTTCGGACAGGGTGGTCTCCAGCAGACAGAAGAACCATATGATGTTGCAATAGCTGGAAATGGGTTTTTTAAAATTTCATTTACTAATAAGGCTGGTGAAACTTCCGTAAAATATACAAGAGATGGTTCATTTACACTGAATAATCAAGGTTATTTGGTTACTAAAGATGGAGATTTTGTGCTGGATGCAAATAATAACCGTATACAGTTAGATACAAATACAACAGCAAGCATTGATGATATGGGATACATTTATCAAGATGGTGCTCAGGTTGCACAGTTGGGGCTTGTTGATTTTCAGGATTACAATTACCTTGAAAAATATGGAGAAAATATGTACGATATGGTAGATGGAGGTACTATTATTGAATCCAATGCGAAGGTAAAAGTGGGATATTTGGAATCGTCAAATGTTAATATAGTTTCGGAAATGGTAGAGATGATTTCCATAACTAGAGCATATGAGGCTAATCAGAAGGCGATTACAACTATTGATGGTACTCTTGATAAAGCAGTTAATCAGGTTGGAAAACTTTAAGAATAGACGAATGAGAGAGGTGTAGTATTATGATGAGAGCATTATGGACAGCTGCTACAGGTATGATTGGACAGCAGACTGCAGTAGATACAATAGCAAACAATCTTGCTAATGTAAATACAACAGCATATAAAACAGAAACAAACGAATTTAAATCATTACTTTACCAGACAATTCAGACTAAGACAACATCGGCTAATGGTGAGGAAAAGCCTATTGGTGCACAGGTTGGTTTGGGTGTTAGAAATTCTTCTATTACATCGCATTTTACACAGGGTGCACTTACAGAAACAGGTTCGAGTACTGATTTAGCAATTGACGGAAATGGTTTCTTTGCAGTACAGGGTTCTGATGGTGAAATCTATTATACTAGAAGTGGTGCATTTCAATGGGCAGTAGGAGCCAGAGGAATGATGCTGTGTACTAGTGAAGGTTATCCTGTATTGAATACAAGAGGACAAGCAATTACACTTGCTAATACATATAATACAAGTAGAGTAACTATTGATTCAGCAGGACAGTTGTTATATAAGAATACTGATGGTACAACTACTAATTTGAATATGACAATTGGTTTATATCAATTTAGTAATCCTTCTGGATTAAATAAAACAGGTGATAGCTTGTATGCGGTTACAGATGCATCTGGAGATGCTATCAATGAATCTACTAATAGAACAGTTATACCTAGTAAGATTCATCAGGGATATTTGGAAGGATCTAATGTTCAGGTTGCTGATGAAATGGTTAATTTAATTGTTGCACAGAGAGCCTATGAAATGAATTCAAAAGCAATTCAGGCAGCAGATGAAATGATGCAACAGGCAAATAACTTACGTTAATAGTAACGTAGGAAGGAGCTAAATATGAGCATATCATTAGATGGTATTTCATCATTATATACATCAGAATATACACAGGCGAATGATTCTACAACTAAGTTAGAGAATACGCTTAATAATACAAATGTTAATAGTGCTTCTGATGAAAAATTAATGGAAGTGTGTAAGGAATTCGAGTCATACTTGTTGGAACAGGTATTTAAGGAAATGAAAAAAACTGTTTTAAAAGATGATGATGAATCAGAATTAGGATCGTGCTCTAAGACTTTGGAATACTTTGAAGATACCCTTATTCAAGAGTATGCGTCTATGGCTACTGAGAAGTGTGATTTGGGTATTGCAAAGCAAATGTATGAACAAATGAAGAGAAACTATAACTTATAATTTATCGCACTTAAAGAAAAAGAAATCACGAACAAAGTGAGTATTTACTTTTTGGGTGCGATACCGACAAAATCAAAAAGAGCGAAGCACGGCAGATACAAAGTATCTGTGATTTTGGAGGTAAAAGAAATAGAAAACCTATAATTAAAATATAAATAGCGTTTAACAGCAGATATGTTCTTTGAACGTATCTGCTGTGTTTGTATATACTGAGCCGAGTGCAGGGGCGGGCTTGTACGAAACTTTGCATTCGGCGAATGTATGTCATCGGGCTAAAAGGAGAGATGGTGTACAAAGTATACAGAATTGAGTAGGAGACAGCCTGCTTAATTCCGTATAAAAGGAGGTGCGAAGATGGTATTAGAAGGATATGTTGAACATATTGTTTTTAGAAATGAAGATAATGGTTATACAGTTATGTATATGGATTGCGATAGTGATGAAGAACAGTGTATAGGATATTTTAATTACATAGGTGAAGGTGAGTTTATTGAAGTAGAAGGGGATTATATAACTCATCCAAGATATGGAAAACAATTCCAAGTGGAAAAATATGAAATAAAAATGCCGGCAGATACAGTGTCTATAGAACGATATTTGGGTTCAGGGGCTATAAAGGGTATAGGAACAGCACTAGCCGGTCGTATTGTTAGACATTTTAAAAATGACACACTTAGAATTATGGAGGAAGAACCAGAACGTTTAGTAGAAATAAAGGGAATAAGTGAACGAAAAGCCAGGGAAATATCGGCACAAATGGAAGATAAAAAGGACTTGCGAAAAGCAATGATTTTCTTGCAACAATATGGAATTAATACATCATTGGCTGTGAAGATATATAGCCAATATGGTCAAAATGTTTATAGTATTATAAAAGAAAATCCCTATAGATTAGCAGATGACATTAATGGAGTTGGATTTAAGATTGCTGATGAAATAGCATCTAAGGTTGGAATACATACATCTTCTGATTTTAGAATAAAAAGTGGACTTTTATATGTGCTGCTACAGGCTGTAGGAGAAGGACACACTTTTTTGCCAAAGGAAATATTACTAGAACGCGCTAAAGAATTGCTTCAGGTAGATATCAGTGAAATTGAAAAGCATATTATGGATATGGTTATGGATAAAAAACTTGTAATTAAGCAAGTAGAAGATATATCACAGGTGTATTCGGCTAATTACTACTATATGGAGCTGAATACAGCCAAGATGTTACATGATTTAAATGTAAAAGGAGATATGCCAAGTCATACTATAGACAGTCAGATTGATAGAATACAGGCAAGTTCAAATATAATACTGGATGATTTGCAAAGAAAGGCAGTCTGTGAAGCTGTAAATAGTGGATTGTTAATCATAACGGGTGGACCTGGTACAGGAAAAACAACAACTATAAATGCTATAATTAAATATTTTGACAGTGAAGGTATGGATATATTATTAGCAGCACCAACAGGTCGTGCAGCAAAAAGAATGACAGAAGCTACAGGATATGAGGCACAAACAGTTCATAGGCTTTTGGAAGTTGCTGGTGGACCACAAGGTGAAGGTGGATTTGGTAGAAATGAAGAGAATCCATTAGAGGCCGATGTGGTTATTATAGATGAAATGTCTATGGTAGACATATTTTTAATGAATGCATTGTTAAAAGCCATTACAGTTGGAACAAGATTAGTATTGGTGGGGGATGTTGATCAGTTGCCATCAGTAGGACCAGGCTGCATTCTGAGAGATATAATTAATTCGAATGTGTTTAATGTTGTTATGCTTAATAAGATTTTTAGGCAGGCGGGAGAAAGCGATATTGTTGTTAATGCCCATAAGATTAATAAAGGACAAAAATTTGAAATAACCAATAAGAGTCGTGATTTTTTCTTGCTAAAAAGAGATGATCCTAATGTTATAATTAGTGTTCTCATTCAATTGATTAACAAAAAATTACCACCTTATGTAAATGCTAAACCATATGATATTCAGGTTTTGACTCCAATGAGAAAAGGAAGTTTAGGTGTTGAGCGTTTAAACAAGATTTTGCAAGAGTATATAAATCCGGCGGCACCGGACAAGATTGAAAGAGAATATGGTGATGGTCTGTTTAGAGAAGGCGATAAGGTAATGCAGATTAAGAATAATTACCAGATTGAATGGGAAATAAAGAATCGATATGGAATTACCATAGACAAGGGGTTAGGCGTTTTTAATGGCGATATGGGAATTATAAAGGAAATAAATATTGCTATGGAAGAAGTTGTGGTAGAATTTGATGAAAATAGGAGAGTTAAATATTCCTTTAAACAATTAGAGGAATTAGAACTTGCCTATGCTATTACCATTCACAAATCACAGGGAAGTGAATATCCGGCAGTGGTTATGCCTTTGTTGTCTGGCCCTAGAATGCTAATGAATAGGAATTTGTTATATACTGCTGTTACCAGGGCAAAAAAATGCGTTACAATTGTTGGAAGTCACGAGACCTTTAATGAAATGATTGGAAATACATCCGAACAAAAAAGATTTACCGGATTAAGGCAGCGTATTGAAGAGATAGGAAACTAGTCGGTTTAAGATATCTTTTGTCTCTAAAATTCCAGACATTTAGTGTCTGTCGCGCTTCATTTTTCTTTGAGCGCGATAAACTTCAATTTGTATATCTATTCAACACAAAACACATGGAGAGAGTCTTGGGGAGAAAGGATTTGTGTGTATATTGAGAATGATATTTTAGAAAAGATTTTTAAAGGAGTTGTGGACATATTTTATCCGAGGGTATGTCCATTTTGTGGAAAAGTAGTTAAATCTCAGGAACAAATGTGAATAAAATGTTCAAAAAGAATACTTTATATAAAAGAACCAAGTTGTAAAAAGTGTATTAAGACATTAT
>CAYOMP010000157.1:0-6551 GCA_964405075.1 uncultured Lachnospiraceae bacterium
TTTTACAGAGATGAGATGATTAGAAAGAAGCACAAACCTAGTGCTACATATTACAAATTGGCTGAACTTGAAAGAGAAGGTAAGCTCAAGTGTGTAATTACAAAGAATATTTATGATTTACCAGAGCGAGCTGGTTGCAAAAATGTAATAAATTTACATGGTAGTATTTCGAATAATGTATGTCCAAAGTGTATGAAAAAATTTTCGGAAGAAATATTGATTGCCAGTAAGAAGTATCCGGTATGTCCGCAGTGTCAGACACCAATCAAATTAGGGGTTAGTTTGGTGGGAGATATGTTGGATAATGTGAAAATAACAAGAGCTATGGAAGCAATATCGATGGCTGATGTATTATTGGTGCTGGATGCTGGTTTATCTGATGAAGAATTTGGAAAATATGTATCTTGTTACAAGGGGGACAAGATGATTGTTATAAAAGATGAGAAAAACTATAATGATATTAGGGCGGATTACTTTATTAAAGATAAGTCTAGTAATGTAATGGCAAAACTAAGTCGAAAATCTTGCAATATAGTTATGTTTGATAAACGAGAAGCAGTAGTTAATAATTAGAAAAATGATTTAAAATTTTATATGAAAGTATTTGACACAAAAATGCGGGTATACTATAATTAGTAGGTATCCGCATTTTGGGGTAGTACCGGTTTCGACAGGGGCTTTGCAGCTGTAGAAGCTATCCGTATGCAATGCGTTAAATGGCAAATTAAATATAAACGCTGAAGAAAATTTAGCATACGCTGCCTAATGGCAGCTGTCAGCCTTAGTGCACCTACACATTAAGAATCTGGCATCGACTATGTAGGAAACGATATATACAAAGCTTTGAGTATATAGGCGTAATATGAAGCTACTGAAGTTGAGAGGCTGTTAGTTTCCAATCAACGGAGGGAATGTTTAATAACTGACTATGATAGTAGAAGGACAGGGAATAGGTTTTTGGACATGGGTTCGACTCCCATCTACTCCACTCAATAACAAATCCGAACGCATTAATGTGTTCGGATTTTGTACGTTTTGCTATATTTAAAGGAATGTTATAGTAGGATATTCCTTTTTTGATACAAAATATTATAGTAAAAAAAGAGCATATACTTACTTGGTGAAAATATGGTATTATCAATTTATAAGTATTTGGTGAGTATATGTGAATTCAGATAAAAAAATTATATATTTACGTTTGCCTTTATTCGATATGAAAGATTTATGCAAGGGCTTTAAAAGCAAGAATAGAAGGGAGTTAGTGAATTGGCTAATAATCAGGAATATGAAATAGATGGGTATATTTTTACAAATGCAAAAGATGCAAAGATTGCTGCTAATGAATTAAAAGGCGTGGAATATTTGCGAAAACAGACAAAATTAAGCAATCCTAATAAAGTTTTGACTGTTTATAACAAACTGGTTACAGAAGGAATATTTCATACACCTGTTGGACTTGCTTATATAAGAGAGTTGCAGAAGTATTTGTTAGATTCAGATGCTATTGATAATAATAGTGTAAAACCAATTGTTGTAGAACCTTTAGGAGCAGAAGTATCAAAGAAACGCCTTATGGATAAAATAACTACAATGTTTAGTGATAGCAAATATGCTTATAGGGAAAAGTTAAAAATATCGTATGGAGTAAATATTATTTTGATTTTGGCGATTATAGCAATGTTTATAATTACTAATTCAAGTGATAATATTAATATTTTAAATTATGAAGAAAAACTGATAGATAAGTATGCTGCATGGGAGGATGATTTGACTGAAAGAGAGGCCGCTCTTAGAGATGCTAAATAGGTAATTCACAATTTTTACATATATAATTGGTATATTAATGTAAGAAATATACAAAATGTTTTTTGAAAGGAAAGAGTGGCATGAATAACGGAAAGGTTAAGATTCTTGTAGTTGATGATGAGAGCAGAATGAGAAAATTAGTTAAAGACTTTCTTGTAAAACAGGATTTTGAAGTTATTGAGGCAGGAGATGGAGTAGAAGCATTAGAAAAATTTTATGATATTAAAGATATTGCATTAATTATATTAGATATTATGATGCCTAAAATGGACGGATGGCAGGTATGTAGGGAAATTAGAACAACATCAAAGATTCCTATAATTATGTTGACGGCAAAAGGTGATGAACGTGATGAGTTGCAAGGATTTGAGCTGGGTGTGGATGAGTATATATCAAAACCATTTAGTCCAAAGATTTTAGTGGCACGAGTTGAAGCTTTACTACGCAGGGCAAATGTAATTAATACAGATGAAATCATTGAAGTAGGCGGAATTGAAATAAATAAAGCAGCACATATGGTTCATATTGACGAGAAAGTAGTTGAGCTTAGTTACAAAGAATTCGAACTACTGACATATTTTATTGAAAATCAGGGAATTGCATTGTCACGTGAAAAAATATTAAATAATGTATGGAATTATGATTATTTTGGTGATGCACGTACAATTGATACTCATGTTAAAAAATTGAGAAGTAAAATGGGTGAAAAAGGTAATTTCATAAAAACGATTTGGGGAATGGGCTACAAATTTGAGGTAGAATAATGAGAACATCAATAAAGAAACAAATAACAGTCGCCTTTTTGGCAATAATGATGAATACGCTGTTTGTTTGCTGGTTCGTTAATAATATGTTTTTGGAGAAATACTATGTAAGCAATAAAGAGAATGTATTACTTAATGTGTATTCGTTGATTAATGAAGCTGCAAATAAAGGTGAGTTTAATTCAAAAGAATTTGCGGTGGATTTTCAAAGAATTTGCTCAACAGGGAATATTGCTATGCTGATAATTGATGCCAGTGGTTCAGTAAAGGCATCCTCGGTAAATGATATTTCTGTATTAAGTAAGCAATTATATGGTAATATCTATGAAAAAAATGAAAGTAATATCAGCCTGTTACAACAGACAGATATGTATGTTATACAGAAAACACATGATAGCTTATTAAAGGCTGATTATATTGACATGTGGGGAAGTTTAGAAAATGGCAATTTGTTTATTATGAGAACAGCTCTTGAAAGTATAAGGGAAAGTGTTGACTTATCCAATCGCTTTCTGGGATATGTTGCTTTTTGCGCTGTTATAATAAGTGGTTTTATGATATGTTTCATTTCGGAGCAGATTTCAAAACCAATATTAAGACTTGCTAATATATCAAAGAGAATGTCTAATTTAGATTTTGATGCCAAGTACGAAGTCAATGGAAATAATGAGATTGCTGTTTTAGGCGAAGCGATGAATCAACTATCTGAAACCTTGGAGAAAACAATATCAGAATTAAAAACAGCGAATAATGAATTAAAAAAGGACATAGAGAAAAAGGAACAGATAGATGAAATGAGAAAGGATTTTCTATCAAATGTTTCTCATGAACTTAAAACACCAATTGCACTAGTGCAAGGATATTCAGAAGGGTTAAAAGAATGTATTAATGATGATCCGGAGAGCAGAGAATTTTACTGTGATGTAATTATAGACGAAGCAAATAAGATGAATAGAATGGTTCAAAAACTATTAACCTTAAATCAATTGGAATTTGGGAATGATGTTGTATCTATGGAACGTTTTGACATAGTATCAATGATTAGGAATATTTTGCAATCTTCAGATATATTAATAAAGCAAAAAGAAGCAACTGTGAAGTTTGTGTATACGGATCCTATTTACGTCTGGGCAGACGAATTTAAGATAGAAGAAGTGTTTACAAACTATTTAACGAATGCTCTAAACCATTTAGATTATGAAAAAATAATTGATATAAAAGTTCAATCAGTTGAAGATGGTATTGTCAGAATATCTGTATTCAACACAGGAAATACTATTCCAGAGGCCGATATTGATAATATTTGGGATAAATTTTATAAAGTAGACAAAGCACGAACAAGGGAATATGGCGGTAGTGGTGTAGGTTTATCCATTGTAAAAGCTATAATGAATTCATTAAATCAAAGATGTGGAGTTAATAATTATTCTAATGGTGTAGAGTTTTGGTTTGAATTAGAAGCAAATCAAATAGAAAAATCTGAATAATAAGAAATGCAGTGTTTATAAATATTTTATTGCTACAATTTTCTAAAAATGTTAGAATGACTATAGTATATATGAGGATGGTTTTTAGAAATTAGAACTTGATTCATTATTTTACATTTGAATATTGGAGATTAAAAGCATAGTAATATAAATTGAGAAAAGGGAGTCATAAAATGAAAAAAGCGATAATAAGTTTGACTGCATTAGCATTATTTTTTACTACAGGATGTGCAGAAGTTGCTGAATTGACAGAGGTTGAGAGTGCAGTTATTGCACAGTATGCGGCTACAACAACTCTTAAGTATGATAAGAACTATAATAAAAATATAGTAAAAGTTTCATTAGAAGAGGAGACGGAAGAAATATTAGATGACGAAGCTATAATTGACGATGAAGAGCCATCACAAGAAGTTTCGGGTGAAACTTCAGGAAGTGAAGGAAATGTAGAAGAGAAAAAAGTTGATTTAGCCAACATCTTAAATTTAACAAATGCAACCATTGAGTATGAAGGGGCAGAATTGATGAATCAGTATCAAGGAGAAGAAGGAAATTATGTAGAAAAAGCCTCGGGTGAAACTCAATTATTAGTTTTGAGATTTCTTTTGACTAATACTTCTTTGGAACCTAATTTTTTGGAAATATTGTCAGCTAGTCCTAAATTCAGTATAAGTTTGAATGGGAAAAATATAAAAGCATTAGAAACTTTAGTTACTAATGATATGACAACTTTGTGTGATGAATTAGCTCCTGAAGAGAGCAAGGAACAATTATTGATATTTGAAATTGAGGATGCGGATGCGGCAAATCTTAATGGTATTACTTTGAATATCACGAGTGGTTTTAATGCATCTACAATTGAATTAGAATAGATTTTCATAAGATGCATCTGTAATATGATGTTTAATTTCAAATAGATAATTATAATTGGATTTGATAAAGATAAAAGAAAATAGTTGACGTAAAAAGAAGCATTAAAATAGAGATGATTTTAATCATTTTACTATTTGGTGCTTTTTTTCTGCTCTAAGTCAAGTATTTGGGGCTTCTTTGAATTGTGCCATATTACTAGATTTTGAGCTGTTTTTAATCATTTTGCTATTTGGTGCTTTTTTGTGAAGAAGTGTATTATAAGGCTCCAAATTATTGGGAGATTCTTTGAATCAAGCCCTATTATTAGCTTTTAAGCTGTTCTAAATCATTAAATATCTTGAGAAAGAAATGTAAACTAACGGAAACAAGTGTTAGGAATTTTTATGATATAAAAAAATTCTGTACAAGATAAATAGTTTACAAAGAAGTTCGCCATAAAGAAATCATGGGAAACGCTTGAAAGCAAATTATTTTTATATCATGGAAATACATTGATGAATTAACGTAAGAAAGTTTTGGGATTTTCTATGATATAAAAAGTATTTTGTGCAATATGAGTAGCTCGCTGAGAAGAGTTTGGCCAAAAAGGCAATGTTCGCCCGAAGTGTTTGCAAGCAAACTCTTTATTCAAATGAAAAAACTAATTATATTCTATATTGTTATTACTAATTCATATATGTGGTTATAGGAATGCCATACTTTTATAGGTCTTAAAAAATAGCATCACGATAACTTTAATAATTCAAAGAGCGAATTTCTTATAGTATAAACGTAGTATTTTGAAAATTAAGATTTTCTTAAGGTAATGCATATTTTTTGGAAAATGTGTTTATACGTATGATGTGCAAATTGTCTTGTAATAGTAAAGAAGTTCTAAGATAGTGGATGCATTTAAGTTTATAAAAGTTTTAGTTGAACCATTATAAATATTAAGTTATTATTAATATTGTATAGAGATTGTCGAAAAACGAAAATAGGAGGGAATGAAGATGAAAGAAAATTTTAAAAGACGTTTGGCGATATTCTTGTCAATAGCTTTAATAATGCCAGCTATAGTAACAATGCTTCCAAAGAATACTTTAGTCGCTGAAGCTGCAACAAAAGTTGAGATGTATTTGCCAAGCCAGGTTAAACAAAGCGGCGAGATGATAGTTGAGGAAGGACAAAAGTTTTATGTAGGAGATTTTGTTGATATATATGCTTCAAGCTCTAAGGGCGGTACATATAAAACTGCATCAAACTATAGTGGTGTTAAGTATTATACGAGCAAAAAGTCAGTTGCCACAATCAAATCTACAACAGGATATGTTGAGACTAAAAAAGTAGGTAAGTCAACTATAACTGTTAAGTACAAGAATAAAAAAATAAAAATAATATTAAATGTTGTAAAAAAGGGAACATTTGGTTCGGATAGTTCAATTAATGAATGTGTAAGTATGGCAAATAGTATATTCAAAAGCATGCCAAGTAAAGTTACAAGTGGAAATGCGTATTCATTACTAACTAAATACCAAAAATATAAAGAATATATGAATAAAGTATGGTCTGGTAATGGAGTTGTGACATATGGTGGATTTTTGATTGAAAAAACTATTCAAAATTTTATTGAAAAATTTGTGCAAAA
>CAYOMP010000158.1:0-6550 GCA_964405075.1 uncultured Lachnospiraceae bacterium
TCTATGATACTAGAATTTACTCTTGCCAACTGGAATTTACAAATACATTTAACTAAACTTAAATAAAATATAGAATATAAACTTGACACAAGAACAAATGTTTGGTAATATAAAAACAAACAAATGTTCGTGAGGCAATAAGCTATACGTTTGGTTATTGAATAGAGAACTAGGATTATTTTTGGCATAATGAGGTGAGAATGTGGTTATTCAAGAAGCAATGTCCGTTATGGAAAAATTAGAAATATTATCAGATGCTGCTAAATATGATGTGGCGTGTACATCTAGTGGCAATTCCAGAAAAGGCAATGGCAAAAGTATAGGTAATTGCGAAAAAGGAGGTATTTGCCATAGTTTTTCAGCTGATGGAAGATGTATATCTTTGTTGAAAATATTATTTACGAATCATTGTATTTTTGACTGTAAATATTGTATTAACCGTTCATCAAATGACGTGGTAAGAACCTCGTTTACACCAGATGAGGTTTGCGAATTGACTATGGAATTTTATAGACGAAACTATATTGAAGGACTTTTTTTGAGTTCAGGCATAATCAAATCTCCTAATTTCACTTTGGGACTTATTTATGAAACTATATACAAGTTAAGAAATCAATACAATTTTAACGGATATATTCATGTGAAGGTTATACCAGGGGCAGATAGTGAATTGATACATATGTTAGGACTTTTAGTGGATAGAATGAGTGTCAATTTGGAGTTGCCAACAGCAGAAGGCTTGAAAACTTTGGCACCACATAAGAACCGCAAAAACATTTTAAAACCTATGCGGCAGATTCAAAATGAGATAACTAATAATAAAAATGAATTAATTGTATATAATCGGTCAGAAAAGTTTGCACCGGCAGGGCAGAGTACCCAAATGATAGTGGGAGCTACTCCGGAGAATGACTTTCAAATTATTAGTGTAGCAGAGGCTTTATATAAACAATTTGATTTGAAGCGGGTTTTTTATTCAGCGTTTGTTCACGTAAATGAGGATTCGGCGTTACCGGTTATCCCGGGCGGTCCTCCTTTATTAAGAGAACATAGATTATATCAGGCGGACTGGTTGTTAAGATTCTATGGTTTTAAGGCAGATGAATTATTATCAGAAAAGAGACCGAATTTTAATGTTATGTTAGACCCTAAATGTGATTGGGCAATCAGTCACTTAGAATGTTTTCCAATCGAAATAAATAAAGCTGATTATTATACGTTGCTTAGAGTACCGGGTATTGGGTGTAAGTCTGCTATGAGAATAATTAGAGCTAGAAGACAGACTAACCTTAATTTTGATGATATTAAAAAATTAGGTGTAGTATTAAAGCGTGCTTTATATTTTATAACGTGTAATGGGAAGATGATGTATAACACTAAGATAGAAGAAGATTATATTACTAGGAATTTGCTAACTGTTAAGGAGAAACTACCGTTATATACTAATGAAGTTAAATACAATCAAATGTCTTTGTTTGATGATGTGAGATTTAACTTAGCACCGGATGTGGTAGATAGGGGAAAAAGTATGTATGGACAATTATAGAGGTATTGAACGGATAATATGGATGTGAAAAATAATCAGAACAGTCAAATAATGCATATATTATTATGTGATGATAGCCTAGAAGGAATATTGTCAGCAGTATATTATGTATGGCAGTGTAAGCTTAATCACGAATATACAATGATAGAGTTAGGTAATAAATACGAATACAGATTATTTGCAGAATATGAAAGTGTATATGGAGACAGGGAAAAGGCAATAAAGGTGTTAAATACTATCAAGAATCAATTTGGTACAGAGGCCTACAATTGGATATGTATGTGTGCAGAGTCAGAATCTCCGCAAAAAGCAAATGCAATATACAAAATGATACACCTAGCCTTGAGTTTATCAAATCCCAGAAAAATCTGCGATTGTTTGAATAACGAATATGTAAGGACTGTATTTGAGTTATATAGAAATGTAAATAATGAGGTGCTTCATCTAAAGGGTTTTTTGAGATTTAAAGAATTAAATAATGGCGTTTTATTCTCAGAAGTTGGACCAAAGAATGATATTATTTCTAATATGGCAGTACATTTTGAGGATAGGTTACCGAATGAGAATTGGATAATATATGATTCAACTAGAAATAAAGCAGCGATGCATAAGGCATATGATGTGTGGGTTATGGTCGATGATGCAGATATTGATATTGAAATAATAAAAGATATCTCTGATAATGAAGAGCGCTTTTGTACTATGTGGAAGATGTTTCATAAAACCATTGCTATTCAAAGTAGAACCAATAGAGAGTTACAGAGAAATATGCTGCCACTACGATTTAGAGATTATATGACAGAATTCGAATAGGAAATATATAATTTTTATATGAATTCGAAGAGTATGACCCACAGGCAAGTATGTATTTTAAATATATCTGTCAAAAAATAAAAAAAATATAAAAAAATTAAAAAAAAATAAACAAAGTATTATTGACAAATAAAATTCTTGATGTATAATAGCTTTAGTTACAAGATATTTTTTGTTTTTTATAGAAAGGAAGCATTTAGAATGAACCAGCGTCAGATTAAATTAAATGCAACTGAAGAAGTTAGAGAATTTGTTTCAGCAGCTGAAAAATGTGATTTTGACATAGATGTATTTTATAATAGATTTATTATAGATGCTAAGTCAATTATGGGAGTTCTTAGTATGGACTTGAATAGAGTATTAACAGTTAAATACTTTGGAGAGAATGATAGCTTTGAAAATATGCTAGATAAGTTTGCAATTGCATAGTAGACATAATTAGAATATATGCCGTAATATCTAAGAGAATCTAATGTTTATATATTAGGTTCTTTTTTTGTGCCATTGGAAATACCCTGCTCAAAGCAATAAGTGTGGAGTTGAAATTGACGAACAAGCTATGAGAAGATTCGTGAAAAAATAAATATGTCTCTAATATCTAATAAAGGATAAAATGCAAGAATATTTCAAATTAGAAAAGTAGTGATTAAAGATTAATAATATATATTTATTTTTTTGCTTATAAAGGTTATTATAAAATAGGTTGTTTTTGAGTTGATGCATAACACTAGTAATTTTAGTCATGGGATGAAGGAAAAATAATCAATTTGACATAAATATTATCTCAAACAAAATCAAAAACCCTTTGGGAGGATGCACACGAATTTGAATAGGAAATATGTAAGTGTAATACTCACCAGCGGATTTTAAAAAAATTATTGTTATGGTAATTAACAGAATTAAAAAAATATTATAGAAAAATATGTGTGAACATAAGTAGGTACTCTATGAATAAGTTAATGTCGATTTCACCAAATGAAAATAAAGAAAAAGAAGAAATAAATATAGAAGAAACAAAAGAAAGACAGCAAATCAAAATCTCAGTCAGGAATCTGATTGAGTTTATTTTGCGTTCAGGTGATATAGATAATACTGTTGGTGGAAAAAGCGATAAGGATGCTATGCAGGCAGGAAGTAAACTTCATAGAAAAATACAAAAATCAATGCCACCGGAATATATGGCAGAGGTAATGCTAAAACAGGTAATACCAAAGGGTGAATTTGATATTATAGTTGAAGGCAGGGCAGATGGAATAATTAAGCGAGAGGTTAATCTGAAAGAAGGTCAATGTCCAGTTACTATAGATGAAATTAAGTGTATGTATATGGACTTGGAAAAATTGAGTGGTCCAATAGAGATACATGAGGCACAGGCAAAATGCTATGGATTTATATATTCTTTGCAGAATGAATTGCCAGAAAT
This sequence comes from uncultured Lachnospiraceae bacterium, assembly GCA_964405075.1. Lineage (GTDB taxonomy): Bacteria > Bacillota > Clostridia > Lachnospirales > Lachnospiraceae > CAYOMP01. Next base: position 3,783 of record CAYOMP010000158.1, read on the forward strand.
AGAAATACAGATGACATATTGTAATATTGACACGGAAGAAAAGAGATATTTTAAGACTGTTTATACCTTTGAAGAATTGTCTAATTGGTTTCAGGAAATAATTAATGCCTATTACAAGTGGGCAAAGTTTCAATATGATTGGAGCATATTAAGGAACCAATCAATTAAAAATGTTGAATTCCCTTTTGAATATCGTGAAGGACAAAGAGAATTGACGGCTAATGTATACCGTGCCATTAGCAGGAAAACTCGCCTCTTTATTCAGGCATCAACAGGAGTTGGAAAGACTATTTCAACTGTATTCCCGGCAATTAAAGCTATAGGTGAGAGTAAGGGAGATAAGATTTTTTATCTTACAGCAAAGACCATAACGAGAACTGTTGCCAGTGAAGCATTTGAAATATTAAGAAAACAAGAGTTGAGATTAAAAACTATAATAATAACTGCAAAGGAAAAAAGTTGTCTTTGCGAGAAAATGGATTGTAATCCAGGCAACTGCCCATATGCAAAAGGTCATTATGACAGAGTAAATGATGCTGTATTTGATTTAATTAATAATGAAGATTGTTTTGATAGAGAAAAAATAGAAGAATACGCTATTAAGCACAATGTATGTCCTTTTGAAATGAGTCTTGATGTATCCACTTGGAGTGATGCGATTATTTGCGATTATAATTATGTGTTTGATCCAAATGTTGCATTGAAGAGATTTTTTGCAGAAGGTAATAAAGGTGAGTACCTATTTTTGATAGATGAAGCACATAATTTAGTAGAACGTGGCAGAGAAATGTACAGTGCCAGCCTTTATAAGGAAGATTTCCTTATTATTAAGAATAAGGTAAAATATGAAAATATGAAATTAGCAAAAGCATTAGAGCGGTGTAATAGAAATTTATTAGTATTGAAGCGAGAATGCGAAAATTATGAGATACTGGAGAATATAGCTGCATTTGCCATGACATTACTTACCTTATCTGTAGAAATAGAAAAGTTCTTAGAAAGTTGTAATGATAGAGAGCTAAGAAAAGAAGTATTAGATTTTTACTTTGAAATAAGACATTTCATAAATATGTATGAAAATATGGATGATAATTATGTTACTTATACAGAACATGATAATGAGGGTAGATTTAGAATTAAATTGTTTTGTGTTAATCCATCTAAATGTCTATGCGAATGTATTGAAAAAGGTAATAGTGCAGTATTTTTCTCGGCAACCTTATTACCAATTAATTATTACAAGGCATTGTTAAGTGGTGATACCTCAGATTATGCAATATATGCAGAATCAATCTTTAAAGATGAAAATCGTAAAGTACTTATAGGGACAGATGTGAGTAGTAAGTATACACGTAGAAATGTGGAAACTTATGAAAAAATTGCAGAATACATATATGAAACGATTAAAGTAAAAAAAGGAAAGTATATGGTATTTTTTCCTTCGTATAGGTTTATGCAGGATGTGTATTCACTACTCAATCAAGATGGGAAAGTTAAATATATATGCCAGCATCAGGGAATGAAAGAAATCGACAAGGAAGAATTTCTCAATGAATTCTCTGATTCAAGTAACGAAGAAGTAGTAGGATTATGCGTGCTTGGAGGTGTTTTTTCAGAGGGAATCGATTTGAAAGGTGACGATTTAATAGGTAGTATTATTGTTGGAACTGGTTTACCACAAATATGCAATGAGCGGGAAATATTGAAAAATTACTATGATTTGCAAGGTGATAATGGATTTGATTTTGCTTATCGATTTCCGGGAATAAATAAGGTGTTACAGGCAGCCGGGCGAGTGATTCGAACAGAAGAAGATAAGGGAATAATTTTGTTATTAGATGATAGATTTGGAAATTACCAGTATAAACAATTGTTTCCAAGAGAATGGAAAAATATCGAGATGACCAATAGAAATAGAGTGCTTGGCAGTTTAAGGGATTTTTGGAAAAATGAGGATTAAAAAATCTGACACAGAATAGTGTTATAAATATTCTGTGTCAGATAAGTAAGCTTAATTATCAAAGTATTCAACAAATTTGCTCGCCGCCTGTGAAATAGGCAAATGCTGATTGTGAACCACAACTAACTGACGTTTAGGTAATTCTTCATCAACATTAACTGTATACAATTCAGAATCGTTAGCTGGTACACAATAATCTGGAATAAATGCAATACCAAGACCAATTCTGGCTAAGTCAATAAGTAAATCGTTACTACTTAATTCTATTTCTGGGACTAAGTCAAGCTGATGCTGCTGGAATATCTGGTGAAGATATTCACTGGTAGTACTGTTTCTGTCTAGCATTAGGATAGGATTACGCTGTAACTGATGTAAAGTTACTTTATCGTTTCCTAAATCAAAGTATTTTCTATTAGCAATAAACACATCCTGGAAATCCTTGATTACCTTAATGTGATTTGTATTATTCAACTGAGAGTTTGGATAGTTGGTAACAATTAAGTCTACCTGCCCGCTTTCTAATAAATCAACACATTTGATTGAAGTTTGATTAGTAACCTTAATATGAACGTTAGGATATTCCTTGTGAAATTTCTTTAAATAAGGAACCAAAAAATAACGACATATTGTATCACTGGCACCAATTCTAAGCTGTCCACCACCAAGAGAATTAGCTTCAAGAATCTGAGCCTCGCCACGTTTAATAAGATTCATGGCCGGTTCAATATGTCTTAATAGTATTTCGCCTTCAGGGGTTAATTGTACTCGTTTAGTACTTCGGATGAATAAAGTCTGGTTAAGTTTTTTT
>CAYOMP010000159.1:0-6549 GCA_964405075.1 uncultured Lachnospiraceae bacterium
GAATGCATTATTCTGATTCAATTTAAATTAATATCAAAATAGTAAATGTGTCTATATTGTCAAAGAAAAGTCTATATTAATACACAAATAAATTAATTCGACAACTTCTAATTTTCAATTGTTTATTCTATGATTTTTTTACCCCCAAAATACTGTGTTAAAATTAAAATCAATGCACTACAAGCAAGTATTCCATCCATAATACCTGCAGGTAACATAAACATCATCAGAGCCATTGTAATAACACAATTTATAATAGATAATACCAGTCCCCACATTCTATTTTTCCATAATCCAATTGCTCCTATAACCCTTACAATTCCATAAAGCATTCCCATTATAAGCATCAAATTCATATTTTCTTGAAAATACGGAACAATAAACGAAATATATTCATTTATATCAAACTTATCTGCACCTAATATAATTATAGGAATTAGGCAAAAGCAACCGCCTATTTCCATAAATGCTCCATGAATAATCATCAACACTGATGCAATTTTATATTTATTCATCTGTACATTTCTCCATTTTATTAGTTCACTAAAACAGGAATTTGCTAACTCCGTAAATTCCTGTTATCGCGCTCCAGCGCCTCCATCTCAATATCTACTTAACATTTCTTTGTGCATATTTAAAATAGAATTTTCATATTCCATAGCAGACTGTCATACATACGTCAGCACTTAATGAGCACTTGTGCGAATTTAGTACTGCTACGTATGTATCAAGCGCAAGCGTGTCTGTATTGGAAATGAAAATTCTTTTATAAATATCACAAAAAATTTACCCAACAAACTTCAATTTTTCTATTTTACATTCATTTCATATAGATTATTTCCCTCTGAATCTATTACAACAATAACAGGAAAATTCTCTACTTCTAATTCTCTTATAGCTTCTGTTCCTAAGTCATCATAAGCTATAACTGTTGATTTTTTTATTCTTTTTGAAAGTAAGGCACCTGCTCCACCTACTGCAGCAAAATATACGGCCCCATTTCTTGTTATTGCATCTATAACAGGCTGTTGTCTCTTTCCTTTTCCAATCATACCTTTTAAACCTAAATCTAACAATTTAGGTGCATACTTATCCATTCTTGTACTTGTTGTTGGACCAGCTGAACCTATAGGTCTTCCTTCTCTTGCAGGTGATGGTCCCATATAATAAATAATATTATTCTCTAATTCTATCGGTAAAGCTTTTCCTTCTTCTAAAGCTTCATACATCCTTTTATGCGCAGCATCTCTTGCTGTGTAAATCTTTCCTGTTATATATACATAATCTCCCGCTCTAAGTTTTTTTGCTTCTTCTGCACTTATTGGAGCTGTTATATATTTCTCATTGTTCATTATTATCTTCCCTCCATTTTCTTGTACCTTTTTTTCTTTTATAAATAAACTCACTTTTTCTTAATTAAAACCTGATAATTAAAAATATTTTTTATAGAACAAAGAATGTGTAAATCACATTTCCGCGCACGAACGGTACCTTTATGTCAAACTTCGCATCCTTAATCTACGCATATTACACAGAATGCTTTTTATATCATAGTAAATTACACTTTATTACTTTAATTTATCAAGTTATTTCCTGTGATAGAAATAAAATCCAATATATAATTAATATCAATTTCTTATATTGATGTTAATTATACAACTCTAACTACATGTCTATTTACATGACAACATATATTTATAGCAACTGGTAAACCTGCTATATGTGTTGGATATGTATTAATATTTACTGCCAATGCTGTTGTCTTTCCTCCTAATCCCCCTGGACCTATTCCAAGTTGATTTATTTTTTCCAACATTTCAACTTCTAAATCTTTAACATATTCTATTGATGAATGCTCATTTACATTTCTTGTTAAAGCTTCTTTTGCCATAAGAGCACATTTTTCGAATGTTCCTCCTATTCCTACTCCTATAACCATTGGAGGACATGCATTTGGTCCTGCATCTTTTACCGCAGTAATAATAGCATTTTTTACTCCTTCAATTCCATCTGCTGGTTTTAACATAAAAACTCTACTCATATTTTCACTTCCAAAACCCTTTGGTGCCAGTGTTATTTTCACTTTGTCACCTGGAACAATATTGTAATGAATTACTGCTGGTGTATTATCCTTAGTATTTTCTCTAATTATTGGGTCTTTTACTACTGATTTTCTTAAATATCCATCAACATAACCTTGTCTTACACCTTCATTTACAGCATCCAGCAATTGACCATTTTCAAAATGTACATCCTGCCCAATTTCCATAAAAATTACTGCCATACCGGTATCCTGGCATATTGGTATCATTTCTTCCCCTGCTATTTCCATATTTTCTTTTAATTGATCCAGAATTTGTTTTCCCAATGAGGATTCCTCATTCTTGTTTGCTTTTTCTAAAGCTTCACACATATCCTTTGAAAGAAAATGATTAGCCTCTATGCACATTTCCTTTATATTTTTTGTAATTTCATTTACATCCACCATTCTTATCATTAATATAACCTCCTATTTCTTTACTTCCACTTAAACTCTACATCAGAATCAATATTATAATATTCTTTCATCCATTCTTCTATATATGAAAATCCCTCTTGATAAGGCATTTGATTTGCACAAATTTCATTTGGCAATTTACTTAATGTAATCTCGGATATTTTTTCCCCGTTTTTAAGCTTATCAGATAATTCCTTTAGTTTTCTATCATTTTCAACATGATATTCTATATTTGCCTCATAACCTTCTAATATTACTTTATAGTTTTTAAAGGATATAGGAACTATACAAATTAATATAATTAATTCAAATAATAGTTCTAATTTTTTCCCTTTTATTTCTTTTGTCATTTTTACTTCTTCTAAAAAATCTGTAATGATATCTGTAATAATTAGAAAACTTAATATTACAAAAGGTACATAACATCTAATTGTTATACATGGTATAAAAGCCATTGAACCAATTGTACATAAGGATGCTACAAATATTGATAATATAATGAATTTATTTTCTTTTATATAATAAAAAATTATTTCTATACACAAAAAAATTATATATAGTGTAATTAATCCTAAAATCAAATTGGTACTTAGTTTATTACTTAATAAATCATATAACGGCACTTTTTTAATAATAATCAGAGACAATATTATTAAATTTGTTATTGAAAACACTAAATGTATAAATTTATATTTATAATTTTTTATAAACATAATAATTCCCAGTAGAATTAATGAAAAAATATATACATTCATGATATATATAAACTTATACCCAAATACTTCATCATATATTGCATTAATATTTCCAATAGTTCTTGTAACTAAAGGAGTGGCATAAAACAAAGGATTTTCTCCCATTCTGCCTTGGTTACCCGGTGCAAACATTACAAATATAGTTCCTAAAATTGATGAAATTAAATTTATAATGTCATATCTTTTGATTCTTTTATAAAAAATGTAATTAATTACAATATATACTCCAATAAGAACGCTTAAAGAAATTGATACCTGTTCTTGCGAAAAAGATGCTATAAAAATAACTACTGTTATCAGTGTTCTTTTCAATATTTCAAATTTATCATTTTTTATTTTACCATTATCATTTGAATTACTTGTCCAAAAATATACTCCTATGAAATATGGTACAAATGGTAACACGTATATAGCAGCTGATGTATACCAGTAAAATGAATCTCTCAACATTCCTATGTGAATCAATCCATATAAACTACATATAAGTATTGCTGAAAATAATCCTATTTTCTTACTCTTTATACTTATAATTTTATATGAAAAATAGAAAATTAATGAAACAGCAATTGCCATAGCTATTTGCATAATTATTACTCCATTTTTTAATAATAATGCTTCTACTCCAAAGCTTATTACTCTTCCTCCCCAATTCATATAATACATATACAAAAATTTGATTAACTGGAGTAAATTATAATTTAAACCTTCAACCCCTTCGATTGTTTTACTATAGCTTAATGATGCAAATCCATAATCATCAAAATATACAAATACATTTAAAAATTGTTTTAACATCATTATAAAAAATATTAAGAATGGTATGTATTTTATGTTTTTTAAAATATTATCTTTTATTTTATCTCTATTCATCTCTTTAATCTCTTTCTTTTTTATATTAACAATAATAATATATATGACTTTATTTATCAATATAAAGGATTAGAGAGTTTGCAAACAACCTTTTTAAACATAATCGATGTCTTAAAAACAAACTTCTTACTTGTAATCTGTTTAATTTCACGTTTTTTAATTTTATCTAAAACAAATAATTTTTTATTCTAATTTAACAAGTTATTTTATAAAACAAAGAATGTTCCAAGGTGCATCTTCGTGCGAGTGTTCATCCATTTAGGAACATTTTTAATTCATAGTAGAACTTTTCTATGGATTAAAAAATGAGTGCGATTAAAAAAATCGCACTCTAACTGTTATTTATTTTCTTCGCTAACGTCTTCAGTTTCATCGATAACTTCTTCGTAATCTTTTACTACTGTTTCACGTACCTTTGCTATACTAGCTACTTTTACATTATCGTCGAGATTTATAAGTTTAACGCCTGATGTTATTCTGCCTAATACTGAAATATCATCTACAGCCATTCTTATAATTATTCCTTCGGTTGTAATAAGCATAATTTCATTATCATCATTTACTGACTTAAATCCTATTACGCTTCCTGTCTTTTCAGTAATCTTATAACATTTTACACCTTTACCACCACGATACTGTCTTGTAAATTCATCTAATGATGTTCTTTTACCCATTCCATCTTCTGATACAATAAGTAATGCCTCACCCTGGGTATCTAACTGCATTCCTACTACTTCATCTGTATCTGATAAATTCATACCAATAACACCCATTGATGTTCTTCCAGTATTTCTAACATCATTTTCATTAAATCTAATACACATACCGTTCTTTGTAACTAATAAAATATCATTATTTCCCTTTGTTACTTTTACCTCAATTAATGAATCATCTTCTCTAAGATTAATTGCTTGAAGTCCTGTTTTTCTAACATTTGCGTATTCTGTAATTGATGTTTTCTTAACAATACCATTTTTGGTAGCCATCATTAAATAATTACCGTCTTTATATTCTTTCATTGGTATTACTGCTGTTATTTTTTCTCCTGGTGTTAACTGAATCAAATTAATAATTGCAGTACCTCTGGCTGTTCGACCTACTTCTGGTATTTCGTATGCTTTTAATCTATATACCTTACCTTTATCAGTAAAGAACATAATATAGTGATGAGTAGTTGTCATAAAAAGATTTTCGATATAATCTTCTTCAATGGTCTGCATACCTTTAATTCCTTTACCACCTCTATGCTGGCTCTTGAAATTATCTACAGTCATTCTCTTTATGTATCCTAAGTTTGTCATTGTAATAACTGTATCATCAACAGGAATCAAATCTTCAATTGAAATTTCACTTTCATCAAATCCAATAGAAGTTCTTCTATCATCACCATATTTTTCTGCAATGATAAGAATTTCTTCTTTTATTACACTTAACAATCTTTTTTCATCTGATAAAATTGCTTTTAATTCTGCAATTTTTTCCAACAATTCATGATATTCTGCTTCTAATTTTTCTCTTTCCAATCCGGTAAGAGCACGAAGACGCATATCAACAATAGCCTGAGCTTGTACATCTGTTAATTCAAATCTGGCAATTAAACTTTCCTTTGCTGTTGCTACATTTTCTGATGAACGAATGATATTTATAACTTCATCGATATTATCAAGAGCAATCATTAATCCTTCTAAAATGTGTGCTCTTTCTTCTGCTTTGTTTAATTCATATTTTGTTCTTCTTGTTACAACTTCTTTTTGATGTAACAAATAGTAGTTAAGCATATCATATAAATTCAAAACCTTAGGTTCATTATTTACCAATGCTAACATTATTACACCAAATGAATCCTGCAATTGAGTATGTTTATATAAATATTTTAATAATACATTGGCATTTACATCTTTTCGTAATTCGATGCAAATTCTCATACCTTCTCTTGAAGATTCATCTCTTAAGTCAGTAATTCCATCTACTTTTTTATCTTTAACAAGTTCAGCTATTTTTTCTATTAATTTAGCTTTATTTACCATATATGGTAATTCAGTTACAACAATTCTACTCTTACCATTTGGTAATGTTTCAATATTTGTTACTGCTCTAACCTTAATTTTTCCTCTACCTGTTCTGTATGCTTCTTCAATCCCTGTACGTCCAAGAATCTCTGCACCAGTTGGAAAATCCGGTCCCTTTACTATATCTAATATTTCTTCAATTGTAGTATCTCTATCTTCTAATACCTGATTATCTATAATTTTAACTACTGCATTAACCACTTCTCTTAAGTTATGAGGTGGAATATTAGTAGCCATACCTACAGCGATACCAGTTGTTCCATTAACTAAAAGATTAGGATATCTTGATGGTAATACTGTTGGTTCCTTCTCTGTTTCATCAAAGTTAGGTGTAAATTCCACTGTATCCTTATTAATA
>CAYOMP010000160.1:0-6537 GCA_964405075.1 uncultured Lachnospiraceae bacterium
TATTGATGTTACAAGCCTGTATTTTACTCGGGGTAACCAGCCATGGATAGGTGTAATGGGAGAATATCATTTTGTACGGGATAACTGTAGCAATTGGTATCGTGAACTTTGTAAAATGAAAGCAGGCGGTATTACTGTTGTGGCGACATATCTGTTTTGGATTTATCATGAGGAGATTGAGGGAGAATTCAACTTTATTGGTGATTATGATATACGCAAGTTTATTCAAGATGCAAAAAGAGCCGGGCTTGATGTAATAATTCGTATAGGTCCTTGGGCACATGGTGAATGCCGTAATGGCGGTTTTCCTGATTGGCTTATAAAAAAGTCATATAAATTACGAGATAATAATTGTGAATATATGGCTAAGGTACGAATATGGTATGAAAAAATATACGAGCAGGTGAAGGAATTATTTTATGAAAATGGCGGAAATATTATAGGGATTCAGTTTGAAAATGAACTTGTTGATAATGCTGAACATCTGCTGGAATTAAAAAAAATGGCACTTGAAATAGGCTTTAAGGCACCGCTATACACCGTTACAGGATGGAACAGTGCCTATGGTGCCAAAATTCCTGTTGATGATGTGGTTCCAGTGTTCGGAGCGTATTGTGAAGCACCATGGACGGAGCATATAGACAGACTTCCATTGTCGGTACATTATGCTTTTAACAAAATTCGAAATGACACTGCCATAGGAACAGATGTTATTAATGGGTTTGATAAAGATGGTTGGCGACTGCCTTATGAAAAATATCCCTTTGCCACTTGTGAGTTGGGGGGCGGAATACAGGTAACTCACCACAGAAGACCAATTATCGAAGGGATAGATATTTATAGCCTTTCCCTTGTAAAACTTGGTTCTGGAAATAATCTTGTAGGTTACTATATGTACAAGGGTGGTACGAATAAAATTGGCAAATTGTCTACACTTAATGAATCAAAAGAGACAGGCTATCCTAATGATTATTCAATATTGTCTTATGATTTTCAGGCACCAATTTCGGAGTATGGGGAGATTAGAGAGCAGTACAGACTGATAAATATCCTTCATATGTTTGTTAATGATTTTGGAAATATACTGGCACCTATGGAATATGTTGAGGCTGAAAACGTAGTTACAGCTGATGATTTAGCATCTTTAAGATATGCAATGCGTACTGATGGAAATAGTGGCTTTGTATTCATTAATCATTATCAAAGGCTGGCAAAAATTGCGGATATTCAGGATGCAGTTATTGATACGGGAATTGTAGAGTATCCACCACTTAACATTTGTGGCGATGTAAGTTTTATTTTACCATTTAAGATAGATTTATCAGGTAATGAACTTGAATATGCCACAGCTCAATTACTTTGCCGAGTAGAAGATACATACTTCTTTGTAAAAATAAATGGTATTGAACCTGAATACAAATTTACTGATGGCAGCAGTTTTAAGCCTGAAGAGGGAAAAGTAATAAAAGTAAATAATATACAAATTGTGACCATTACCTGGGAGCAGGCAAAATATGCAAGAAAACTGTCTGATAGGCTTTATATTGGTGAAAAATGTGATATTTATCAGTGCAATGATAGTATTTGTGCAGTACAAAATGGTGATTTTTCTTACAGTATGTGGAACGGTTTGCAATTTGAACATTACACTGAAAAAAGAGAGTTTAAGCAGGCAGAAGTAATATTTGAGACTGTAAAAGAGCCTTTTGTACCTGTGTATGCCAATGAGTTAAATATTGGTAAAGAGAGAAAAAGAACGTGGAAAAAGCTCATAGTATCAGGTTGTGATGGATTTATAGAAATATGTGATAAGTATGATACGGCACAGATTTATGCCGACGGCGAGCTTGTAGCAGATAATTTTTATTATGGCAGACCATGGCGTGTTCCGGCAAAAATTTTATATGGCAGGGAATGCTATTTAGTTATGTCGGAAATGAAAAATGATTTTTATAAGGAGTTTTAACTATGGAAAGGCTGGATTTAAGCGGAATATGGAAATATAGAACTGATTATGCCGATAGCGGAATTATAAATGAATATTATAAGGAGAAATTTGAGCTAGATGGTTTTGTCTTGCCAGGTTCGACCTGTGATAATAGTATCGGTAAAAAACAGGAATATTATGATGAATTAACGAGGGAGGCACTTCGTGCGCCAAGGGAAGCCTATGAATATATTGCACCATTATGGTTACAAAAAGAAATAGATGTTCCAAAAGAATTTGAAGGGAAATCCCTTAAGCTTTTCTTGGAACGTGTAAATATAGCTTCTGAATTATGGATTGATGGAGAAAAAATTGGCAGACAGATAATTGAACTGTCAGCTCCTCATATATACAATTTAACAGGAAAATTAACAGCAGGAAAACATGAGTTTACCTTACGTATTGATAATAGAAACCTATTGAATATGGACATAATGGCAAGTGGCTACAGCATTGATACGCAAGGATATTGGAATGGGATTATAGGTAGGATTGAATTGATATGTGAGGACATTTTTCATTTGGAAAATATACAGGTTTATCCAAAGGAAAATGGTATTGATGTACGCCTAATTGAAATTAGTGATGTTCATTCGCCATTTGAAAGGCGAAACGGAGAAATTGAGATATCAGTTACAGCACCTGACGGAAGAATATTTGAAACAAAGTATTTTTCAAGAGAGTTGTTTAATTCAAGACAGGTAGAATATTTAAGCTATGAAATGGAAGACATTAAATATTGGGATGAATTTAATCCTGAATTATATACTCTTAATGTAAAATTTAAGTGTGAGGGTATGTCTGATGAAAAGTCTGTTAAGTTTGGTATGCGTACAATTAGAACAGAAAACAAACAGATTCTTTTAAATAATAAGCCGATTGCATTAAGAGGAACTACAGATTGTGCCATTAATCCTTTGACTGGATATCCATCAACAGACATTGATGTATGGAGAAGAAAATTTGAAATTATTAAAAGCTATGGTTTAAATCATGTGCGTTTTCATGCATGGTGTCCGCCAGAAAGCGCCTTTTGTGCAGCAGATGAAATGGGAATATATGTATCAGTTGAAATGCCTTTATGGTTAAACCGCGATGTATGTGCCATTGAAGTTGGTGAAGACTGCATTCATCGGGAGTATTATTCCAAGGAGGCACTTAACATTTCAAAGACATATGGTAATCACCCATGTTTTATTATGTTCTCCAATGGTAATGAGAATATGGGGGATTTTGAACTGCTGGAGGATATTATTACACAGATTAAGGCATATGATAAGCGTCGCATTTACACACTTACTACTAATTTTGACCACCCGGTTTTGCCATGTGAAGATTATCTGTGTGCCTATGAGGCAGGTGGTAACAAAATAAGAATACAGGATATACATGATATTGTTGCAAATGGCACAAATGTTGATTATAACAAAGCTGTTAATGATGTTTCTGTGCCAATTATCTCTTTTGAAATAGGGCAGTACTGCGTGTATCCAGATGTTGATATTATTGAAAAATATACAGGAAATATGATGCCTGCTAATTTTGATGTAATTAGAAAAAGCATGAATAAAAAAGGCATATACAATAAACTAAGAGAGTATGTTAAGGCATCAGGTGATTTGGCTGTTAGATTGTATAAAGAAGATATAGAAGCAGCACTTAGAACAAAGAATTTTGGTGGATTTGAGTTACTTTCACTTTCTGATTACACGGGGCAGTATACTGCAACTGTTGGAATACTTGACGTTTTTTTCAATAGCAAAGGACTTATTGAGCCGGAACAGTTCAAACAGTTTTGTAATAGTGTTGTACCATTGTTCAAAGCTAAAAGGATATTTAAAAATACAGAAATGATTGAGGCAACCCTTGATTTGTATGATTATGGGCAGACAAGAGTTGAGAATCCTGTATTTGAACTAATGATTTACAATGATGGAGAATTATTTTATCGAATAGCAACTACAGATAATCATGTAAGCATTCCTCTTGATAAAATACAGAAATCTTCACAGCTTAGAGTGGAATTAAGGGTTGGAGAGTACACAAATTCATGGAACATATACGTCTTTGTGGAAAAAGAAATAGAAAAAGATGTAAAAGTAATCAAGACAAAAGAGGAATTTGAAGAAATTATTCAAACTGGTGGATCTGCAATAATGACTGCTGATAGTATTAAAAATTTAATTGAGGGGAGTTTTATTCCAGTATTTTGGTCACCTGTTCATTTTCCTTCTCAGAAACCATGTGGTGCAATAATTGATAACACTCACCCGGTTTTTACTGAGTTTCCAACAGAAAAGTATCCAGATTATCAATGGAAGGAGCTGTTGGATAATTCAAAGAGTGTGGACATTTCAGTATTTGGAAAGGATTTCAAGCCTATTGTAGAAAATGTATCTAATTTTGCCGACAATACGCCAAATTCACCTTTATTTGAGTTTAAGATAAAAAATGCAAATATACTATTTTGTGGTTTTGATTTGAATGCAAAAGACACAGTATCAAAACAACTTAAGTCTGATATATACAATTATGTGGATTCTAAAGCATTTAAGCCTGAAACTATGATTGGTGAAAAATTATTTATGGAGTTGTTGAAATAGTAATTCATAAGTTTTGCTTAAAAAGTGTTGCAATATATTTAAAAAAGTAAAAATTAACAAAAATAAACTTATAATTAAAAAATATATAGAAATATTGCAATAAAAAAATAGAGTGGTATAATAAAATTAGCTGTGAAAGCAAAATAATTAGAAATAAATCAAACTAAAACAATATTGGGGTGTAATTGTTTGGTTTTATTAAAACAAAAGGAGAGGTTTAACAATGGCAAACAGATTTATTTTAAACGAAACTTCATATCATGGTTCTGGGGCAATTAATAGCATAGCTGACGAAGTAAAGGCTAGAGCATATAAGAAAGCATTTGTATGTTCAGACCCAGACTTAATCAAATTTAATGTAACTAAGAAGGTTACAGATGTTCTTGATAATGCTGGTCTTGCTTATGAAATATATTCTAATATAAAAGCAAATCCAACAATTGAAAACGTTCAGGAAGGTGTTAAAGCATACAAAGCTTCAGGTGCTGATTACATTATTGCTATTGGTGGTGGTTCATCAATGGATACAGCAAAAGCAGTAGGAATCATTATTAATAATCCAGAGTTTGAGGATGTTAGAAGCCTTGAAGGTGTTGCTGATACTAAGAATAAATGTGTTCCAATTATTGCAGTTCCAACTACAGCAGGAACAGCAGCAGAAGTAACAATTAACTATGTAATAACAGATGTTGAAAAAAATAGAAAATTTGTATGTGTAGATCCACATGATATTCCAATTATAGCAGTAGTTGATCCTGATATGATGTCATCAATGCCTAAGGGACTTACAGCAGCTACTGGAATGGATGCTTTAACTCATGCAATTGAAGGATACATAACAGCAGGTGCTTGGGAATTATCAGATATGTTCCACTTAAAAGCAATTGAAATTATTGCTCGTTCATTAAGAGGTGCAGTTGATAACACTCCAGAAGGTAGAGAAGGAATGGCACTTGGACAGTATGTTGCAGGTATGGGCTTCTCAAACGTTGGTTTGGGTATCGTTCATTCAATGGCACATCCACTTGGAGCTTTATATGATACTCCACATGGTGTAGCTAATGCTATCATTCTTCCAACAGTAATGGAATATAATGCTCCATTTACAGGTGAAAAATATAAATATATTGCACAGGCAATGGGCGTTAAAGGAACTGAGAATATGTCTCAGGAAGAATACAGAAAGGCTGCTGTTGATGCTGTTAAGAAACTTTCAGCAGATGTTGGTATTCCAGCAGACCTTAAAGAAATTGTTAAGAAAGAAGACATTCCATTCCTTGCGCAGTCAGCATATGATGATGCTTGTCGTCCAGGAAATCCTAGAGAAACTAGTGTTGCTGAAATTACAGAATTATATGAAAAATTAATGTAATATAATAGAATTAAAAAATAAGCAGGATTGTCGAAAGACAATCTTGCTTATTTTTTGATATCATAGAAAAGTTAAAAGTTTGATACATAATCTATTC
The DNA here is from genome assembly GCA_964405075.1 of uncultured Lachnospiraceae bacterium. Classification (GTDB taxonomy): domain Bacteria; phylum Bacillota; class Clostridia; order Lachnospirales; family Lachnospiraceae; genus CAYOMP01. The sequence continues at coordinate 6,060 of CAYOMP010000160.1, forward strand.
TGGCATTCCAAAGTAAAAACCTTGTGCCATATCTATATTTACCGATTTGAGATAATCTAATTCTTCTTTTGTTTCAACGCCTAATGCTAAAATAGAAATTCCTCTAGAATGTAAGTAACTGCATATTTTTTCTAACTTCTTTTGTTTAGTCAAAGAATTATGAATATTTGTAATAATTGAATGAGATACCTTCACAATAGAAGGTTCAAATACATTAACTGAATCCACATCAGTAATCTCTGTTCCAAACTCATCCAAAGCTATATCAATTTTGTGGGCCTTGATTTGGTCTTTTTTTTGAGTCCAAGACATAGGAGATTCACAAGATTGATTCATTATTTCTACTACTAATTTCTCGCTTACATTCGATGGAAAAATATCAAAATATATTTCGCTTTCATTTGAAGTAAAACATTCAGATGAAAAGGAATTTACAAAAAGTCTTGTTTTATAATTTTTTAAATAGAATTTCTTCGTT
>CAYOMP010000161.1:0-6510 GCA_964405075.1 uncultured Lachnospiraceae bacterium
AACCTAGCGAAACAATCTTTACATTTATCCTTTGCATAAACATTACAAAGTTTAAATTCATCTCGTATTTCCGTATTTTTAATACCCTCATCAACATTTCCCATAAGGAACTTTTCTTCTCCAACAAACTGATGACATGGATACAAATCTCCCCAAGGAGTAACGGCTAAATATTCTGTTCCTGAACCACATCCTGATAAACGTTTAGCAACACATGGTCCACCTTCCAAATCAATCATAAAATGGAAGAAATTAAATCCTCTTCCTTCTTTTTCTCTCTTAATCATTTCAACTGCTAACTTGTCATATTCTTCAAAAATTGTTGGCAAATCAGCTTCTTTTAATGAATACTCTTCATCATCTGCAGCTACTACTGGTTCAACAGAAATCTGCTTAAATCCCATATCTGCAAGATGTAATACGTCCTTAGAAAAGTCTAAATTATGATGAGTAAAGGTTCCCCTTACATAGTAATTATTCTGATTTCTGCTCTCTGCAGTCTTAATAAATTTAGGAACTATCAAATCATAACTTCCGGCACCTTTTCTAAAAGGTCTCATGAAGTCATGAACTTCCTTTCTACCATCTATACTGAGTACGATATTACTCATCTCTTTATTAGCAAACTCTAATATATCATCATTAAGCAATACACCATTTGTTGTCAACGTAAACCTAAACTTCTTATTGTGAATTGCTTCCTGTTCTCTACCATATTTCACTAAATCCTTAACAACCTGCCAATTCATTAATGGCTCCCCACCAAAGAAATCAACTTCAAGATTTCTTCTGTTTCCAGAATTGGCAATAAGAAAATCTAATGCCTTTTTTCCAACCTCGTAAGACATTAATGCACGCCTTCCATGATATTCTCCTTCTTCTGCAAAACAATATCTACATGCAAGATTACAATCATGGGCAATATGTAAACATAAAGCCTTAACAACAGTCTGTCTCTTCTTAAAATCCATAATGTAATCCTTGTATACATCTCGTGTAAACAAAGATTCATCTTCAATAAGCTCTTTAACGTCACTTATTGCTTCTAATAGCTCTTCTTTTGAATATTTATTCTCTAAAGGTTTGATAACCTTATCTTCTACCTCATTGTCTTCAAGAAATCTCTTAGGATCCTCTGAATCTAATTCATTTAATAATGCTACCACATCATAAACCAAATCATCTACTACGTGAATTGCTCCACTAGCAACATCAAGTAAAATGTCATAGCCATTATTCTTATACTGATGAACCACTGTAATGGTCTCCTTTCAACATATCTTATATCATACAACGAGTGTGTTTTGGAAAAATATACACCAAAACACACTCCCAAAATATCGCACACAAACGAATATTCTCAATCCGTTTCGCTGTTTGCTCATAACATTATACAGCCACTTTGTGGCATATAAACTATGTAAAACACGCTTTGCTTGTTTCACAAGTTATCGCAACACTCACTAAACAATCTTACAGGCAGATTATTCCTCTCATTGTATTGCGTAAATCAAAGCACTATATATTATTTATTTTCGCAGCTCTGATTTCCTACTGTACATGATGTTTTACATGCAGACTGGCATGAAGTCTGGCATTCTCCACATCCGCCTTTTTTCATTGTATTTTTTAAATTCTTAGTATTTAATGTTTTTACATGTTTCATACCTAAAAACCTCCTTGTATTATTTGACATAAGTCTATATATCTAATGTATTATATCATATCTTTTTTTCCATAGCAACTGAAACATTTTGTGCATAACAATTATAAACTTTTCTATTTTACAGTTCATTTGCAAATCTTTCGTTCCAAATTCAGATACACATAAGCCTACTTATTTCCCATTAAAATTCCTACGTATCTTCCCCAAGGATAATATTGTTAAAATCGCTGATAAACCTTAAATTTTTTCAGTTGTTTTCACATTGTTTTTTGTTGTTTTATTTTGTATTATAATAATGTATTTTGTATTGTATGCTAACGTTTAGGAGGTATGATATGACAAACGAATTATTACTACAAAAAATAGACCTAGTAGTTGAAAAACTAATGAACCTCGGTGCTCCAGACTGCGACACCGACATTTCAAATAAAGACAGTTTAGCAAAAGGACTAATTCCTCGTGATTTCGGTATTAGTGAATGGGATTGGCCACAGGGTGTAGGTCTATATGGACTTAATAAATTAAATAACTACTACGGTGACAACAGATATAGTGAGTTCTTTAAAAATTGGTACAAAAACAATCTTGAAATCGGGCTACCATCAAAAAATGTAAATACAACAGCACCATATCTTACTTTGGTAGATTTATTAGATGTTCTTAATGATCCTATCTATGAAGATATGTGTATAAAACAGGCTAACTGGTTAATGGAATGTCTGCCTAGAACTCGTGAAGGAGCTTTCCAACATGTAACCAGTGCAATAGGTGACAGATTAGGGGTTCGCTTGAACGAAAGTGAAATGTGGATTGATACTATTTTTATGACTGTATTATTCCTAAATAAAATGGGACATAAATATAATCGTCAAGATTGGATTAGCGAAGCAACTCACCAGATTCTGTTACATATCAAATATTTATACGAAAAGAAAACAGGTCTTTTTTACCATGGTTGGAGTTTTAATGAAAATAGCAATTTTGGTGGTATTTTCTGGTGTAGAGGAAACTCTTGGTTTACATTTGGTATAATTGATTATTTAGAAGTATGTAATGATACACTTGATGCGGGTGTTAAAACATTTTTAATTGATACCTTTAAAGCTCAGGTTAATGCATTAATCAAATTACAGGCTCCATCTGGTTTATGGCATACTGTATTGGATGATCCTACCAGCTATGAAGAAGTATCTGGCTCTGCTGCAATTATTACAGGTATTATCAAAGGTATCAAGCTTGGAATTTTGGATTCTTCTTATCAAAAATATGCCGATAAAGCTATTGATGCCATTTGCAAAAATATAGATAGCGATGGTACTGTATTAAACGTTTCTGGTGGAACAGGAATGGGATATGATGCCGATCACTACAAAAATATTATTATTGCACCAATGGCATATGGTCAGTCATTAACATTAGTTGCTCTTTTCGAAGCATTAAAATAATATGCAAGTGTGCATAGATTAAAACTAAAGATATGAGTTTTATCCTCTTAGATTGATGTTAAATAAATATTAATCCAAGAGGATATTTTTATGTCAAAGCAAAAAACTATCACCGGAACGAAAAGTTTTTATAAGCAGCTTTATTGAACACTATCATCCGTAAGATAGCCAAAACTTTCCATAAATTCTTTGATTCATTACAAGCTATAATGAAATAGAAATAGAATTTGTTTTTCTACTATAAATATATACATTGTCAGATAGAATCTCTTCCAAAGCGACCTGAGTCATATTAACCTCTCTTACCATTTGTGCCAATTCTCCCGAACCATCCACTCTATTAACCGGAATCATTATAAGTTCATGAACAGATGATGGTAAAATAAAAATATCACTATTCATTTTTTCGGCAAATTCCTTGATAACATTAGGATATAACATACACGCTGCCCCATATATGCGCTTTTTATTAGTCATCACGTACATTGGCGTATTATCATCACCTATTTCTTCCGCTATTTCCATACCTAATTCTTCACTCATCTCTTCAACTATAATATCACTTAATTTTTTAATTTCGCATTCTAAAATATCAGGGGTATTCTTTGAAGCCACTTCTACCATATCCTCTATATCTTTCCCCCACATTTCTAAATGCTTATTATTAATGAGAACTGTAGCATTTTCAAATTTACTGTTAGAAACCAAATAGTAAAAAACTACAGCTAAATTCATATATTTCACATGAGGAATGGTTTCTAGCAGTTCTTTATTTCTGTTATAATTAATCACCTTATATACTATCCTTTCTGAAACTTTTTCATATTCTTTAAAAAAATCCATATTAGGACACTGTAGCATAGCATTTTTTCTCTCAAATATATGAGTTATATCCCTTACCAATTCCTCTATTGGACAGCCTTCCTTATAGCTTTCATAAAAATCATTTAAATATATTGTTGGTGAAACATTTCTATTTTTTGCAAAAACAGAAATTCCATCTAATTTAACAGAATTATTCTTAATGACCGTATGTAATCTAACTTCACCCTCCTCTCCTATTAAGTCACTTACTCTTTGTGTCATTTCTTCCTTAAACTGTATGTAATTCATTTTTCCTTTCATACCTGCCAGGATAGTATGCCTTTCCTATTTTATTTATGGCATTATAAAAAAACATAATTTACCAATTACCATTTAATTGTATTTAGTTATAATTTTCTTGATTAATTTCTGCACGACCGTGCTTGAAAAAGATAATAAATGCTTTTTGCATTTTAGAAACATCTGGATATAATTCTTTTTAAAGATTTTTGAATTATATAAAAGATTCTCTAGAAAATCCCACGGACAAGAAATCCGCGGGAATAGTTTACTTCAATAACAATAAGACTACTATGCATACATAGACATTCGCATCGTGTTGCAAAGCCCAAATCCGCATTACGTAAATCTTATAAACATTAATCTACTGACTAAACACGAGATAAATATTCTCCAGTACGTGTATCAATCTTGATAACATCATCCTGGTTAACAAATAATGGTACATATACAGTAGCTCCAGTTTCAACAACTGCTGGCTTAGTAGCACCTGTAGCTGTATCACCTTTTACACCTGGTTCTGTGTTTGTAATCTGAAGTTCAACAAATAATGGTGGTTCAACAGCGAATACATTTCCATTATGAGAACAGATTTTACACATTTCGTTTTCTTTAACAAATTTTAAAGAATCTCCAATGTCAGCTGCATTTAAAGCAATCTGTTCGTATGTTTCAACATCCATGAAGTGATATAAATCACCATCTGAGTATAAATACTGCATATCATTTCTGTCAATACGAGCCTGTGGACATTTTTCAGTTGGTCTGAAAGTTTTTTCAACCACACCACCACTCTTGATGTTTTTTAATTTTGTTCTAACGAAAGCAGCACCCTTACCTGGCTTAACGTGCTGAAATTCGATTATCTGGTATATATTATTATCTAATTCGATAGTTATACCATTTCTAAAATCTCCTGCTGATATCATTACGATATTCCTCCTTAAAATAACTGGATTATATTTATATTTATTATAATTACCACATTCTATTACATTCTATAATAAATAGCCATATTTTTCAACTACTTTTTACATTAAGCAACTATTTCTTCTTATTTTTTCTCTTATAAAAATATAAAACAATTTTTTCTAAATAACGCTTAAGTACTATTTGAATCTCTTCTTTTGGATGTATTGGTTTAACTAATATAGTCTTCAATCCTGCTCTATTAGCTCCATAAACATCAGTAAAAATCTGGTCGCCTACAAATAAAGTATTAGATGTATCTGTCCCCAATACTTCCATAGCCTTCTGGTATCCCTTTACAGAAGGCTTGTGAGCATCAAAAATGTAATTAACCTTAACATCATCATTAAACATCTTTACACGTTGTTCTTTGTTATTAGATATTAGACAACAACCAAACCCTATTTGTTTTAATTTTTCAAAAAAATCTATAGCTTGTTTAGTAGCTGGCGCTCCGTGTGGAACCAATGTATTATCTATATCAAATAATACTCCTCTATATCCTTCGTTATACAATTTTTCAAAATCAATAATATATGTAGAATCTACATATTCATTAGGGTAAAATCTTTCTAACATACTATCTTCCTTTTATTAATCTAACTTGGCAATTATTTCTTCACAGATTTCATCAACGGTTTTATTATCTGTAGCCACTGTTATATCAGCAGCAGCTTCATACTTATCCGCTCTCTTTGCCATTAACTGACTTATAAATTCAACATTCATATTTCCGTTAAGAATTGGTCTGTTTGTACTATCTTTTACTCTTTCTAATATTGTTTCCGGTGTAGCTGTAAGTAACAAAATCTTACCTTGTTTTTTCATTGCATTAACATTCTCTTCACGCAATACTGCACCGCCACCGCAAGAAACTATTGTATTAGTTCTACCTGCCATATCGTATACAGCTTCCGTTTCTTTATCTCTAAAGAATCCTTCTCCTTCTACCGCAAACATATCTTTAATAGTTCTATTATGTTTATTTTCTATATAAACATCCATATCAATTTCTTCCATTCCAAGCTTCTTACTCAAAGCGGTAGAAATTGTGCTTTTTCCAGAACCCATAAAACCTATTAACAAAATATTATAATCCAACTTCTTCATTTATACTCCCACCTTATTAATTCTTTCTAATATTTCACGCAATGCAGTAATGTTAACCTGTCCCGGAGCTGACGCCTTATTTACACTGGCAAAAGTTACCGATGAACCAAAGCTTTCCCCAATCATTCTGCTAATTGCCCCTGTTTTTCCCATTGACATTGATATAATAGGAACCTTAAGACTTTCATTTGCCTTAACAGTTGCCTGCAACAAATT
>CAYOMP010000162.1:0-6397 GCA_964405075.1 uncultured Lachnospiraceae bacterium
TGCATAGCCTTGGCAAACTGCTTTCTTCTTCAAAATAACACCCTCTGGAGTATATGAAACATATGGTATAGTCCCTCTAAGATAATTTTTGTAGTCATATTCACAGTTAAGAACCATATAATCATGAATTGCCTTTATTTTTTCAGCAGTAGACATATTTGCTTTTATATTCTTGCTAATTATTGATTTTACTTTCTTATCTAATTTACTGTTTCCTGTATCAACTTTAAAAACCAAAACCTTACATTTGTAACTCTTTTTTCCAACTTTGGCTGTTATTACTGCTGAACCTGCACTTTTAGCTTCTACCTTACCTTTGCTTGAAACTGTGGCTACATTATTTTTGCTACTAGACCATTTAACCTTTTTCTTGGTTCCCTGAACCTTTAGTGTTGTACTTTTACCCACATTAAGTGTCACACTAGTTTTATTAAGCCCTACATTTTGGGCATTAACTGTCATCATTGGCATTATTCCAATACAAACAACCATTACAAATGCCACTATCAATAATCTCAATTTCTTACTTAAATATCCATTTTTCATATTTTTTCTCCCTCCGTATCAAGATTCATTTATATGCCATATTTGTCATTTTACAAATAGCACACAGGACTTTAGGCAAATTATCTCCTACTTTTTTTCCATCTATTATAAGTATACCTTTGCAATTTTTATACGTCAATTAAATCCCCTATTAGGAAACCAAATTCAAAATTGTACATAAAATAGAATTTTCATATTCCATATCAGACTGTCATACATACGTCAGCACTTAATGAGCACTTGTGCGAATTTAGTACTGCTACGTATGTATCAAACGCAAGTGTGTCTGTATTGGAAATGAAAATTCTATTTATATCACAAACTTCAGGTTGGGTTGCAACTTAATGACATCCTTTACACTTGCTGCAATCACAACCACATCCAATGCTCTTACCCTTCTTTTTACTTTTATACATATGCCTAATTGCTAATGCATACGCAACAATAAGAACTGCCGAAATAACTATAGTTGCCATATTTTGAATTAACCATTCCATCATAATATCAACTCTTTCATTAAAAAATCTCAAAACATTTACAAATTCATCTCATAACCAAGTTCACAAATGCTCTGCGCTAAATCATAAATCATTTATTTCTTATCTAAAACCACTGACATTCTCTATTAAACATAAGCAAATTATAACACATATATATGTACATCATTATAAATTTTTTTAGTCAAAGAATGTATTTAAATTAAGTTAATTATTTCTGCCTCCTGGAAACTTTACAAAAAAATCAATCCTAAGTTAATATCTGATAATATCAAACATTCGCCAATATCAATTAATATTTTTTATAATTTACAAATTTTCTATTTTACGTATTTTGATTACATTTTTACTCGAATTTTATTAATCTAAAATTTCTCTTATCTTTATTAGAAATATGGCTTGACACCGTTAAATCTAAGGGGTAAGATTATTTTTATAGTGCTTTGTATCATAGGCTTACTTAGCGAATACAAATGATTTTGCACGGGTAATAACTGAAAGGAAGTATAAATTATGGAAAAGAAAAACATCGATTGGGCAAATCTTGGTTTTGGATATGTTCAAACAGATAAGAGATTTGTAGCTAATTACAAAAACGGAGCATGGGATGAAGGGGAGTTAACATCAGATGCTAACGTGGTTATCAGTGAATGTGCTGGTGTTTTACAATATGCTCAAACATGTTTTGAAGGATTAAAAGCATACACTACTGAAGATGGACATATTGTTACTTTCCGCCCTGACTTAAACGCTCAGCGTATGGAAGATTCTTGTAAAAGATTAGAAATGCCTGTATTCCCACAGGATAAATTTATAGAAGCAGTTGAAAAGGTCGTTACCGCTAATGCTGAATGGGTTCCACCATATGGTTCAGGAGCTACATTATATTTAAGACCTTATATGTTTGGTAGCAACCCTGTTATTGGTGTTAAGCCAGCTGATGAATATCAGTTCAGAATCTTTGCTACACCAGTAGGACCTTACTTTAAAGGTGGAGTTAAACCACTTACTTTAAGAGTTTGTGATTTTGACCGTGCAGCTCCTCATGGAACTGGACACATCAAAGCTGGTCTTAACTATGCAATGAGTTTACATGCTATTGTTTCGGCACACGAAGAAGGATATGATGAAAATATGTATCTTGATTCAGCTACTAGAACAAAAGTAGAAGAAACAGGTGGTGCTAACTTCTTATTTGTTACAAAAGACGGCAAAGTAGTCACACCAAAATCTAGTACAATTTTACCATCTATCACTCGTCGTTCACTTATGTATGTTGCAAAAGAATACTTAGGTTTAGAAGTAGAAGAACGTGAAGTATTATTCTCAGAAGTTAAAGATTTCGCTGAATGTGGTCTTTGCGGTACAGCTGCAGTTATCTCTCCAGTTGGAAAAATTGTAGACCATGGTAATGAAATCTGTTTCCCAAGCGGAATGACTGAAATGGGACCTGTTACTAAGAAATTATACGATACTTTAACAGGTATTCAGATGGGACGCATTGAAGCACCAGAAGGTTGGATTAAAGTAATTAAATAATATTTTTAACTGTTCAGTGCCAAGAGATTTATCAAAAAGGAGCGATGAATGCTTGCATTCAAGAGCACTTTTTGTATAAATCTATTTGGCGGATACACCACACCGAGGAAACACTTAGTGTTTTCGAGGTTGGCTCTGAACAGTCACTAATATTTTATAAAAAATGTAGCCAGACGTAAGAACAATTTCTTATATCTGGCTACATTTCTATTAACGGGAGCGATTTGTATGTATATAATAAGGAATTTCCACCAATAACATCATACTCCACCCAAAAGCACAGGCAAATGCTACTCCTTTAATTCCCATTATAGGTACTAATATATATACACCTATTACCCTAAATGCAGTCTGTATGAAAGTGCCAAGCAATGTCATTTTCATCATACCTATTCCACGAAAATATCCTTGCATCCCATTGGTAAATGCAGGAAATATGTAAAAAACAGCCATTAAGCCTAAATAATCACAGCCTATCTGGATAACCTCTGCATTATCCTTTACTACAAATAGTCCCATAATAGAACCTCTGACTATCAACACAACAACACATATCAGTATTCCATATATAGCTTCTAATACCATTCCCCAATGAAAACCTTTTGTAATTCGTTCATTTTCTTTTGCGCCACGATTTTGAGCCACAAATGTAGTCATTGCATGAGATATATTTTGTTCTGGTGTAAAAGCAAAATCATCTACTCGATTAGCTGCATTAAAGGCTGCTATTGCATTTACTCCTAATGTATTTACTGAACCTTGAATTAATAGCTTTCCTATTGGTTGACAGGACTGTTGCAAAGCTGTAATTCCACCATATTTTATGGTTTCTTTTAATAAAGTCTTATCTATCTTAAATTCCTGTGGTTTCAATTTTAAAAGTGGAATATTCGCATATACATAAATCAAGCATAAAAAAGCCGACAAACCTTGTGCTACCACTGTTGTTATCGCCGAACATCTTATTCCAAATCCCAATCCACCAATCAAAATCAAATCTAATACACCGTTTAAAACCGACGCAAAAGTTAAAAACTTCAATGGTGTTTTGGAATCTCCAATGCTTTTTAGGGCAGAAGCTATAGCATTATAAAAAAATGTAAAAGGTGCTCCAATAAAGGTAATTCTTAAATATGTAGTCGCAATTCCTCTAATCTGTTCTGGCACCTGTAATATTCTCAACAACCCTTCAGAACTAATAATTCCCAAAAGCGCTACTATAATAGAAAAATACAATCCAAAAATGGCTGTTGTAGCCATTTCTTTTCTAACCATTTCCTCTTCATTAGCACCAAAATATTTACTCATTATAACAGATGAACCTATACATAATCCTGATATTCCTAGTATTACAATATTCATAACAGGACTAACTGTTCCAACTGCTGCCAGAGTATTTTTTCCAATAAATCTGCCTACAATCATTGAATCAACGGCATTATAGGTCAGTTGAAAAAGATTGCCTAATAATAATGGAATAGCATATTTAATTAAATGTCTTGGTATATTACCTTCCGTCATTTTAACTGCTGACATACTTCATCACCTTATCTGCATTTACCCCAAATATATCCTATAAAAAAACACCAATCTTTGAATTACTAAATTCTCAATAATTCTGCGTCAAATTATAAACTAGGGCATAGCCAGTAACGTATCTATAAACACAAAATGTTCCTCTTGTCCTTGTTTCATAATGAAATGTGATGTAGGATCAGCCTCTATCCAATCATTAATTTTTTCTGATTGAACACTCGTATCTCTAATAACATTCATTTGTGTTCTAGGTTCTTCTAAGAATGAAAACAATAAATTCTCATGCAAGGATATTAACTGATATTTATCGCCACACAATTTACCTTCATTAGCTATTGCCACATGATGATAAACATAGTCAAACACCTTATCAGGCTTCAAATATGCAATACGCCCACGTTTGACAGCATTACCGTTTCTTGTCCAATCGTCTTTTCCCTGTGGAATAGTGTGGTAAAATACCGGAAACATATATACCCAAATGCGTTTTCCCTCTTCTCCCGGCCACTGTTCCAACACCTCACTCCAGTCACCAAATATCTCCTTGGGAGTTAACTCTATATCTATTGTTTCATAGTAAACAAAAATGTCTTTCTCATTTCTGTAAATACAGGCTGTCATTACCTTTTCTTCATTTAAAAGCAATTGTATGTTTGTCTTTGCATCTAATATTACTCCGTCCAATAAATTATCTATATCTTCAATTTCTTTTAATTTAGCTCTGTATTGTACTCTATATATCTTCTCTTCCATTGTACTTTCCTCATTATGTCCTTTTCTATGTATACGGTTCTGTCGTAAACTCACTATTATATCTAATAAATCCTTATCACCCATCTGCTTAAAACTCCATCCGACAAAGTCAGTTGTAGCGTTTATACATAGGACTTATCTACTGTAATAACCGGAATATAATTATCTCCCAACGACATTACAATAGATTCAATATTTTTCTTTACTTCCACATCACTATCTTTTACATCATAAGGAACCACGATATCAAAGATAATATTATTGTGGGTATTTCCCTTTACTACGCGTAAATCATGCATTGTAATTTTTTTGCTATAATTTTTAATACCCGTTTCCAATTTTTCTCGCAATTCCTTAACAAATTCATCATTTACAGCTATTGGATCCATATGTATTACTGCTTCACAGCCTAACTTCGTGTTTAGCTCATGCTCTATTCTGTCAATAGCATCATGTGTCACATACACATCTTCTTCTCCAGATACTTCTCCGTGTAATGATATTAACATTCTTCCTGGTCCATAGTCGTGTACCACTAAGTCATGCATACCTAATATTTCCTCGTGAGCCATTACTATTGATTCTATTTCCTTTACAAATTCTTTTGAAGGGCTCTTACCTATTAACGGAGTCATTGTATCCTTAGCTGCTCCATATCCTGCATACATAATAAATAATGCAACCAGCACTCCACAATATCCATCAATGTTTATATGAGCATACTTGCTTATCAACATTGATACCATAACAACAAATGTAGCAATAGTATCTGTAAAACTGTCCAAAGCTGTTGCTTTCATTGTAGGTGAATTAATCTTATCCCCTACCTTTGTATTATAAAACGACATATACATTTTAACTGCTATTGCCATTATTAACACTACAAATGATGCCATACTGGTCTCTACCACTGAAGGATGTAATATTTTATCTATTGACGATTTAAGCAACTCTATTCCAACCATAATAATAGCCATAGATACTATAAAACCTGCTACATATTCTATTCTTCCATGACCAAAAGGATGTTCTTCATCAGCCTTCTTACCCGCATATTTAAACCCTATTAACGTAATAATTGATGAACCCGCATCAGTTAAATTGTTAAATGCATCAGCCATAATAGCTATAGAGCCACTAATAAATCCAGCCATATATTTTCCTATGAATAAAAATATATTTAACACAATTCCCAATATACTGGCTAACTCCCCATAGGCTCTACGAACTGTTGCATCTGACGTATTCTTGTAATCTTTTATAAATATTCTACTCAATATTGAAAACATTGTCTTCTCCCCTTATACAATTTCTGGTTATTCTTACTATATTTTACAAGTGGTTTAGTGGAATTACAATACCCTGAATAAAGAAGATAAATATGTTCTAATTTCTATACATTATTCCTATGACTGAATTCTAGAGTATTATGCAGCAAATCATAAGAAGTATTTAATTTATTTTATAAGGAAAATTATTATATTAATAATATGTAAAACACCCTTTGGCAGCGGCATAATCCCGTC
>CAYOMP010000163.1:0-6228 GCA_964405075.1 uncultured Lachnospiraceae bacterium
CAGGGCGTAACTGAGGATGCTAAGAATACAGTATATTTAAGACCAGAAACAGCACAGGGTATTTTTGTTAACTTCAAAAATGTTCAGAGAACATCTAGAAAGAAAATTCCATTTGGTATTGGTCAGATTGGTAAGTCTTTTAGAAATGAAATTACACCAGGTAACTTTACATTCAGAACAAGAGAATTTGAACAGATGGAATTAGAATTTTTCTGCGAACCGGGAACAGATTTAGAATGGTTCCAGTATTGGAGACAGTTCTGTATTGATTGGTTAAAAAATCTTGGTATCAAGGACGATGAAATGAGAGCTAGAGACCATAGCCCGGAAGAATTGTGTTTCTATAGTAAGGGAACAACAGATATCGAATTCTTATTCCCATTTGGCTGGGGGGAATTATGGGGTATCGCTGATAGAACAGATTATGACCTTACACAGCATCAGAACGTATCTGGTGAAGATATGGGATACTTTGATGATGAAAAGAAAGAAAAATATATTCCATATGTAATTGAACCATCTCTTGGTGCAGATAGAGTGGTATTAGCATTCCTTTGTTCTGCATATGATGAGGAAGAATTAGAAGGTGGAGATGTTCGTACAGTATTACATTTCCATCCAGCATTAGCACCAGTTAAGATTGGGGTGTTGCCATTATCTAAGAAGTTAAATGAGGGTGCGGAAAAGGTATTTGCACAGTTATCTAAGAAATATAACTGTGAATTTGATGATAGAGGAAATATTGGTAAACGTTACAGAAGACAGGACGAAATTGGTACTCCTTTCTGTGTAACATACGATTTTGAGTCTGAAACAGACAACTGTGTAACAGTACGTGATAGAGATACTATGGAACAGGAACGTGTTAGTATTGATGAATTAGATGCATATTTTGCAAAAAAATTTGAATTTTAATCTATTTGTCAGATGCGGCATTAGGGAATGGACTTTTGTAGTTCATTCCCTGATGTCGCATTTTCTGTTTTTATAGATTGGCATATGGAGTATAACAACAAAGATGAAACGAATCCAGCAACAGACCTGCGCATATTGAATGAAAATAGTGTTCCCAAAGAGAAGCACTTGTTAAAAATTTCATTAATTATCTATGTAAGAAAATGTAAGAAAGAGTGTATTACTTACTTTTTTAAAAGAAAAAAGGCATAAATATGATGAAAAAATGTTGCTTTTAGAGTATGAAAGAATGTAAGGAGACATTTCCAAAAAGTATGCAAAACAAGAAAAAAGATTAAAAAGTAGTTAATAAAATATCAATACTTGATAATTTTCATCAATTATATTATAGTGGTGTAAGTACTTACAATCTGAATTTTACGCGGATTTTAATAAAAAAGTTGGAAGGGTAGATATATGAGTAGATTAGAGATTGCAACACCTAATAAAGCACAGGTAGTTGTTGAAAGACTTTACAAAGATTTAGAACGCAGAATTGAATCTAGTCCATCAGGTCTTTGTCCAATCGATATGTCAAAGGCATTTTTGGAACTTTGTCATGCGCAAACTTGTGGTAAATGTGTACCATGTAGAGTAGGTTTAGGTCAGCTAAAAAATATGATAGAGGACGTATTAGACGGAAAAGCTACTATGGAGACACTTGATTTGATTGAGGAGACTGCTGTAACTATTATGGAGGCAGCAGATTGTGCTATTGGTTATGAAGCAGCCAATATGGTATATAAGGGATTAAAAGGTTTTAGAGAAGATTATGAGGAACATATTCAAAATGGTAGATGTACATGTACATATCATCAGCCGGTTCCTTGCGTATCGTTATGTCCGGCTAATGTAGATATTCCAGGATATGTAGCATTAGTAGGTGAAGGCAGATACGAGGATGCTATTAGATTGATTAGAAAAGATAATCCATTTCCTACTACATGTGGTTTCATTTGTGAACATCCATGTGAAGCACGTTGTAGAAGAAATATGATAGATGATGCAGTTAATATTAGAGGATTAAAGAGAATGGCAGCGGACTTTGCCGGTAAGGTGCCACCACCAGAATGTCAGCCATCAACAGGTAAAAAGGTAGCCATAGTAGGTGGAGGTCCAGGTGGATTAAGTACAGCATACTATTTGCAGTTAATGGGACATCAGGTAGTAGTATTTGAAATGTTACCTAAATTAGGCGGTATGCTAAGATATGGTATTCCTAACTATAGATTACCTAAGGATAGACTTGATGATGATATTGAGGCTATTCTTGCAACAGGAGTTCAGGTTAAACATGGACTTAGAATAGGTGAAGATATAACTATTCAGAGTTTGCGTGAAGAATATGATGCTGTACAGATAAGAAGTTAGGTATCGAAGGTGAAGAAGCTAATGGTGTAATCTCAGCAGTTCAGTTCTTAAGAGATGTAGGTAAGAATAACGTAGAGAGCTTAGAAGGACAGGAAGTAGCAATAATCGGTGGCGGAAATGTATCAATGGATGCAGTTAGAACAGCCGTTAGATTAGGCGCTAAAAAGGTTAGCATTGTATATAGAAGAAGAGTAGCTGATATGACAGCTTTAGCAGACGAAATAGAAGGAGCAGTTGCAGAAGGTGTTGAAATGCAGACATTAAAGGCTCCTACTAAGATAGAAGTGGATAGCGATGGAAATGTATCAGGACTTTGGGTACAGCCACAGATGATTAGTGAAATTAATAACGGTAGAGCTTCAGTTAAAGCTACAGGCGAACCAGATATGTTCATTCCATGTACTACAATAATTGTTGCCATCGGACAGGATATAGAATATCAGCATTTTGAAGAAGCAGGTGTACCAGTTAAACGTGGTGTTATTCAGACTGAAAAATATGGTGGATTTGATAATATTCCAGGTGTATTTGCCGGTGGAGACTGTGCTACTGGTCCGGCTACTGTTATTAAAGCGATTGGTGCTGCCAAGGTTATAGCTGCCAATATTGATGAGTATTTAGGATTTCATCATACAATTTCATGCGATGTTAAGATTCCTAATGCCAGCTTAGCAGATAGAAAACCTTGTGGTCGTGTGAATATGACAGAAAGAGAAGCTTGCCAGAGAATTAAAGATTTTGATGGTGTTGAAAATCCTATGACGGAATTAGAATGTAAACAGGAAGCATCTAGATGTCTTCGTTGTGATCATTTTGGTTATGGAATATTCAAAGGAGGCCGTGAAAAATTATGGTAAATATTACAATAGATAATAAAAAAATCTCAGTTCCAGAGGATATGACTGTATTACAGGCGGCTGAAAAAGCAGGTATTCCAATTCCAAGATTATGTTATTTGAAAGACATTAATGAAATTGGAGCATGCCGTGTCTGCGTAGTTGAAATTGAGGGACAAGAAAAGTTAGTTGCATCTTGTAATAACAAGGTGGAAGAAGGAATGGTTGTATATACAAACAGTCCAAAGGTTAGAAAGAATCGTAAAAAAACAGTAGAAATGATTCTTTCACAGCATGATTGTAAATGTGTCACTTGTTCAAGAAGTGGTAACTGTACACTACAAAAGATTGCAAATGAATTAAATATATTGGAGGTTCCATTTAAACAAGAACCAGAGGAAAGTAATTGGAATAGAGAATTTCCTCTTATCAGAGAAACATCAAAATGCGTTAAGTGTATGAGATGTATTCAAATCTGTGACAAAGTACAGAGTGTAAACATATGGGATGTGGTAGGAACTGGTTCCAGAACAGATGTAGGTGTATCTAAGAATAGAAAAATCGAAGATACAGAATGTGTATTGTGTGGTCAGTGTATTACACATTGTCCTGTAGGTGCATTAAGAGAAAGAGATGATACAGAGAAAGTATGGGATGCATTAGCAGATGATGATAAGATTACAGTAGTTCAGGTAGCGCCAGCAGTACGTGCAGCGTGGGGCGAGAGTCTTGGTTTGTCAAGAGAAGAAGCTACATTTGGTAAAATAGTAGATGCTTTAAAGAGAATCGGATTTAACTATGTATTTGATACAACATTTTCAGCTGATTTAACAATTATGGAAGAAGGAAATGAATTTATTTCCAGATTCAAAAAAGGTGAAACTAAGAAGATGCCTATGTTTACATCATGCTGTCCTGGCTGGATTAGATTTATCAAATCACAGTATCCACAGTTGGTTCCACAGTTATCGACTGCAAAATCACCACAGCAGATGTTTGGTGCAGTTATGAAATCATATTTTGCAGAAAAGCTTGGAGTATCACCTGATAAGATATATACTGTATCAGTAATGCCTTGTGTGGCGAAAAAAGGCGAAAGCAATATGGAATTATTCCATGGCGAATATGCAGGTAAAGATATAGATACGGTAATTACAACAAGAGAGCTTAACAGAATGATAAAAACAGCTCATATTGATCCAAAGACATTAGAAGATATTCAACCAGACCATCCAATGCATGATGCAACAGGTGCAGGTGTAATCTTTGGTGCAACAGGTGGTGTAATGGAAGCAGCACTTCGTTCAGCTCATTATCTTATTACAGGCAAGAACCCAACAGCAGATGCATTCAAGGTAGTTCGTGGAGACGCTGCTAAAAAAGGATGGACAGAAGCTACAGTAGAAATGGGTGGCATTACAGTAAAAGCTGCTGTTGTTTCAGGCTTAAAAAATACAAGACAGTTAATAGAGGCATTGTATAGAGATGAAGTGCATTATGACTTTGTAGAGGTTATGGCATGCCCAGGTGGATGTGTAGGTGGTGGCGGACAGCCTATTCATGATGGTTGTGAATTAGCTACGGAAAGAGGAAGTAACTTGTATTTCCTTGATGAAAAAGCTGAAGTAAGATTTTCACATGAAAACCAGGATGTACTCAAACTATATGAGGAGTATATGGAAGCACCTAATTCTCATAAAGCACATATGTTATTACATACAGACCATAATGCATGGAAAATGCCAAGAGCAGAGAGAGACTAGTTTAGTATATTAAAATCATTTGATACATTTATTTTTGACGTGGTCAAGGGTGTTTTGTACTCTTTTAAATTAATAAAAAAAGCAAACATTTATCTTTTGACAAAGCGCAAGGATGTTTTGTATCAAATAGTATAAAACCTTTATCAGATAATTTAAATTGTCTGGTAAGGGTTTTTATAATTTACACGAAGCAATGTGGAGAATAATATGTTTGCAGAAATTATCGGACGACTGACGTAAACTAAGTTAAGTTCGTAAAGTGTAGTTCATATAGTTTATGTCAGAATACTCGAGGTTTTTAGTTATAAGATGAATGTGGAAATGACTTGCAAATTTGACATAAGTGCAATCTTGTGTCAAAATCATAAACGTTTAGTGAGGATTTTTATGAATTCTAATGATGAATATGTAAACTTATGTTTAACAAAATTTGGTGTGTAAGACTTGTGGACAAGTTAAAAAATATATAGGAGAAAGAATATGGAGTATACAATTAAGCAAGTTTCAGAAAAAACAGGACTATCAATATTCACATTGCGTTTCTATGATAAGGAAGGATTAATGCCATTGGTAAAAAGAAGTGCTTCTGGAATAAGAAAATTTACAGATGAAGATGTTGCATGGATAAGCCTGATATGTTGTTTAAGAAATAGTGGAATGTCTATTGAAAAGATAAAAGAGTTAATGTTTGTGTGCATGCAGGGAGAAGAAGCCTTTGAGGATAGAAAAAGGATATTACTGGAACATAAAGAATATATTAACCAACAGATTAAGCAACTACAAGATAGTTTGAATACGATTGATTACAAATTAGAACATTATAAAGAACTTGGGGCTTTTCATATTGATAAAGCTTAAAGGCAGATTGGTTGAAATACAATTTCTGCGATTATTTTTTGAATTAATAAACTGCTATTATAGAATATTTTTAAGTATAGTTATGAGATAAATATTGTAATTCATAAATTATGATTAAGGATAAAGAAAATAAAGTATATTATAAGTGACAATGATTTTTTTGATATAATTATGATAATTCCTATTGACATACTATGGAATAACTTTTATTATACATTTTATAGGTAAAATATAAAGGGTAGTTTTGAGGATAGGAGTAAAATATGGAAATAGATTATGAAAAAATAGGAAAACTAAAAAAAGAAAAGGATGCAGTTGTTTTAGCACATTATTATGTAGATGGAGCAGTACAGGCAGTAGCGGATTATGTGGGGGATTCTTATTATCTTAGCAAAGTGGCTACCAGTGTAGAACAGAAGAATATAGTATTTTGTGGTGTATCTTTT
>CAYOMP010000164.1:0-6225 GCA_964405075.1 uncultured Lachnospiraceae bacterium
TCAAAACAACTAATTCAGGTGCATTTTCAATTGTTTTTACATTATATTCAAAATCAATCGAACTGGCAATTCTTGATTTAATGCTTTCATCTTCAATTACAACATAACGGGAAATCTGAGTATTTTTCCAAGATGGGGAAAAAGAGGCTGCTTCTATGATTTGCTCTATAACAGAATGAGCTATTTTCTCAGGTTTAAAGACACGTACACTTCTACGATTTTTAATGCATTCTAATGTATTCATCGGTACCTCCATTTGTATTATTCTATTCCTACTTCTTAATTATTCTATACTATAAACTAGCTAATTTCAAACATAAATTCACTAATTATTTAGGTTAATTTTTGGTGGTTTTTCATAAGTATTCCTTATTAATGTTTAATTACCTTTTCACATCACTTAAATACAAACTTGTAATACATCATAATCACTTACTCAATTATGAGAAACACGTTTTGCGAGTTTTGTGAGTTTCGCGGTGCTCGTCGAAAATCTATGTAAACATAATTTTCTTCTAGTTGATTGCGTAAATACAAGAAAGTCTGGAAAATCGCTCGTTTATTGCGAATTTCCAGACTTTTTCAGATTTATATTAACGAATCTGACCATTTCCGTAAATTATATACTTAATTGTAGTAAGTGCATCTAACCCCATTGGTCCTCTGGCATGAAGTTTTTGTGTACTAATTCCAATTTCAGCTCCAAAGCCAAACTCATTACCATCGGTAAATCGTGTTGAAGCATTAACATATACTGCTGCAGCATCTATTTCGTTAAGGAATTTTTGAGCATTAGCATAATCCTTTGTAATAATTGCCTCTGAATGCTTTGTATTATACTTGTTAATATGGGATATGGCTTCATCTATGTTAGCAACTGTTTTTACAGAAAGAATGTAATCAAGATATTCTTTGCCCCAATCTTCTTCTGTTGCTTCATTTATACTATTAACAGCTTCTTTTGCTTTTTTGTCACCTCTTATTTCAACATTCTTCTCATCTAAACGTTTCTTAAGAGCTGGTAAAAATTCATCAACAATACTTTCATGAATAACAAGTGATTCACAGGCATTACATACCCCTATTCTTTGGGTTTTTGCATTAAATATTATGTCTATTGCCATATCAAAATCAGCACTTTCATCAACATATATATGACAATTACCTGTTCCTGTTTCAATTACAGGAATTGTAGCATTATTAACTACCGTCTTTATAAGACCGGCACCACCTCTAGGAATCAAAACATCTACGTAATCATTCATATGCATAAATTCAGTAGTTGTTTCTCTATTAGTATCCTCTATTAACTGTATTGCATCTGGATTAATATTACAGCTTGTTAAAGCATCTCTAATTACCTTTACAATTGCAATATTGGAATTTATAGCATCACTTCCACCCTTTAGTATTACAACATTTCCTGTTTTAAAACATAAACTAAAAGCATCAGAAGTAACATTTGGTCTGGCTTCATAAATAATTCCTACAACACCTAAAGGTACTATTTTTTTACCAATAAGTAACCCGTTAGGACGCTGTTTCATGTTTTCTACTTCACCTATAATATCATTTAATGCTTCAATCTGTAGCACCCCATCAGCCATTTGTGCTATTCTGTCTTCATTTAATTCTAATCTGTCTAGTAACCCAGCTGACATACCATTAGCGCGTCCATTATCCATATCCTTTTTATTTTCTTCAATAATGTATGCACTGTTATCTATCAATGCCTTAGCAACAGCTTTTAGCCCTTCATTCTTTTTCTGTGTCTGCATAATTCTAAGCTCTGGTTCTGCTGTCTTTGCACTTTCTCCTATTTTTAATAACATTTCATTCATATATTCTCCTCCTCAACATTCAACTATGTAAAACACAATTTGCGACTTTCTCACATTTACTGCATTCATCGAATAATTTTGCAAGCAAATTATTCGACTGGTTACATCGTATAAATTAATGTATTCTATAATTTTTCTTCTCAGTAACAATCATATTTAACTTTTGATCATATTCATCTATTGCAATTTTATCAACCATTTGAATAGAATGAGCTATTCCTATGGAATACAATTGATGGTTTTGCGCTAAAAATCTATCATAAAAACCTTTTCCGTATCCTATTCTATAGCCCTCTTTATCAAACACTGTCCCAGGTACTATTATTACCCCTTCTGTAATTTGTACCTCTTCCAAGCTGATTTTGGGCTCTAAAATTCCAAAATATCCCTCTTCAAAATCATCCAAAGAATCCACATAATAGAATTTCATATCTTCACCAAATACCCTTGGAAATGCTGTCCTTTTCCCATCTTCCAAGGCCTTTTCAAACAATTCATCACATAACACTTCATTTTTGTATGCTTTATATAAATAAATCGTATTTGTATTTTCATACTCTAAAGTTTCTACTACTGCTTTTGTAATCTTTTTGCTGTTTTCATATAATTCTTCTTTTGATAATGAATTTCTCAATGCCAGATATTCTTTTCTAATGGCCTTTTTTTCCTGCATATTTTTCACCTAAATTTTCAACAGAACCATCTGGATTAATAACATCTATATTGTTAAGCTGTCCTCTTAGATTCTTTCTAACATTTTCAATATATTCCTGTCTTAAAAGAGCCTGTTCTTTTTTCTCTGATTCTGTTAATCCTTCTGCCTTAGATTTTCTATATAACTCGTTAATTCTTGCTATTTTTTTTTCGTTCATCTTAATTTCTTCCTTTATTTTACCAATATTAACATATTACAATTATTTAATGTAATTGTTTACTTAAAAGTTGACTTACATCCTAGTATGCTTTATACATCAGTTATTAATCTATACCTATGTAGTCAAGAACAGAAAAACTATCATCTTTATTCTCTAAAAATAATGTTCCAACATTTTCGCCATTAACAATCTTACCAATTATACTTACATCTTCACCATTAGCTATAACCATATCTGTACCAGATGAAGTAGCTATTTTAGCTGCTCTTAATTTAGTTGCCATTCCACCTGTTCCAAAATCACTAGCAGATGATGATTTACCCATTTCTAATAAATTGTCATCGATTTTTTCAACCAAATCAATGAATTTAGCATCTGGGTTACTATTTGGATCATCTGTATATAAGCCATCAATATCAGTTAATAATATTAGCAAATCAGCATTTACCAATGTAGAAACAATAGCTGACAATGTATCATTGTCGCCAAATTGAATTTCATAAGTTGAAACAGTATCATTTTCATTAACAACTGGTATTACACCCATTTTTAATAGCTGTTCAAAAGTATTAGTAGCATTCTCTCTATATGTAGGATTTATCAATGTGTTCTTTGTCATTAGAACTTGTGCTGTTGTCTGAGTATACTCAGCAAATAGTTTCTGATATACCATCATTAATTTTGCCTGGCCTACTGCAGCACATGCCTGCTTTGTAGCTATTTCAGTTGGTTTTTCATTAATACCGAGGGCAATTCTTCCAACACCAATGGCACCTGAAGATACTAATACAACATTCTTTCCCATATTTTTTAAGTCGCTAAGCTGTCTTACTAATTTTTCAAGTTTTGTTAAATTAATTCTTCCTGTCTCTTTATGCGTAAGTGATGATGTACCAATCTTAACAACTATTGTTTGCTTATCTTTCAATTTTTCTCTAATGTTCATTATTTATCCCCTTTTGTTACCCAAAATCTATTTATTATATTACTCAAAATAATATCTTTTTGCAATGGATTCTGCAATTTTAATACCATCCATAGCAGCAGATGTAATGCCACCTGCGTATCCTGCACCCTCACCACAAGGATACAAACCGCTAATATCTGTCTGAAAATCTTCATTTCTAGTTATTCTGACAGGTGAAGATGTTCTGCTTTCTACAGCACTCATTAATGCATCACCACGACCAAATCCCTTGATTATACCATCAAAAGAAGTGATTCCTTTTATTAGCATTTCAGAAATATTCTCTGGGAAAATATCGCGCAAATTGGCCATAGAATGCATTCCTTTTTGTTCTGGCTGTATTTCGCCTAATTTTTCTGTAGGCTTATTGTCGCAAAAATCCTTAAAAGTCTGAATAGGTATTTTACCATTTCCGGCTTTATATGCTTTTTCTTCTAAATCTCTCTGAAATTCTATACCGGCTAATGGACTATTATCACCAAAATCTTCTGGATTAACCGTAACTACAATAGCACTGTTTGCATTATTTCCATCACGTTTACTATAGCTCATTCCGTTAACTGCAAGCTTACCAGCCTCAGATGAAGCATTTACAACATAACCACCAGGACACATACAAAATGAATATACACCTCTACCATTTTCAAATGTCTTAGCTAATTTATATGGTGCACTGGGCAAATATTTACTTTCCTCCACACCATACTGAGACCTATTAATCATTTTCTGCGGATGCTCTATTCTAATTCCAACAGCAAATGCTTTTGGTAATATTTCTATAGGCATTTCGCTTAACATTTTAAAAGTATCTCTTGCACTATGTCCTATAGCCAATACTACAACCTTGGAATTTAAAGTGTAGTCATTATTAATTTCTACCCCTGTTATTTGACTATTTGTATACAAAAGCTTTGTAACTTTACTGTTGAATCGAACTTCTCCACCTAATTCTATAATCTCTTTTCTAATGTTTCTAACAACTTTAATTAATATATCCGTTCCAATATGGGGCTTTGACTCGTATGTGATTTTCTCTGGTGCACCCTTTTGGGCAAAAATTTCTAATACTTTTTTATTACGACCAGTTTTATCTTTAACCAAGGTATTTAATTTACCATCAGAAAAAGTTCCGGCACCGCCTTCACCAAACTGAACATTAGACTCTGTATTTAATTCTCCACCATTCCAAAAGTTTTCAATGCTTTTTGTTCTGTCTTCCACGCACTCTCCACGTTCTAAAACAATGGGTTTAAATCCATTTCTAGCTAACATCAAAGCACAAAATAAACCCGCTGGACCACTTCCTATAATTATTGGCGGATTATCCAATTTCTCATTGCCATTGCCTGGAAATATGTATTTTTTATCATTAGTTAACATAACATTTTTATCGTTAATCTTTTTCAGGATACCAGTTTCGTTTTTAACTTCCACATCAACCGAATAAATAAATTTGATTTCATTTTTCTTTCTGGCATCAATTGATTCTTTAACAATTTTAATTTGTTTAATATCTTCTGGTTTTGTACGAAGAATTTTTAATACCTTTTGGGGTATTTCTTTTTCACAACCAGGATTTAATTTTATTTGAGATATTCTAATCATTAGAATCTAAACTCCTTTTCATTTAGCCGCATTAAGTCCGGCAACATATCCACTAGACCATGCCCATTGTAAATTGTATCCTCCACAAATCCCATCTACATCTACTATTTCTCCTGCAAAATAGACATTTTGCATTAACTTAGACTCCATATTTTCAGTAAGTTCCCTTGTGTCAACGCCTCCTAAACACACTTGAGCCTTATCATAAGAATTTGTACCGGTTACCTTTACTTTAAATTCTTTTATTTCTTTAATTAAAGCACTAATCTGTTTATATGATAGTCTTACAACCTCAATATTAGGTGATAAATGTGCCTTCTTTATTATCGCTAAAGCTAATTTTTTGTTTAAAACTCCTACGAAGAACTCTTCCAAGGTTCTTGTTTTAAATTGATTTATTCTATTGATAAAAAAATCTTTTGTCTCTGCAATATCAAATTGTGGCATATAATCTACAATTACATCAACAGCCTTTTTTTCATCTAATGCTTTGGAAATATAACGACTTATTTGAAATGTGGGAATACCAGAAACACCATAATCTGTTAATTGCAATTCTCCACAATCCTGAGCTATCATTTTTCCATCTACATACGCTTGTATCAAACCTTCACATCTAACACCAGCTACCTGTTTAAAGAAATTCCCTTCGCAACGTAGCTGAACCAGTGCAGGTAAAGGCTTAATAATTGTATGTCCAATAGCTTTAGCCAATTCATAACCGCTACCATCTGAACCGGTATTAGGTGCTGCCTTAGAGCCAGTACATATGATTACATTATCACAAAAGTACGTTTCTTTGCTTGTAGCAATACTAATTATTCCATTATCGCTACTAATTTTGAAAATCTCAACATTGTTTATCACTTCTATGCCTAAATTGTCCAACTCCATTACTAATGAATCAAGAACAGAGCTTGCCTGTTCTGAATTAGGA
>CAYOMP010000165.1:0-6213 GCA_964405075.1 uncultured Lachnospiraceae bacterium
GATTATAATTTTCTAATTGAGCATACCATGCATTTTCTCCATGATATGAAATATCGGGATAGCCACATGATAAATAATCCATTTCTCTTAACTCACTCTCATTTTGAAAAATAGGATGTTCTTTTCTAAACTGAATCAATTGTTTGAAAAATTCAAACATTTCCATATTATTCTTTAATGCATTCCAGTTAATCCAAGATATATCGTTATCCTGACAATATGGATTATTATTTCCAGTATTAAGAAATTCGTCACCACCCCAAATTACAGGTGTTCCCTGACTTAGAACTTGCATAACCAGAGCATTTCTAACTTGCTTTTTTCTAAGCTCTACCACATTTTTTTTCTTAGTCTTTCCTTCTGCACCGCAATTCCAACTATAGTTATAATTGTTTCCATCACGATTGTTTTCACCGTTTTTTTCATTATGCTTACTCTCATAAGACACCATATCGTTTAGATTAAATCCTGTATGAGTTGCCATATAATTTATACTTGCGCATCTTATATCATTCTTTTTGTTACGATAAATCACTGTATTTAACATATCTTCATCGCCCTTAAGAAATCTTCGCATATCATACATAAAGCCGTCATTATATTCTGCCAGATTTCTTTGTGCTGGTATTTTATTACGGTATATATAATCCAAATTAAAACAATTACTCATTATCTTTATATGGCTAAATTCAGGTTCGCAGGCTAATGCTGACAGTGATATTTCATCGCAACTGATTCTAAATCCATCAATATGAAATTCCTCAACCCAATGACTAATACAGTCCTTTATTAATCTATATCTAATATCATTTGTGAAATAGAACTCTAATATTACTTCTATGCCATTCGCATGCATAGTTTTAACCATTGTTTTGAATTCTCTAATAACATCCTTGCTATATGAATATGCAGATTTAGGAGCAAAATAGCTTAATGCTTTTGTATATCCCCAATAATTCAAACAAGAATTAGAAATATCCTGTGCTTTTTTAAAAGGGAAATTAGCTTCTTCAATATTACTAATCTCACTGAATTCATAGGATGGCATTAATTCAATTGCTGTAACATTAATGCTTTTTAAATAATCAATTTTTTCGCATATTCCGGCAAATGTTCCTTTTTTTCTTACTCCTGAGGAAGAATGTTTTGTAAAACCTCTCACATGAGTATTATAAATAAAGCTTTCACCATATTTATAGTTCAGTCTTTTATCATCTTCCCAATCAAACTTATCTTTATAAAATACTCCTCTTATAGGTTTTACCCCTATTTTCCCCCAACTATCGAAATTAGAAAGAAGTGTTGCGTACATATCAACTATTCTTTCTTCTACAAGTTCTTTACCTTTTAATTTCTTACCATAATACTCGTACTCATATGCTTTATCCTTAAGTCCTTTTATCTTCACTGCATAAATTGAACCTGTTTTATCTGTTTCTTCAAATTTATATTCAATTAATACTTCTTCCGAATTCATTTTATAAACCTTAAGAATGCACTCCTGGTACTCTGGCATAGATATAGCAAAATTAACAACATCTCCTGTTCTTGTTACACCTAGTGCATTTGTTTCGCCTTTTTCAATTGTATATGTGTTATTTTTGCCCTGTCTATCCATTATTTTTGTCTTTCCTGTTCAATTTTTTCTGCTAGCTCATTAAGATATATCCAACGATTCATTTTTTCTTCAAGCTGAGCTTCCAAATCATTTTTTTGATTAGTCAGCTCATTTAACTTAACAAAATCATTTGCGTTTTTTAGAATTAG
The DNA here is from genome assembly GCA_964405075.1 of uncultured Lachnospiraceae bacterium. Taxonomy (GTDB): domain Bacteria; phylum Bacillota; class Clostridia; order Lachnospirales; family Lachnospiraceae; genus CAYOMP01. The sequence continues at coordinate 1,768 of CAYOMP010000165.1, forward strand.
TTTGTCTGTTTCTTCTATCTTTTCTTCTAAATTAGCAATGTCTTCATCTATTGTCTCATATTCTTTCTGTTCTTTAAAGGAAAACTTTAATTTTTGAGTCCTTGGTTTCACATTTTTTTCTTTATTTTCAGAAGGTGCTTTCGCCTTATCCAATGTATTAACAGTAACAGGCGCCTTAGCTATATAATCCGTATACCCACCTTCATACTGTTTAACAATTCCACCCTCTTCAAAAGCAAATATTCTTCTGACTATTCTATCTAAGAAATATCTATCATGGGATACAGTAATTACAATTCCATCAAAGGAATCAAGATAATCTTCTAATACTGTCATTGTCTGAATATCCAAATCATTAGTTGGTTCATCCAATATCAATACATTAGGTGCTTCCATTAATATTCTAAGAAGATATAATCTTCTCTTTTCTCCACCAGATAATTTTGATATTAAATTCCACTGCTTAGAACCCTCAAATAGGAATTTTTCAAGCATTTGTGAAGCTGTAATTTTACCTTCAGCAGTTTCAATATATTCAGCACCCTCACGAATATACTCTATAACCTTTAGATTTTCATCCATATATTCGTTTTCCTGTGAAAAATATCCAATTTTAACAGTACTGCCTATTTCCACAGTTCCGGCATCTGGCTGCACAACTCCATTTATAACCTTCATCAATGTACTCTTACCGCAACCATTTTTACCAACAATACCTACTCTGTCACCTTTTAAGAAAATATATTCAAAATCTTTAAATAATACTTTATCTCCATATGCTTTTGATAATCCACTGACTTCTATTGTCTTCTTTCCTAATCTGGATGCCATAGAAGTCATTTCCACACTTGAATCTCTAACAGGTGCTGATGCTTCCTTCATTTCTTCAAAACGTTCTATTCTTGCCTTTTGCTTAGTTGAACGTGCTCTGGCACCTCTTTTTATCCATTCTAATTCAGTTCTAAGTATCGACTGTCTTTTTCGCTCTGAAGCATCTTCTATATCTTCTCTGGCAGACTTCAATCTTAAAAATTCCGAATATCCGCCTACGTAATTGTATATCTTTGCTTTGTCTATCTCCACGATTCTATTAGTTACTCTATCGAGAAAATATCTGTCATGGGTAACCATTAATACAGCTCCCCTAAAATCATTCAGGTAATCTTCTAACCACTCTGCCATTTCATTATCTAAATGATTGGTTGGTTCATCTAATACTAATATTTCTGCACTTGCAATTAAAGCACTTGCCAAGGCTATTCTCTTTCGCTGACCGCCGGACATTGTATAAACATTAGCATCAAAATCATTAATTCCTAATCTATTTAATATAGTCTTAGCTTCACTCTCCATTGTCCATTTATTAATTTCAGAAACATTCCCCTCTAAAACCGCCTCTAATACAGTATGCTCTTTATTAAATACCGGATTCTGTGGCAAATATCTAATATGAACATTGTTTCCCTTAGTGATGTTACCTGAATCAGCCTCTTCAATCCCTGATACAATTTTTAATAATGTAGTCTTACCTGTGCCGTTCACTCCTATGACACCTATTTTGTCACCTTCATTAATACTAAAATCCACATTATCAAAAAGTTGTCTGTCCGTATACGCTTTTGACATATTTTCTACTGTTAATAAATTCATTTTTACCTCACAAAAAGCAGACCCAAAAGTAAATCTGAGCCTGCCAAATAATCATTTTAAATTTTCATTATAAGAACACACATTATCCTAAAAATCTTCTTGCACGGATTGGAGTTCTATAGTACATATTAGAAATCTTAATACCTGTTCTTGCATTACTAGCATGAATAACCTGTCCATTTCCAATGTACATAGCAACATGGTTTACTGAACCACCATTACCGTAGAAAATCAAATCTCCTGGTAATACTGAATCTAATGAAACAGATGAGCCCATCTGTGACTGTGCAGCAGATGAATGTGGCAAATAAACGCCATATTTTGCAAGTAATGATAATACAAAACCTGAGCAATCTGCACCATTTGTTAAACTAGTTCCACCCCATACATATGGGTTTCCTAAAAACTGCTTAGCATATTCAACAATTGCAACACGAACATCAGATACACCCTGTCCATACTTCAATTCCTGCATCGTTACAGCTTTTGGTAATCTGTAAGAAATATCAACATATTCAGTTGAAACATAGCCTTCTTCATCATCGATATTAATCTTTACCCAATCACCTAAATCTTCTGAAACTTCTAACTCTTCTTCAATAGGAACCAAAGTTAATACCTTAGCTTCTGTACTAGGCTCCATTCTAACTTTCAAAGTTGTAGTGTTAACTGTTGCCATAATGTTCTTAACTTCTTCTGCCTTTATATTAGCTTCTTCACCAGTTAATAAAAATTCACCCTTAACATATCCAGTTACCTTACCAGACTTAATTTCAAACCAGTCATCTACAACATTTAATACTTCACAACCTGCATTCTGAGGTAATTTACCAACTAATTCGCCCTCTTCACTTGGCTCTTCTCTTACATTTAAATATGTGTCAACATTAGCTACACCTAAGTTAGTATATCCACTAACTACTGACACAACTGTATTTTCTTCCTTTGTAAGTTCAGCAATCTCAGTTGCTACAGTATCAATATTTTCAGATTCTTCATAATATTTATCTAAAGCTGCTGTAATTCCAGCACTTGCATAATCACTCATTAACGCGTTGGCACTTACATTCATATCATAACCAGATGCCAACACTGCACTTAAAACACAGATTCCAGCTGTTGTCTTCATTGTTGTCTTTAAAGTTTTATTCATCTTGTCCTCCGCCATTTTTTATCTATACTAATTGTTACATAATTGTTAAATTTGTTACAAGTCGATTATAACAATATTAGATAACCTTGTCAATATGGTAATTTTTGCCGTATTCTATGTCTTTTTTTAGTACTTTTGTCAGTTCTTCTACTGACTCAAATTTTCGTTCAGGACGTTCATAATCAAATAGCTCTATTTTAACTTCTTTTCCGTACAAATCATCACAAAAATCAAATATATTTGTTTCTACACTAATTATCACTTCATCTGATACAGTTGGTTTACTTCCAATGTTTGTTATACCCATATAGGATTTATCATCTATCCAAGTTCTGGATACATATACCCCATTTGGTGGCAACTTCTTTTCTTTTATAGGTAAAATATTTGCTGTAGGCACACCTAATTTCCTGCCTAATTGATTACCATGAACTATTTTACCAATTATTGTATAAGGATATCCCAACATGGCATTAGCAATTTTCATTTCACCTTTTTCAATATATTTTCTAATCAATGTACTACTGATTACTTCATCTTTATATTTAATTTTTGGTTCGATTTCTACTTCAAAACCAAATTCATCTGACATAGCTTTTAACATTTTGCAATCTCCTCTGGCTTTTTTACCAAAGGTACAATCATCACCGGCACAAATATATGCTGTATTTAACTTGTCTACCAGAATTTTTTCAACAAAATCTTCTGGTTCCATCTCTGCTATATCGTGAGTAAAATGACATTCTATCAAATAATCGATTCCTATTTTTTCTAAAAATAATTTTCTTTCATAATTTGTTAAAAGTGTCTGATGTGTTTTCCCTGAAAAAAATGCTCCCGGTGGCATATCAAATGTAAAAACTACTGCTTTGTAACCATTCTTCTTTTTCTCCAACACATTTTTCATCAGCATTTGATGTCCCAGGTGAATTCCATCAAATTTACCCAACGTTACAGCCGTTTTTTCTTCTATCTTAAATCCTTCTAAATCCTTAATGTATTCCATAATATTATCTATTCTCCCAAAAACATCTTAACAGGCTTAAATGTTTTGTCTTTTAAATTATATTCATATAATCCAAGGAAATTTTCTTCCTCATCATATACCCTTACCTTTGTCAATTCATTTTCATTTAAGCTTGGTACTATTCTCTTTATATTTCTGGGTTCAAACTTATTTCCATTATATACTAATCTGTTATATTTTTTATCTATGATAACCTGTGGGTATTTTTCAAATACAGCATCCACTGGTATTATTTTCTCTTCCAATTTTTCTAAATTCTTTAATTCTTCAACTTCACTTAATTTGATACTCTTCTCTATTTCAAATCCATGTGCTTTGGTTCTTGTTAATTTTTCCATACAACCATAGCATCCTAGTTTTTCGCCAATGTCGTGGCACAGAGTCCTAATATATGTACCCTTAGAACACTCAACAGACATTGTTACTCTTGGTAAATCAATATCTTTAATTTCTATGTTATATATTTTTACATTTCTAGGCTCTCTTTCGATTACCTTTCCTTCTCTTGCCAACTCGTACAATTTTTTTCCATTAACTTTTAATGCAGAATACATAGGAGGAATCTGACTGTAATCACCAATAAAACTATTAATTACATCAGTTACCTCCTCACAAG
>CAYOMP010000166.1:0-3823 GCA_964405075.1 uncultured Lachnospiraceae bacterium
ATTATATTTTTCCCTGTCTTTAAAATAATTCACCAATCTGTCATCTGAGGCATTATTATCTATAACAGAACTAACTTCAAAATACTGGTTATACAGTTGTATATTTTTGAACTCTGCTTTAAGAAATTCTACAAATTCATCTTTATAAAATTCTTTAATATGAAATTCATTATGATAATTGTACAAATCAGAATATATCTCTTTATTAGGCGTTGACATTATAAGAATACCTTCTGGCTTTAATATCCTTTTAATCTCCTTTAAATAACCATGTTGTACTTCCTCCGGCACATGTTCAATAGTTTCAAAGGATACCACTGCGTCTAGACTACCATCTTCTATCATATGCAAATCAGCAATACTTGCTTCAACAAATCTAATATTACTCTTATCATGATATTTTTCTGAAGCTCTTGCTACTGCCCCTGCATCTATATCAATTCCAATCACTGATTCTGCTGTTTCAGACAAAATTGCACTTCCATATCCTTCACCACACGCACCGTCAAGAATTTTCTTTCCCCTGACTAATTCTTTTACGCTTAAGTAGCGTTGAAAATGTTCTATTTCCAATTTTGTATCTTCAATACCAGGTACAAATCTCTCACCTGTAAATAATTGTTCTGCATTCTCTGACATTTTTACACCTCTTAACAAAGAATAATATCTTCTTCTTTATATTTAGTAAAACTTGCTTTTGTATCCAAATCTATAATTGACAGATTATATCCGTCGTTGTCAATAGTTATCTTCATATAATTGTGTATTCTTTCCAGCACCACATGGCTGTCCTGACTTCCAGCTGCCAATGACGGACTAATCAAATATTCACCTGTACATATCCTTGGCAATTCCAATTCGAAGGATACCTCATATATCTCTCCTGCTAATACCCTTTCCAACACTTCATCCGTAAGGAAATTATTTACAGAAAATAATTTTACTCCTCTTACATTTTCCATTTCAAAACCAAATAAAGCATTTTCCAAGTCCTCATTGAACCTAACAAGCATACCAAATGTGTATTTTTTTCCTGTTTCCAATACCGTTACTTCATCACCATTATCATTCTTAATAAAGAATGATAGTATCTCTCCCTGTTTAGTTCCTGATACCTCAACTGACTGACTAAGATTAATTGCCTTAAATGCCTTTTTATCACCTATATCAATCTTCTCAACAGTATTATCAAGAGTCATATTCTCAACAAGCTTTGCCATTTCTCTGTTTTGTTCTTCTATCTGCATGCTCAAATATTTTTCACATACCTCTTTTGCATCGCCCACTTCTCTCAAATTGCCCTTATCAAGCCACACCGCTCTTGAACACAATTTTTTAACTGAAACAATATCATGGGAAACAAATAATATTGTTGTTCCCTTTTCTTTAATCTCTTCTAATTTATGAAAACACTTCGCCTGAAAAAATGCATCACCTACTGCCAGTGCCTCATCTATTATAAGTATTTCCGGCTCAACATTTATTGCCAAAGCAAATGCTAAACGCACAAGCATACCACTTGAATAAGTCTTTACCGGCTGATAAACAAAATCTCCAATATCCGCAAATTCAAGAATTTCATCTTTCTTTTTATTCATTTCTTCTTCGCTATAGCCAAGCACAGCACCATTCATATAAATATTCTCAATCCCGGTGTATTCCATATCAAAGCCTGCTCCCAATTCAAGAAGAGCAGACACATTTCCCTCTATTTTCACATCTCCTGTTGTCTGTTGCAACACACCTGTGATTATCTTTAATATTGTTGATTTTCCCGAACCATTAGTACCTATTATTCCAACCGTTTCACCCTTTTCAATCTCAAATGACACGTCATTTAACGCATAAAAAGGTGTATTATACTGCTTGTGGAATGGGTGTATTGATTCTTTTAGTCTGTCTAACGGCTTATCATATAATTTATATATCTTTGTAACATTCTTTACACTAATTGCACTACTCATCAGGCTTCCTCCTATAATACGTCAGCAAAGTGTGGTTTCAATCTCTTAAACATAAACACACCCAATGCAAATATTACTAACGTAACTACCCAATAATATACAGTTAACTCTGGTTTTTCCCAAAATCCCACGTGAAATACGAATGAATCCCTGTATCCTTGTACAATATAATAGAACGGATTCAATTTAATAAAAATTTTGAATTTTTCAGGAAGCATTGATAAATCCCACATAATCGGTGCCAGCCAAAAACCAAACTGTAAAAATATATTTACTATTTGCCCCATATCCTTAAATACTACATTTATGGAAGCTGTAAGATATACTATTCCCAATACCAACACAAGCATGGCAAACATATAATAAAATATCTGTAGCCAATATAATGACGGGGTTTCTCCAAATATCAAATATACCACCAGCATTATCCAAATAAATATGAAATGTAAAAATAAAGATGATATAGTTTTAACTATAGGCAATATGCTTACCTTAAACACCATTTTCTTTACAAGATGTTGATAATCGTACATACAGTTAGTTCCTGCAATCAATATCTCATTAAAAAAGAACCATGGCACTATTCCCGGTATAAGCCATATAACATATGGCTTGTCCGTTGCAGGCGTTGCTTTCATTGCCACCTGAAATACAAAATAATATATTAATATAGTTACTATAGGCTGAATAAACATCCAAATAATTCCAAAATAGGAACCTACGAATTTTTTTCTAAAATCGGCCTTTGATAAAGTCTTTATGAGTTTTCGTTTTTCCCATATTCCTTTTATTTCATTAAACATAGGTTGTTACCTCTTTCTATCATAACATCTTTATGGTATCCAATGGCATACCACGTTTAAGTATACGACATATAGGTGGAAATGTAAAGAAAAAGCCATACTCCTATCTTTTCCTTATTTATTAATAAAGAAAAATTTTATGCTATAATCCTTGAATGCAATTACTTTTTTAGTTATCAATGGTCATTTCCTGAAGAATATCAACATATTAACGTTGAAACTGATGGACTAGATGATTCGCAATTTGAAGCACCACTATGGACTCATTAATAAATAATAGGGTTGTAAAAACTCCCTAAAAAAGAGCGGCTCATTATTAAGGCTTGGTGGAAAATTTCTTTTCTGTTTCTGAAAAATAATTTTCCACCAAGCCTTAAATAATGAGCTAAAATTTCAACCATCAACTAAAGACTCTTAATTTAATCCACAGTAATTCATTATGGCATAATAACTTTCTGCCTCTGCACAATTATTTACTAGAAATACACTTCATAAATCTGAAACCTGGAACACACTTCATTTTCTATTTGATACATAAAATCCATTGTCACTCTAAATGTAGATTGACCTACTTCTACGTATTCCCCGTCCCAATAAACACTTCCATCAATATTCATAGTTATTTCCATTTTTCCGTCTACACAGCTTTCATCTTCATCATAATTGTATTTTATAACATTAATATTATCAACACTATTAAACTCAACAAATTCAACAATATCATCAAAGCAATCCGCCTCTTCAATATCTGACTGTGTTAAATCGCTTACTATATCAACACATTCTGTATCAACATCATCTATAAAATTACTCCATATCGTTTCCTCAATGATTTCTTTGTTAATAAGCATATCATTACCCCATTTCACAAAACTTTTTGTTCCTATCAATTAAATATCTTTTAAGAGTTAACGGTATTCTAAGATTAGTAACTAACCTTTTCATTGCTTCATTACAGTCTTTTTCAGATTCATCCTTTATTTGTAACTCTACTTTCATAGTATTTTCATTTTTCAGCCAATTACTTTTTCCTTTTCTGGACTTTCCTAATTCTTC
>CAYOMP010000166.1:3833-6085 GCA_964405075.1 uncultured Lachnospiraceae bacterium
ATAACTATTAATAAAAATTTGCACAAAAATGCTATTTCGTATTTTCCTCTTCCATATTTTCCTAAATCTATACTATCAAAATCATCTTCAATTTGTCTATACTCTTCTTCTACTATATCATATGAATCTTTAAATATGTTTTCCAAGTCCGTAAGACTATACCTTTTTTCAACTCCATCTAATGAAATAAAAAATAATTTATTATTCTTTATTTCATTAAGCAATATTTTTCTTTTCTGCTGGAATTGTTTCTCTTTTTTCCGTTGATACATTATCCATATATTTAATTCTTTAACACAACAATGAAATTCATTTTTCAATTCTCTATATTTTCTAAATATTTTTTGATAATTATTTTCTTCACCATTAATACCTTCATAATTTTCGTCCAAATAAAACTCATTTTTTAGAATATTTTCCAAAACATATTCTTCCATATAGTAGTTTTCTATTGAATATCCGTCTGTTTCATATATTTCGCTATTATTAATCAACTCATCAAAATCTTTATCAACGAAATACATCGCTTTCAAATCTTTATAATTACTATTATCGAATAGCGTTTTCCGCATTTCAATTACATTTTCTTTTCCTTTTAAACAATGCCATAACGTATTTTCTTCAATCAAATTATTAATAAAGTAACGATACACTCCATCATCCGCTTTTCCTTCGTGAAAACAAAAAATCTTATCTTTATTCTTACCATAATCCATTGAAAATTTTCTAAATTCAACCGAAGAAACATTACATTTTTCCAACATCATCTCTACTCTTTTGCACATAACACTATTCCCTCTAATTCAAATACATATCAATTGATGTTACATTTCTCTTGCATTCATTATTAAAAATAAATGGCGAATGTGTTACAGCAAATAGCATTTTACATTTATCAGAGGCTAAAATGTTTGGAATAAGTTTTTCCTGCCACTCAATTGATAATGATAATTCCGGCTCATCAAATAGTATAATATATTCCTTTTCTTCTGCTAAATACAAACGGGCAAACAATGCAACTATCTGCTTTTCTCCTGATGATAGTTTATCCAGTTCTATTGTTCCTAATTTTTTTCCATTTGAATCCACTCCAAAAATCTTCACAACATTGTCACGTGCTATATATTCCATTTTTTTATTAACCAAATAGTCATTACATATATTACAAAAATCTCCTATCTTTTTCTCTTTCTCCTGTTGCATATCATATATTGCACATAACTGATTAAAGAAATGTCCATAGCCCTTTTCTTCTAGCATTGTTATATCTACATTAGTTAATGCTCTTTCAAACGCTTCCTTTAATTCTTTCGAAACAACATTGTCATCTATACGCTCTATTACTGATAATACTTTATCCAAATCTAATATTTTTTCATTTGAAATGGATTTATTTGAAATAATATCTTTTACATTTCCTGATAATATTTCTGAATATCCTTCTTTATACCCCTCTACAATTTGCCTTAAAATCCCATCTATAAGATTTTTAACATCTTCCATACCAAAATGTATTGCACCTGCTACTCTCTCTACCTCGCGCTTTGCTCTGTTTCCAATACCTTCTAAATCTGCAAATTCTTCCTCAATTCTTCTATATGTAGGCAAGTAAATAATTTCTGCGTCTATAGCAGCATCTATAGCAGCTTTAATATTTATGATATTATCACAGTTTTCCATTCTTCTAATATATTCTTTTATCTGAATATTCAATCTATTAATATTAAACATTCCAACTTGAATCTCCTGATATTCCTCTATATCAGATAAATGGTTTCCATCTTTTATTTTAGCAATTATTGTTTCCATCTTTTTTACACCAATGTAATTATTCATTCTTCTCAATTCCATCGGCATAACTACCTTATAGAAATCATTTATATCTTCTCTTGAAAAAGTAACCACTGTATCATTTAGCTCAATAGATATTTTTTCAAAATCATAATTTTTCAGTTTCTTAAACTGTTCATTATCCTTTACAAGAGTATAGTACAGAATATTCATTATTGTAGTCTTTCCCGTTCCATTCTCACCTACTATAATTTTAATAGGATCTTCAAAATCTATATCTACTTTCTTATATCCAAACAATCCTTCTATAATGAATCTTTTAATCATTTTTCCTCCACTAAATCTACTCCTGCACTATCCTATACAACACATACGCTAAATCCCTCGTATCTTCTGACGTTCCCATCTTTTTAGGATTAAAGTCTGCATCTGTTGTGAGTTCTATATGCATAAACTCTCCA
>CAYOMP010000167.1:0-6063 GCA_964405075.1 uncultured Lachnospiraceae bacterium
GAAAATAAAGGCTTTGTGGCTGTTTTGTCTTTTATAAACTGTCAAAGATGGGATTTTATCACATATTTAAACTTGGTCAAGGAATTATAAGTAGTCGATGTGATCCTCCAAAATCCAGATACTTTGTATCTGACGTGCTAGCTCACTTTCTGATTTTGTCGGTATCGCACCAGAAAAAGTAAATACTCACTCTGTTCGTGCTTCCTTTTTCTTTGAGTGCGATAATTTATGTAGTACTAATTTTATCAAGAATTCCATTTAGAAATGCTATAGTCACCCCATAATTCGTCATAGACACATTCTGTTTTTTAGCCATATCTATTCTGCTCATAATGTATTTTCTGTTAAACATACAGCCACCACATTGAATAATCAAGTCATATTTTGACAAATCCTTTGGAAAATCTGTGCCACTTACTATATCCACCTCTAATGCTTCTCCTAAACGCTGGCGTAACATTCGTGGAATCTTAACTCTTCCTATATCTTCTTGTAAGGGCGCGTGGGTACAACATTCTGCAATTAATATTTTGGAATCAGCATTTAAGTTGCCTATAGTTTTGGCTCCTTGAATATAGTATTCCAAGTCACCTTTATATGCAGCAAATAATGTAGAAAATGAAGTTAATTTACTTTCTTTAGGCTTTTTATCATACACGTACTTAAACACTTGTGAATCAGTAATAATCAAGTCAGGTGTTTTCATAACAGCCAGAGTTTCTTCTAGCTTATCTGTAGTGCAGCTCATTACCATACATTTTTTATCTAACAAATCTCTAATGGTTTGAACCTGAGGTAATATTAACCTCCCCTTTGGTGCCTGAATATCTTGCGGCATTACAAGCAAAATCAAATCTCCTTCATTTGCCAAACTGCCTGTAATGCTGGACATTTCATATTCTTCTGGCAAAGCCCTGATTAAGCTTTCTTTTATTTTATCCACTGTTCTTTTATCTTTTGAACTAACAATTAATGGTTCCTCTTTTGTAAGCTTTTTAACTTTATAATATAGACTTTCTCCTTTTTCTGCCAGATTTTCTCCTATATTTCCATCCAAAGCTTCTTCACAATTTTCTGTTAAATCCTTTGCCGATAAAGTATCAGCTTTACTTATTACAGAAATAACTGGTGTTTTTTTATCCTTAAAATATTTGAACCATTCTGCTTCTTTGCTAATATCCTCACCTGAGAATAAAATTACAGCAATATCTGTTTTTAAGGCTGCTTCCTTAGTCTTCTCCACTCTCATATCACCTAAGGCACCTTCATCATCAAACCCTGCTGTATCTATTAAAATACATGGACCAATAGGGGATATTTCCATTGCCTTGGTTACCACATCAGTTGTAGTTCCTGCAACATCCGAAACAATAGATACATCTTGTCCGGTAATGGCATTAATTAATGATGATTTACCACTGTTTCTTTTTCCATAAAAGCCTATATGTATTCTATTAGCACTTGGTGTATTATTTAATGCCATTTTTTGCCTCCTCTGTCATTCTACAAATGATACTCCATGCAGATAGTCTAAAATCTAAAATCTCTTTTACCATTTACAATATCGTCAATATACTCTTTTGCTTTATTTCTAACAATTTCATTTGGAATTTTTTGTAATTCCTTTTCAATTAACTTTTCGCCTTTTTCTTTAGTATCTTCTGACGCATAATCTACCAGATATTCCTTTAATGTCATTAATGCATTTGGCTGACAGCAATTAGCAATCTGACCTGACTTAATTAATTTCATAAATCTGTCACCAGTTCTGCCTTCTCTGTAACAAGCCGTACAAAAGCTTGGAATATAACCCATTTCTAATAACCAATTAACTACTTCATCTAGTGTTCTGGTATCTGTAACATCAAATTGTGCTGAATTTTCTTCTTCTGGTTCTGGGTTAACATAGCCACCTACACTGGTTCTTGAACCACCACTAATCTGTGAAACACCTAATTTCAATACATTTTCTCTTGATTTTACAGATTCACGTGTTGAAATAATCATACCTGTATATGGCACTGCGATTCTAATAACAGCAACAATTTTTTCAAATATTTCATCTGGAACTGCATTAGTAAATGTTTCTTTGTCAATATCATCTGCCGCACATATTCTAGGCACACTAATTGTATGAGGTCCAACCCCTTTTGCTGCCTCTAAATGCTCTGCATGCATAAGTAAACCAACAAAATCATATCTGTATTTTTCCAATCCAAACAGTACACCAATACCTACATCGTCTATTCCTCCATCCATAGCTCTATCCATAGCTTCTGTATGGTATGCATAATTGTGTTTTGGTCCTGTTGGGTGAAGAAGTTCATAATCTTCTTTATTGTAAGTTTCCTGGAAAAGTATATATGTGCCGATTCCGGCCTCTTTTAACTTTCTGTAATTTTCTACTGTAGTAGCTGCTATATTAACATTTACACGACGAATTGCACCATTTTTGTGTTTTACACTATAAATTGTCTTAATGCTCTCTAAAATATATTCTATAGGATTATTAACCGGGTCTTCTCCTGATTCTATTGCAAGGCGCTTATGTCCCATATCCTGTAAAGCTATTACTTCTTTTCTAATTTCTTCCTGAGTAAGTTTTTTTCTTGAAATATGCTTATTGTAATGATGATATGGGCAGTATGTGCATCCATTTACACAGTAATTAGATAAATATAATGGTGCAAACATTACTATTCTATGTCCATATAATTTTTCCTTAATGCTAATTGCCAACTCTTTTATAGCTTCATTAGCCTCTGGAATATCACACTCTAATAATACTGCTGCTTCTCTGTGTGACAATCCTTTGCAATCTTTAGCTCTCTCTATCAAAGAAAAAATAAGCTCTCTGTTTGATTTATTAGCCTTTGCATATTCTATTGTCTCTAATATCTCTTCGTTATTTATAAATTCCTCTGCTATTGGTGATTTTACATCGTATTTCATTTTCTTTTTTCCTTCCTATCAATCATTTATTGTGGATAATCTCCCCTATCAGTTACTATTTCATATCCGATAGCTGTTATTCTTTTTTCCAAGCAGTTACGACACTCCGCAGCCTCTTCTCCTGTGCATATCTTGTTATCATACAGCGAATATTTCTTCCTGACATTTACAGGTGATAGATTTGGCATCAATACATTGGCTCCTGCCAAAATTCCCATTTCTCTGCCTTTAGGATGTATTGTACCTAATGCAGTAGTTGCCGGTAGTAATACTTTTCGCTCCATTATTCTTATTAAGCTTAATAAAAATAGGGTCAATTCAAAACTCCCCTGTTTCTCATTTGCAAATGGTGTACATTTATGCGGTACAAAAGGTCCTATACCTATCATTTCCGGCTGCAAATTATGCATATAAATTAAATCCTCTGCAATATTTTCCATTGTTTGAAAAGGTGAACCCACCATTATGCCACATCCTGTCTGATAACCTATCTCTTTCAAATTACTTAAACAATTTTTCCTATTCTCTAAAGACATACTTTTAGGATGTAATTTTTCATAATGTGAATTAGTCGCTGTCTCATGCCTTAGCAGATACCTATCCGCCCCAGCCTGATAATATTTTTCATATGATTCTCTATCCTTTTCACCTATGGACAATGTAATTGCACATGTAGGATATTCATTTTTGATAGTTGATACAATATCGACAATATCGTCATCTTTATATGTAATATCTTCTCCGCCCTGAAGTACAAAGGTACGAAATCCCAGCTCATACCCCTGCCTACAGCACTCCAAAATATCATCTTTAGTCAATCGATACCTCTCAGCATTAAGATTACTTCTTCTAATTCCACAATATTTACAATCATTTTTACAAAAATTAGTAAACTCTATCAGACCACGTACAAATATCTTGTTTCCAAAATATTCTTTCGAAATGTTTCTCGCTTTTTCTGCTGCGTATTCTCGAATCTCGTCATTAAAGTTTTCTAATAACCATACAAATTCTTCCTTAGTCAAAATGTTATTAACTTCCAATTTGCTAATTAACTCTAATGCCCTATCATTTTTTAAAATCATTACTATGCTCCATATTTTTGTTCTTTACTAAACAATTTGTTTTTTCGTTTTTTTATTAAACTCAATGTACTCATGATTTGGCATAAATAGTCTTTGTGCTTACATCTGGTATCATACCTAATTTGCCTGACAATGCTCCAATAATGTCATTAGGTGCATCTAATACTACACTTATTACAGATACCTTCTTTTCCTTATATGGAATTCCCATTCTCCCTATAATGTACTCACTATATTGATGTAATATCTGATTAATCTTTTCTGCTGATTCCTTATTCTCAACAATAATTCCTACAATTGCTATTCTTGTTTCCATTATTAATTTCTCCTTGTTATCCTGGTAGTGTCAAAATATCTTTCTTATCAAATTATTGCGATGCTCGCCGAAAACCTATGTAAACATAATTTTCTCCTCGTTGCTGGCGTAAATCAAAAAAACTCTAAAATCCTAAGTATAGAAATTTAGAGTTCACCTATAATTTTAATATAAGATATCTCGCCTTGTAACTTAGAACTAATCCTTGTCAATTCAGTACGACATTTTTATTTGACATAAATACATTCCGGTATCAAAATATGAGAAACACCCTCTACCGGTTTCGTAAGTTTCGCGGCGCTCGTGGAAAACTTATGTAAAGATAATTTTCTCCTCGTTGCTCGCGTAAATCAAAATAGAGGCTTTCGGTCAGGAACTTCCCTTCCGATTGCCTCCACTTAGTATATTCTCTTGATTATTAAGTGTCAATAATAGTTATTTTTTTCACGTTATTTATTAAACGTTAAAATCCATCTTTTACACTTTTTTATTATTTTATTGTAGATAAATCGATTTCTCCATCAAATACAACTGTTGCTGGACCTGTCATATATACTGTGTTTTCTTCCTTATCCCATTTAATCAATAAGTCACCACCTAATAATTTAAGTGTTACCTCATCTTCACATAATCCGTTCAAAATAGATGCAACAGCTGTTGCACAGGCACCTGTTCCACAGGCCAAGGTCTCTCCTGAACCTCTTTCCCATACACGCATTTCAATAGTTTTTCTGTCAATTATTTTTGCAAATTCAGTATTTACACGATTTGGAAATCTTTCATGATTTTCAAATTTAGGACCGATTTTTTCGATTTCAAGGTTTTTAACATCATCCATATACACTATTGCATGTGGATTTCCCATTGAAACACAAGTCATTTTGTAGCTTTCGCCATCTACAATAATCTCTTCATCAATGACATTTTCACCTTCTGCTACTACTGGAATCTTGTCTGGATTTAGTTCTGGTTTTCCCATATTAACCTTAATTAATACGGCTTTTCCATTTTCTACTGTTAAATCTAAGTATTTGATACCAGCTAATGTTTCAATACTAATATTGGTTTTATCAGTCAAACCATAATCATACACATACTTAGCAACAGAACGAATACCATTACCACACATTTCCCCTCTTGAACCATCTGCATTATACATATCCATCTGAAAATCAGCTACCTTTGAAGGTTTGATTAAAATAAGACCATCTGCACCAATTCCGAAATGTCTATCACTAACAAACACTGCAACCATTGAAGGTTCAGCTACTTCCTCTTTGAAACAATTAACATATACATAATCGTTTCCTATTCCATGCATTTTTGTAAATTTCATCATACTCTCCACCTTTCGTTATCTAGCGTAAACTATTTTAAATACATTTTGCAAATTTTTACTAGAACTCACCAATCTCTTATTAAATTGACTTTCTATGTTTTCACAAAATTGATTCTTTATCTTCTTATCATAGTGAACCTATTTTACATTTCTTCAAGCTGAGCAATCCAAATTCTTACTGCTGCATCACTAGGCATTCTTAAATCTCCTCTTGGCGATACTGCAATAGAACCAACCTTTGGACCATCAGGAAGACAGGAACGTTTAAATTGCTGCGAGAAAAATCTCCAGTAAAATTTCTTTAACCATTTAAGCAAAGTTGAGTCATCATATATCCCCTTAAATGCTTCCTTTGCAATCCTATATACTTT
>CAYOMP010000168.1:0-5426 GCA_964405075.1 uncultured Lachnospiraceae bacterium
ATAAGTACTGAACTTATAACCTTTTTTATAATCAAACTTATCTACAGCCTTCATAAGACCAATATTACCCTCCTGGATTAAATCCAAGAATGATAAACCACGACCTACATATTTCTTAGCAATACTTACAACAAGTCTTAAGTTTGATTCTATAAGCTGTCTCTTAGCTTCTTCGTCACCTTCACTCATCTTCTGAGCAAGTGTTATTTCTTCTTCTACTGATAATAATGAGATATTACCAATTTCCTTTAGATACATTCTGACAGGATCTTCTGTACTAACCCCTTCTAATACATCTGCATCATCGATAATTTCTACTTCTTCATCATCTGATAAAAGGAATGGATCATCGTCGTCTTCTTCGCCTTATTTAGCTGTCATTATATCAATCTTTTGCTTTTCGAAATATTCCAATACCCAATCCATCTTATCTGGAGTAAGTTCCATACCTTCAAAAGCATCATTTATTTCTTCTAATCCCAAAGTGTTATTATTGCTCTGTGCTTTTTTTAATAGAGTTTCTAATACCTTCGTAAATTTTACTACTGATTCATCCATTGATTTCACCCTTTAATTCCTATTAATATGACCATTTTTGACAATTGTTATTAGTATAACATATTTTTCATCAAATAGGTACTACTATATTAAAAAAATTTTGTTATTTTATCTTTTTATATTATATATTATTTTTCCTCTCTTTCGCAAGAAATATAACAAATCTTATAAAAATTAACAATTATAGCATTCTGTTATTTGCGCGCGTAAAAAAATGGGCTGTATCAGATTATCGCAAATATTGCTCTAATCAAACAGCCCACTTATCTACTCTTCACATGCTACTGGTGTAATAATTATATTTTCCGGTGATACTCCTGTTTTTCTTTTCATAATATCCTCAATCTGTGCTTTTTTCGCATCACTTAATTCATTAATCCCAACAATAACATCTGCGGAATCTTCTGAAATACTAACTACTACATTTTCAAAGCCTTTTGATTCTAATAATATTTCTACTGATGCGTATTTTTCAGCAATTTCCGTAATTGCCACCATAGAATCTATTGCTGATTGTTTCTGCTCTTGTGCTATCTCTTCATTATTAATTATTTCCATTAATAATTCTTTATTCTTAGACCTAATCTGTTCTCTTGATAGTTTTGCCTGTGCCAAATCCCCTGTTGAAACAGTTCCACTAGTCAGCACTGCTTCTCCCGGCTCACCTTCACTTGTAACTGTTTCTGTACCTGTTTCTGCTTCTATTTCTGTTGAACTAACATCTGATACTGTGTCCTCAACAATTTCTGATGCCAACTCATCTATGTATTCTGCTTCTTCATCTGAATCTAAGCTCACAATATCTTCCTCTGATATATCAGCAACCACCTCTAATTCCTCATTAGCGCTCTCACTACTTGTTTGATATAAATCATCCTTCATATCAATTTTTCCTGCATAATTCAAATAAAATGCTGCTGCAATCATAATTGCTAATGCAGTTATAACTATCTGATTCCTTTTAAAAATATTTTTCAAAATAATCCCCCTAACTTAATTCATTTTCATTACCTTTATTTTATGTGCATCCACTGCAAATAATGCCTGTATAGCTTCAGTAATACCACTTATCACTTCAGGATTGTCACCGCCTTTTGCCAATACTACCACACCTTCTATTTCCGGCTCTATTTCCTTTACTACATATGGTGTACTTCCATTTGTTTCGTCATCTGAATAAACCGTACTTTGTGTAATCTTTTTTTCTACCGTTGTTCTTTTTCCACCCTGTCCATCCTCTTCCGTAATTTCCGTACTTTCTGTTGGTATATCCTTTTCCACAATTAATTCTCTTGATGATTTTAAAGTAATCATCACTTTTACATCTCCCACCCCTTGAACATCCTTTAGGATTTCTTCCAGTTTTTCCTCCAAAGTTTCTTCATAAGATTTTTCATTTACAGAATTGGATATATTGGTTGTCTCTACTTCATTTTCCGTTTGTTTCTTTTTATCTTCATCTTTAACAGGTATTGATATTACTATTAGCAACACCCCTACTAATAAAACAATCACCAAATTGTCTTTCTTTATTTTATCCAGCACTTTAATTTTATCGTTCCATAATCCTCTCAGCTTCTCCATTCTTTACCTCTGTATACTAATATTTATATTCTCATAAGGCAAATTATAGAATTCCATAATTTCTTTTTTTACCTTAACAACATCATAACTTTCATATTTATTTTCATCATATCTTTCATTACCTACATCAATTTTTTCAATACCAGATTGCCCCTTCGTCTTATCCCTTGTAGCCTCTATTCTCATATACATTATTTTCCCGTAATTTTCATCTGTCTCATCTGTACATATTTCAATATCCACACTTCTGACCCAAAGACCATTTTTTTCTACTATGTCCTTTATTCCCTGACTCATTTCATTTTCATATTCCTCAAATAGTGTCTCCTTTTGCTTTTTTGCTATATCAGCAAACGATGTTTCATTGTTTTCCAACTCCTGCAGATATATTTTCTCCATAAGAGAAACATCCAGTTTTTCTGATAAATCAAGAAAATTAAATATAGGCGAAATCAACACCATGATAATTATTATTCCAAAAACCATCTTTACATACTTTTCATATTTTTTATCCGGTAAAATATTTAATACAATTCCTATCATAATTAAATAATAAATAATATTTCTAACCCACTCATATAATATTCCTTTCATATCTACTCCTACGTAATGGCGGTAACAATAGCAATTGCCAGCATAAAAATCGTAACTGAATTAATAGCCACCTTAAAAAGCAATCTGCATCCATTAGCCACATACTCTACAGATTCAACAAGTCTTTTATCTGCAATGGGTTGAATAAGTGCTGATGTCACTTTATAAATCAACATATATAATCCGATTTTTATTAGCGGAATTCCTGTTATTACTAATAAGCAGATTAAAGCTGTTACACCCACTCCATTTTTTATTATAACTGCGGAACCAATTAGCATTTCTGATATGGCATTTGCGGTATTTCCAATGCCTGGAATTGCACTTATAGTTTTATTTAAACCTGTCATTTTAAACGAATCCACAGCCGGCATAATTAATCCCCTAATAACATTAAAACCTATTACAACTGCCATTAAAGCCTTCAGTATCCATTCCACAACGTCCTTAATCAACTCTGCCATTTTTGATAAATAATCCTCTTTTGCCAAATTGTTTACCAGTATCAGAATCACATATACATTAACCAACGGAAGTAATACATTAATAAAAATCAAATCACTTATTTTAATTAAAATCAAAATAAACTGATAAAATACAACAGATGTACTGACTTTTCCCGTTAAAGCAACCGTCATAAAATATGCGGGTATTAAACTGGTCATAAAATCATTTACGGCATTTACTATATTCTGTGCAATTACTGAAGCTTCTTTAAATACAGATACCAATGTAGTTATCATCAAAATGTACATAATATAAAAGCTTAAATTCTTAGATTGTCCATTTTCAAATATCCCTGTAAAATTAGTTGCTACCCCACTAATTACACCCAGTGCGATAATATACACCATTACATTTTTTAAATGACTGAATTCTCCTTTTACCCCATCAAAAATATCATTCAAAATCTGACTTATATCTAATCTTTCATTTCCCCTAATCATCCCATCAATATAATCAAAAAAATCAAATCTGCCATTACTTAATTCATCAACACTATCATATAATGTTTCAAACTCTTTTTCTTTTAGAACACTATCGTAAGATGAGGCTTGAACAACTATACACTTTGTCCAAATTGAGTTTATAAATACTAATAATATTAATCCACATTTTATCTGACTTTTCATCTTTTATCCTCATAGTAACATCCCATTAATGCAGCTAATTAGTGCCTCTATCACTGGTATTGATAATGCCATAATTGTTATTTTCGCGAATACTTCTATTTGACTTCCTAAAGCATTATATCCTGCATCTTTGCATATGTTCGATGAAAACTCTGCCACATATGTAATTCCAATAACTTTTATCATAAGTGCAATGTAAGCATTATTGATTGTTATAAATTTCTGAACTTTATGAATCACTTCTATTATTCCTTCTAATTTGTTCATCAAACATACAAAAATAATTATTCCAGCTACAATACTTATGTAAACACCATATTCACCCTTTATTCCTTTGAAATAAATCCCAAATATAGTTGCAACCATACCTAAACTACATATCTTTAACATATCCATTTTTATCACCCCTATAAATAGAATAATCCTTTTATCGTTTCAAATAATTCATATATATATGGAACTATCCAGGACAACACCAGCAATAGCCCTGCCAAACTGGTTAAAAATGCCTGTTCCTCACGTCCACTATGTTTTAATACTTGACTTAACACTGATACCAGTATCCCCACTGCAGCTATTTTGAAAATTAAATTTACACTCATGCTTTTCTCCACTAGATTAAAATGATAGTTACAAATGCACCTGCCATCACTCCTAACCATCCATAAACTTTGATTTTTTCATTAATACTATCCGATAACTCCTGTGTTTCCTTTAGCAATTTTTCTTCATACATTTCAATTACTCCAATTAACACTTTTGAATCGCCGATTCGTAAATTATCACCAAACATTACTAAATCCCCTACCTGCTCTTTTGTTAAATTATTGTTTTTGCATAACCATTCAATATTTTCACTCCATATTTCACTAATATTGCTATTGGTGTCAAAATATTCTCCTGACATTTCCTCATATATTTTCTTAAAAGCCTGGTTGTATGGATAACTTAACTCCTTAGATAAATTATTAAAAATCTCATTAATTGGCATATTTAAATATTCAATTTTTGATTTAATTAACAGCAGTATTTTTCTTATTTCCTGTAAATCCTTTTTTCTACTTTTCAACTCAATTCCACTAATAATTCCAAACAAACTAGTTGACAACAAAATCATTAATACACCTAAGAATTTTAGCATTTACTCTTTTCCTTTTTAATTCTTTATACCTTTAATATTATTTTTTCTTAAATATATTATTTTTACCGTTTTCCCAGCATATGTACTTCTATTTCTTTAATATCCTCGTCCTCAAAGTAACAAGTTTTATATTTATCTTATAATTCAATTTCAGAATGCTTTACATTGAATTACAAAATCCTTTTATTACAATCCAGTATCTTATCTACTTTTCCAATTCTTCCACTTGAAGATAATATTACATATCTTTCAAATAATTTTTCATCAATTATTTCTCGCATTTCTTTTCTTTTTTCCACATCCTCTAAACTAGTACCATGAATTGTTGCTACAATCTTTATTCCAGCATTATTAGCCTCTCGTAAAGCATCTATGTCCCTCTTTAACCCTATTTCATCAATTGCTATTAATTGTGG
>CAYOMP010000168.1:5436-6023 GCA_964405075.1 uncultured Lachnospiraceae bacterium
TCTTCATTACCCATATTTTAGTTGCACCATCTAAGACATCCGTTCTCTTTCCCACATCCATTTGAGGGCATCCATTTACACTACCTGCAATTTCACCTCTTTCATCAATCAATGCCACCTTGATACCTTGTACATTTTCAAAACCGTTTGATATATTCCTCACCAAATCTCTAAGTATTGTAGTTTTCCCTCTACAGGGAGCTGATATTAGCAGTGTATTTCTTATTTGACTGTCCATATATAAATATTTAATCAAACCTCTACTACACCCTATAATTTCATGTGCCACTCTGATGTTTAAATAATTAATGTATTTTATTCCTCTAATTATTGTTTCTCCTTCTGAATTAAGTTCCAGAATAGCTTTTCCTGCTATGCCTATTCTATGCCCACCTTCAACCGTAATAAAACCATTTCTTAATTCCTCTGAATAAGCATACAATGAATAATTGCTTATTCGATTCACAACTTCTTGTACAATTTCCGTAGTAGCTGTCTGTTTTGAAATGTATTCTTGTAGCTTTCCATCTTTCTCAAAATTTATCATTATAGGTTGATTAATTCTAACTCTTATTTCCCTTAACATT
>CAYOMP010000169.1:0-5984 GCA_964405075.1 uncultured Lachnospiraceae bacterium
TTTTATTTATGTAGCATATAATATGCATTGGGTAGAGCACGAATTTGCGTTACCTAATTTGCCAAGTAAGCTATGCTGGAGAAAAGTATTAGATACAAATATTGGTTTTGTAAATAAAAAGGAATTAAAAAAGACCATATTAGTTGAACCACGTTCAATTGTAGTATTAATTAGTAAGTAGCAAAGAGAGAATTGAAATATGAATTGTATAAAGCATTTTATTACTATAACTAATCATAAACTGTTAGTTATGAAAGGTTGTTTTAAATTAGGATTAATTAAGCAGGGATTGCTACATGACCTTTCTAAATATTCCCTGGCAGAGTTTATTCCAAGCTGTAAATATTATCAGGGGGGGAAAAGAAGTCCAATAACCGGACAGCGTAAGGAGTTGGGTTATTCGGAAGTATGGTTGCATCATAAGGGAAGAAATAAACATCATTTTGAATATTGGGTAGACAATAATACAAAATACCCCAATGGGATTATGGCAGTGGAAATGCCAAATAAATATGTTGCAGAGATGTTTGTAGACAGAGTGTCTGCTTCTAAGAATTATTTGAAGGATGAATATACAGATGCTCAACCCTTAGAATATTTTGAAGCAGGCAAAGAAAGCTATTTTATGAATGATAAAACAAAAGAGCTTTTGGAGTTTTTGCTGAAAATGTTAAGGGATAAAGGCGAAGAAGAAACATATAAGTACATAAAGGAAGAGCTTTTGAAAAAATAAAAATTATAAAAAAAAGTTCATAATTATAAAAAAAACAGAAATATTTCATATGTGAAAGCAAATAGTAGTATAATTAACGTAATTATATATTCTTAGGAATAGTGTAGAGTAGTACTATGATAAACCTAAGTAATTACGATTATACATAGAACTCAGGCAATTTTAG
Source organism: uncultured Lachnospiraceae bacterium (assembly GCA_964405075.1). Lineage (GTDB taxonomy): Bacteria > Bacillota > Clostridia > Lachnospirales > Lachnospiraceae > CAYOMP01. The sequence goes on from CAYOMP010000169.1 coordinate 900, forward strand.
TCATGAGATGGATGGGAAAAAGGTTTAAAAATTGTTTGCATATGGATATTATCATAGGACATTCCATTTTCTTAAGAATATTGTGTGATAACAATTATTCGTTAGAAGGGGAATGTCCTTTTTTGTAATATAAGAAACCACTTGCTGAATTAACATAAGAAAGTGTTAGGGCTGCCTATGTTACAAAAAGCATTCTGTGCAAGATACCGAAAACAACTTGAAAATATGTTGATTTAATAATTTGTTATGTTGAAGTGGGGTGGAAGTTATGTTTGAGCAATATGGCAAAATTGAAAATGATTTGAATATGGATTTTGACTATATGCAGCTTCAGGAAGTAAAAGCCGGGATAGAGGATGGTCTGGACACTTCTTATTATGCTGATACTAAGTATGTGTATTTACAAATGAAGGAAATCCGTAAAGGTCTTAAAAGTGGAATAGACGTAAATTACTATGCTGATCCTCAGTACGACTGGTTTCAAATGCAGGAGATAAGAAAGGGATTAGAATGTGGCGTAGATATTACAGAATATGCTAAAAAAGATTATGGATACAAGACAATGCGCGAAATGCGTAAAGGATTAGAAAAAGGTATAAGATTAAGTCAGTATGTAAAGAAAGGATTCAATACTGAGATTGTAAGGCAAGTAAGAAAAGCTTATGAGAAAGGCGTTAATTTGGAATCTTATTGCCTGGAGGGGTATGATAGTGAGCAGTTAGAAGAAATTAGAAGAGGTCTGACAAATAAAATAGACATTAAACCATTTTTAAATCAGGAATATTCTGGAAGCCAAATGCGAGAAATTCGTTTGGGAATAGAACAGGGATTAGATGTTAAAAAGTATGCTGATTTGAAATACAATTGGATGCAAATGCGTGAATTACGCCTGGGATTGGAAAAAGGTTTGTGGATATTTTGGTATGAAGACTCTAATTTTTCGGGACGTCAAATGCGAGAGATTCGTTTGGGACTAGAGGAAGGTAAGGATGTATCAAAATATGCAAGCTTTATGTATAGTGCCAAAGAAATGAGTATTTTTCGTAAGTCAATTGTCATAAATAAAAGGGACGAAGAAATTGATGATAGATTTCTAGAACAGCGCGAAGAGGCTGAAGAAGTTAAAATATCAAACATAAAGGTATTAATTTCCAAGGATGAAATGGAAGCCTATATAAGAGTAGATAGAAGTGATGAAAATATCTATACAGAGGATTTGATAATGACATCAATCCAGCGTGCAGGTGTTAGATATGGAATAAGAGAAGATGTAGTCAAAGAGCTTGTAGCCAATATGAAATATGATGAGGAAATTCTAGTTGCAAGAGGACATAAAGCACAGCATGGCAGTGATGGTTATTTTGCATATAATTTTAAAACACAACTTCCGTATCTGCCAAAAGACCCAGATAGTGAAGCAATAGATTTTGAAAAAGCTATTTTTTATGAATTAGTTAATGAAGAAGATACATTGGCAGTATATACAGCGGCTACAGCTGGTGAATATGGATATACAGTAAGAGGACAATTGATTTTACCAGATAAGGGTGAAAATTTTCCAAAACTTAGAGGAAATTGTTTTGAAGTAGAAGATGACTGTATATATAAAGCGTCTGCAGAAGGCAGAGTAGAGCTATGCGATAATGAATTGATTATTTATCCTGTATATAGTCATGAAGGAACATTAGAAGCGGGAGATAATGTGGAATTCGATGGCGATATTTTGATAGATGGTGATGTAGAAGGCGGAGCCGTTTTGATGGCAACAGGTAATATTGTAATTAACGGAAATGTTGAAGATGCAATGATTAGGTCTGGTAGCAATATATATATTAGAGGTAATGTTAATTCGACAGGTCAGACAGAGATTATTGCAGATGGTTCAATATATGGTGATTGCTTTAAAAAAGCAACTCTTAGAGCAGAGAAAAATATCGAAGCCAATAATATTATTAATTGCTATTGTGAAGCAACGGAGAAAGTATTAGTTTATGGCTGGGGTGGCACTATTGCAGGAGGTACTGTATTAGCGATGAAGGGTATAGAAACTGCTAATATAGGAAATGCAGAAAAAGTAAAAACTAGAATAGAGATAGGCAAGAATCAGCTATTTACTAAGAAAATTATTGAATATAAAGAAGAACGTGCCAGCGTTGAAGAAGCTATTAAGTCATTAGCAAAGGAAATATTACGATATAAAAAACGATATAGTTGGGAAACTCTTGATAGGATGTCATTGTATAATAATATTGAGATGGCTCAGATGGAAGCAAAGGGAAAATATGATTTACTAACAAATCAATTGGAAAAATTTGCAACTATGAGAACAGATAGAAGTATTAGTGTAAGAGTTAGAAATGCTATATATCCAGGCAGTATGATAAAAGTGGATAATATGGGACAAATGATTAATGATAAGATTGGCAGGTCAATAGTGCGTAGCGATGGAAAAAGAATGGTTATTTTGAAAAATTATATGGACATTTAGGAGAGGGTGTGAGGAAGTATGGAACGTAAAACAATATTAATAGCAGATGATGCTAAGGTTAGTAGAGCGATTTTGGTACATGCGTTAAAGGATGAGTATGATATTATTGAGGCACAGGATGGAGAAGAAACTCTTAAGAAAATTGTAGAGAATTATAAATCTATTGCTGTTGTGTTATTAGATATTAATATGCCTAGAATCGATGGATTTCAGGTTATGAATGCCTTGAATAGGAAGAATGTAATGAAGTATATTCCTATTATTCTTATGACAGGTGATAATAGTGAGGAAAATCAGAAACGAGGATATGAGTATGGTGCAGTAGAATTTATTTCTAAGCCTGTAAATGTTAGTGTGGTGAAGAGCCGCATAGATAATGTAATAAAGCTGTATGGCGAAAAGAATAGATTAGAAATGGTTAATATGCAGCAGAATAAATTATTGCTAGACCAGGCGGAAAGACTGAAAAAATTAAACTCCAACATTATGGATATGATAGGGTCTATAATAGAGTTTAAAACTTCTGAAAGTAATACTCATATTAAAAGAGTTAAGGCTTTTACAAAGATTATGTGTGATACAGTGTTAAAATATTGTGAAAATCCACCTATTGATGAAAAAGCGGCTGCATATATTGTGTCAGCATCCTGCTTACATGATATTGGCAAAATAATGATACCGGATTCTGTATTGTTGAAACCATCTAAATTAACTGATAGTGAATATGAAATTGTCAAATCTCATACACTTAAAGGTTGTGAAATTCTGGATGCTGTTTCAGAATATCAAGAACCGGAATTCTATAAGTATTGCTATGAAATATGTAGGTATCATCATGAAAGATACGATGGAAGTGGATATCCGGATAATCTAAAAGGTAATGAAATTCCAATATCAGCTCAGATAGTATCAATAGTAGAAGCATTTGATGCTTTGATGACAAACAGTGTGTATCGTCATCCAATACCATTTGAAAAGGCATTTGAAATGATTGAAAATGGCTCTTGTGGAATGTTTGCACCAGATATGCTTCATTACTTTAAGCTTAATAAAGAGAAATTCAGAGAAGTAGATAATATGTATTCAGAAAATGCATTTTTCTAAGAGGGAATAAAGAAGGTATCTAAATTTTTATATTAAAAAATTTAGATACCTTCTTAAAAATTAACTAGTTAAGAGTGCGAATACGAGGTACTTCGTCTACGTGTAGATATTTACTGATACATTTTACGAGTAAGTCGTGTTCTTTAATTGGATCAAAACCGGAGATACATACCGCTCCAATGTTACCAACTTCTTCTACTTTGATAGGAAAACCTCCACCAAGAACAGTATGTTCATCATCATTTAGTCCCCAATCCTGAAGAATTTCTTCATCTTTTTCCAATAACATACATAGATGAAGAGTGCTTTTTTCTACTGTTTTTACAGTATTAAATTTTTTTTCAAGCCACTTATCGCTTAATAGATTAGTGCCGTTACTAGCATATTTAAATACTGTATAACCATTATTTAATTTAATGCATACAGACGCGTTTATATCTAGTTTTTTCACAGCATTAACAATAATATTCCCCAGTTCCCATGCATCTTCATTAGTAAAATGCGAAAATTCTAAAATGTCTTCTTGCATTGCAATTGCAGCAATAGCTTCATCAAGTGTCAAATTCATAGAAACACGCCTCCTTTTCTTATAATTATACCCCAACTTATAATGTTCTTCCATAATACAGAGAATTTATTATGAAACTTTAATAATTTGAGATAGTATGTTATAATGTGAAAAGTGAGTGTCTAATTAAGAAAAAATATACTTTTGAGCATTGAAAAATATGATATGTGTATAGTTATTTTGGTTATACTAAATAAGTGAAAGAAGATAAGGAGTTTTATTATGGAAAAGATTGCAAGTTTTACAATAGACCACATTAAATTATTAAAAGGGGTATACGTTTCAAGAAAAGATAATGTAGGAGATAGCGTTGTTACTACATTTGATATTAGAATGACTAAGCCAAACGAAGAGCCTGTTATGAACACAGCTGAGATGCATACTATCGAACATTTGGCAGCAACTTTCCTTAGAAATCATAAGGAATTTGGTTCTAAGACAGTATACTTTGGACCAATGGGATGTAGAACTGGTTTCTATTTATTATTAAGTGGTGATTATGAATCAAAGGATATTGTTCCTTTACTTACTGAGATGTACGAGTTTATTCGTGATTTTACAGGTGAAGTACCAGGAGCAAGTGCTAAGGATTGTGGTAACTATCTTGACATGAATCTTCCAATGGCTAAATATTTAGCTAATAGATATCTTGAAGATGTTTTATATAATATTGATGAAAAACATTTGATTTACCCAGTTTAAGAATTATCAGATGTTCACAAGAGGCAAATTGGATTTATAAAATAATGATATAAAGCTAAAAACATATTTCATAATATAGTGATAAAGTATGCGTTTTCAGTTTCTAATTAGAAAAATGAAAATGATATTTTGACACTTGTATCATCTGGTGGTATTTTATGAAATATGCTTTTTTATTTGATAGGAAAGTTCTTTCCTATCAAATAAAACGCTCCGCGAAGAT
>CAYOMP010000170.1:0-5908 GCA_964405075.1 uncultured Lachnospiraceae bacterium
TGATATTTTTTGAATTTATACCGCATATTTTACACTCCCATTTTTCTTACTATATCATTAAGTCCCATATGACACTTATCAAGCTGTAACCCTTTCAACGCATATTCCTTCGCCTTTATTTCATCTCCCATTCCAAGATATCCAAGTGCAGCCATAAACAGACAATGCACCCTATTTTTCCTATTCAAATCCACATCAAAGATTAGAAAATCCGGAAGAGATACCGCAAAATAATCAATCTCAATATTGTCATTCATATGTTTATCAGCATATTCAATGAATTCTTCAAAATACTTATTAGCTTTTATCTCATCACCGAGAGCCTTTATTGCCAAAGTAGCATAATACATCATTTCAGGTGGTTGATCATTGTAGTACATGGCTGATGATAATGCAAATTCTCCTCTTGTTGCCAGCTTAAACGCCTGCTCCTTCTTTTCCTTATCCTCATATAAACAGCCAAGCATATAATATATGTCATTGTCAAGATTACCTGCCAGCTTACCCTCACCTAAATTATATGGGTAAATAAGTGCCTCTTTTAATAGCTCAATAGACTTTTCCTTATTTTCATCTTCCTTTGCCATATTTATAAGTGATACTCTGTACTGTGACGTAATCTTGCCTTCTCCACCCTCCCAAGGGTGAAAATTATGATTCATAATTCGATTATATGCATTTTCATATTCTCCGCTCATATTTAATAGCGTAATATATTCTGTATATAAATCATCACGTTTTTCCAAAAGCATGGCATTAGCATTCATATTATTAAGACGTTCTGATACAGAATAATTTAGAACCTTATATAATTGGTCAAGTTCAAAGAATACGCGTGCATCTGATTTATCCATTTCAAAAGCCTTTTCCATAGCCAGCTTTGCTCTACTTACATCATTTAATTTGTTATAATATGCAATTGACAAATTTCTATATACTGTTGGAATATTTATTTTATCCCTGCAACTTTCCCATAACTCTATTGATTCTTCCCAACGTCCCTTATCATAGAACAAATTACCAAGATAATAGGCAGCATATTCACCACCATTTTTAATGGCATTTTTTAATACCGCAATATCTTCTATACGGTTAGGGAAGCAATATAATGAACTACTACTTTCCGCTTTTTCAAGTTCTTCTTTTTCGCCAGTCAATGCATATCTATAATAGTGAACCATAGGTTCATCAACATTTTCAGCAAGTGCAAGAATATAATCCGCTTCTTTATAAAGCCCTGCCTCAATGTATGAAAGAGCAAGTTCAATATAGTTGTGATTATCATCTCGCATAGCATCTGTCAATTCCTCAAGATTTTTTTCACGAAGTCTATATAATTCATAAAGACAACCATAATCAAGTGCATCAATTTTTCTTGTTTCATTGGCAAAGGTTATTGCTTCACTATTTCTGCCCAAAAGACGAAGTAACACTGTTTTCAGTGTTCTTGCCTTTATATTATGCAGACCCCTTATAAGAGATTTATCAATATATTCAAGAGCTTTTTCATATTCTCCTTTTCCTGCTGAAATACAAGCAAGCTGATAAAATGCTTTATCCTGCATATTTCCATCCCACACTGCCTTATAAAATGCATCAAAGGCATCATCTGTTTTTCCTGTTACTTTTAATGCAAGACCAAGATTATAATATGGCTCGCAGTCATATGGATTAGGATTTTTCCATGTTGAGGAATTTATAGCCATTTTAAAGTATTTTATGCTTTCTTCAAATCTGCCCTTATTGTACAAATATTTTCCATAACCATTGTTAAGACGTATATCAGACTCATCACGTCTTAGTCCTTCAATGTAGTATGGCTCTGGCGAATATGTAGCATGTCGGTACTGCTCAAGATGAACAGCTGCCAGGAACAGTTTTTCATTTGTGTCAATTTCATTTGGCTTTGGAATTTCTTTCGCAGGTGATGGAATCGGCTCAGCATTTTTAATATGCTCATAATTTAATAATATTTTATTGTCCTTCTTTATATTTGCAGTAATACTATCAAAGCATATTCCCTCTGCCTCAAGCTCAGTTTCAAATACTCCTGCAGTTTTCATATTAAGCTCACCCGAATAAATTTTCTTGCCGTCATTATATAAATTTATTTCTGCCTTTTCAAGACCAGACGGAGTATATACGATTACTAAAATTTTATTATCCTTTTGTTCAATATTAATTGCTGCATCAAGCGAAGCATTTTTTACCGCTCCTACAGACTTGTATGGCATAAAATATTGAACAAATGACTTTTCCTCATAAGGTTTTAAAAAAGTAAAATCAGGCTGGTTATCTGTAAACATACCTGTCATAAGCTCTATATATGGACCATTTTCATCTGTAAGATTTCTGTCCCACGCCTTTCCAAAATCACCATTTCCCCAAGTCCACTGCTTTTTACCAGGTGAAACATGATGGTCGGATATATGCAAAAGTCCCGCCTGCTTTTTATAATCGTAATTGCCAATAAAATCAAAATCTGAATGATACGCCATATAAGAAGTAGGAACAGGAATATTTTTATAGCGTGAAATATCCGTACCTGGCGCATAATCAACCTTATAATATACACCATCAGCAATTGGGAACTTTGAAACATCTCGCTTGCCATGGTCCATTACTGCATGAACATCAGGTGGGAATATTGACTGAGTATAATCATTTACTGCAACTGCTGGATTTGCCCACCACAAAAAAGTCTGAGGTCTGTCTGTGGGATTATATATCTGCCCCCTAATTTCAAGATATGCCTTGTCAGGATATACCGTAAAGCCTGCCATACCTTTTGTATGAAACATTTTCTCCGTTTCGCCTACCCATACAGTAACTGAGCCGTCTGAATTTTCTTCAATTGTGTAATCAACCGGGTCAAAGGTTGATGGTCTGTGGTGCTGTGGCCAGTTAAATTCGATACCACCAGAAATCCAAGGACCTGCAAGACCTACAAGTGCAGGCTTTATAACCTCATTATAGTAGACTGCATCATAACCATTTGTTTTGTCGTAGAGGCGTTGGATTCTACCTCCTATTTCTGGCAAAATCATAACCAATATATAGTCATTTTCAAGAAAAACTGCATTATATTCCTTATCTGTTTTCACATCTGCAACACCCTCACAAACAGGATGAGGATAAACACGTCCACTTGATCCCTGATACACACGTTTTTCAAGAAACATAGGATTTTTGTCATATTCTGCTATTTCATATGTAGGTATTGTAACTTTTTCCTTTCTGAAAATTACCTTGCTCATTTTTATTCCTCCATTATCTTTAATATTCTATTCCTTTTCCCTTAAGTGAAATAATTCCAATGTTTTCGATTTTGTCTTGTCGGTATCGCACCCAAAAAAGTAAATACTCGCTTTGCTCGTGCTTCCTTTTTCTTGGGTGCTATATAAATTATTTGCGCTCTTGCTTAACAACTGTAAACAACTGTTACTATTCTTATTATGCAGTTATATTAGTCAAAAATCATCATATATTATTGCGACAAAATATGAAATTATTGCTCATCAAATTATTACATTATTGATAACCTTATGTTAGAATAATCACGAGGTGATTAAAGATGGGAAAATACGAAGAAAAAATTTCTGACAATTCACTATGGATAACAGCCACGCCCACGCCACTTGCAAAAACACTACCTTTCTTCATTTCAGAGGCAGGACATTTTATATCTGATTGTGATTACAAAGTAGAACGAAGTACACATGACAGTTTTTTAATGATTTATACAATTAACGGACAGGGTTCTTTACAGAGTGGTGATAACATTGTTCAACTTTCCCACGGTGCCTCGGTAATTATTGACTGTCATACACCACATGAATATCATGCTCTATCAGATCAATGGGAATTTTTATGGATACACTTTAATGGCACTGGAGCTTCAGCTCTATTTGACATTATTTATCCTGGCAATAATGTGCGTCCTATAAATATGGATAGTTATTATGAATTTGAAAATAGAATGTCTACACTTATAAAAAATATTACCAAAAATGATGTTGCAAGCTGTATTAAAATATCATCTGACATGCACTCAATATTAAATAGTATATGTATGTCAGTTTTACTAAAAGATAAACTTGACACTCAAAAGGAACATGATAATGGCATACAAAGTGCACTAAAATTTATTAAAAACAATTACTCAAAGCCTATTTCCGTAGACGATATGATAGAAAATATTCATATTTCAAAATATCATTTCATTCGTCGTTTTCGAAGAGCTATGGGGATTACCCCCTACAGTTATCTAACAAACTACCGAATAAATATGTCAAAAACTTTTCTTCGCTCTACTGAAATGACTATTTCAGAAATCGCCGAGACATGTGGATTTCTTGATACCAGTAACTTTATAACACACTTTAAAAAGCATACAGGACAAACGCCTTTGCAATATAGACGAGACTTTTCATAATTTCAAGATTTACTTGTTTCAAGTACGCCTAAGCTTACATATTTGTTAACAAAAAAAGCTGATAATCACACAATTATCAGCTTTTACTATCCTACAAACTCTTCACTTAAATCATTTTGTACATGATAGAAACTTGCTTCGTACTTTTCAATAGCATTTTCAAGTAATGCACTTACAAGCCTTACCGCATATTTATTATTTTTGTTAATTCCTTCTAATTCGTTAAACTTGCCTTCTATTACATTTCTTGTATTTTCTTTTACATCTTCAATAACACTTTCACCTATTGTACTAAGATATGCCAACCTGTTTAGAGGTATTGTTCCAGCTATAGACTGACCATTTCCTATTTTAATATAATATTCCAACTGATTTTCAGCAAAATCTTCGTCAGCCTTTTCAACAGGTTTAATCATCCTTATACCACTTACATCACTTAAAAGGCTGGTCCTATATGCTCTGCCACTATATGACAAATACTCCGCCAAAAACTCTTCAAAGCTTTTGCCAGACTTACTTTCAACATCATATATTTTATTGCCTTCAAATCTTCCGTCAAAACGTTTGGTAAAGTTTTGTACTGGTATACCTTCGTCATTTGAGATTCTTATATCTACATCTACTATCATTCGTAATCACCCAACTTCATAACTCTATAATGAATATCGGATAATTTTTCCAATTTCTTAAGACATTAATCCTCAAACTCTACAGTAATAGTATAAAAGCTCTCCTCTTCCTTAACCTCTGTCACTATACCCTTTGGATTATTAATCTTCTGTCTTGCTGGCACAAATCCACTCATAGCCAAAGCTGGGTTAATTATGTAACTATACATCTGCCCCTGCATGGTTTGATTCATATATTCAGTAACAGTAACTTCGTCTCCGACTTTTAGTAAACCTTCTCTTTCCATTCTAAATGTATTAATTACTTTTTTCATTTAATCAGTCCTTCTCTTTTCCAAAACGGATTTTCCAATCTGCTTTGATATTTACTCATAATCTTTCATTCCATAATTAGTTCACATTTTTTTTGAAACTTAGACACATAAAAAACATCTAATTTGACTATACTAATAAATGTAAAGCAAAAGAGTAGTTGCATAACAACACTATATAAGCTTTTTTTCATACTCGCCAGTGGGAAACCACTGGCTCTCCCTCTTTATTCGAATAATTTCGAATTCTCCTCATTGATGAAAAAACCCCTTGAAAACTCTAGATTTCAAGGGGTAAATTATATGCAATATTAAATTAAGCTAATTTAGATTTAGCAAGTTCTGCTAATGTTGCAAAACCTTCTGCATCGTTAACTGCCATTTCAGCTAACATTTTTCTGTTCATTTCTACACCAGCTAATTTTAATCCATACATAAATTTGCTGTATGATAAACCATTCATTCTAGCTGCAGCGTTGATACGAGCAATCCATAACTGTCTGAACTGTCTCTTTCTCTGCTTTCTACCTGCA
>CAYOMP010000171.1:0-5872 GCA_964405075.1 uncultured Lachnospiraceae bacterium
TTATGTTTACATAGGTTTTCGATGAGCGCCGCGAAACTATCGAAACTCGCAAAGCGTGTTTCTCATAATTTATGAGGAACACTCGTAATTCTACTAATTGTTAATATTTAAAAGAATAAAGACGTATGAATGTAGTTTTATATTTTAGTTAAGCGAAAATATGTACTACATTCATACGTTTTTTTATATTAAATAAAAATTATTGTTAATAGGAATTTTTTCTCTTCGTTCCTGACGTAAATCAAAAGTATGAAGCGTGCCATAAACAAAGTGCATGAGACTATTAAAAAAAGAAAATTGATTTAGAGAAATAAATCAAATATGGATAAAATAAATAAATTATGAAATATCGCTTAAACAATAGAATAAAGCTTGAATTATATGAATTTGACTAATATAATGATGCTGCTAATAGATGATGTGATTATAAGTTTGGTATGTGATTCGTATTATATCTGCTAATATACCAGATATACGAATATAACTAAAACATAAACACAACAACAAGAATATAGGTAGCAATTGGTCAAAGTTTTTTAGGAGAAGAGTTAATGAAAAAAAGTATTATTGGAGCTATTGCAATAATTGTAACTATGGGAGTTATGAGTGTATTTTCACCTGTGCTAAAGGTAGACGCCAGTCATATGATAAAATATGGAAATGTTAAGACTACAGGTACTGAAACAACTGCAGAAGGATTTAAAATTAGTACAATCAATGAGAATAATGTTGAGAAGAAATATTTAATTGGATATACAGGAACACAAGATGTGATTACTATTCCAGATGAAATTGATGAAATAGCAGGTGGAGCATTTGCTGATAATACAACAATTAAAAGAGTACATATACCAGCCAATGTGCAATATATAAATATGTATGCCTTTCAAAATTGTACTAATTTAACGACAGTTACAATAGCAGAGAATGGCAAGTTGGAAGGAATTGTAAATCATGCCTTTTCTAATTGTAAGAAGCTTAGTCAGATAAATATTCCAAATAGTACAGAGTTTATCTTAGACTATGCCTTTGAAAATTGTGAACAATTAGATACCATAAATATTCCGTCAAGCGTTAATGAAATAGGATATTTGGTCTTTGCTGGCTGTGATTCATTAGAAAGAATCATTGTAGATAATGGAAATACAACATATTCATCAATTGACGGTGTATTATATGATAAGAATATAACAAAATTAGTACAATATCCTGTAGGGAAAAGTAACCTGACAATACCTAGTACAGTAAAAACTATTGGAAAGTGGGCATTTGATTCTTGCAATAAAATAACAGCTATAAATATACCATCAAATGTTACGGTTATTGAAGAGTATGCTTTTCAAAATTGTGAAAAATTAGAAAGTGTAACATTATCTAATAGCATTAAAAAAATACCTGCTTATGCTTTTAGTCAAAGTATAGGATTAAAGATGATTGAGATACCGAATAGTGTTACTGAAATTGGTGAGTATGCATTTAGTGGTATCCCTGCATTGGAAAAAGCCGATATACAAAATAGTGTTACTAAGATTGGGTTAAATGCATTTGGAGAATGTACTAATTTGACAATACATTGCAATAAGGACTCTTTTGTACATAAATATGCAATTGCAAATAATATAAAAGTCAGTTTAAAAAATCAGAATACAAATAATAACCAGAATACTAACAGTAACCAGAATACTAATAATAATCAGAATAATAATAACCAGAATACTAATAATTGCCAGAATAATGATAATTGCCAGAATAATGATAATAGTGGCAATAATGATTCAAACTCGAATAATGACAGTGAAGATGCAAATTCAAACAAGGTAGAAGATAAAGTAAAGGTTACCTGTAATGTAAAGGAAGCAAGAATGCAGGTTGGTAAAACAACAACAGCAATTAAAGTAAAACTTGCAAATGGCGATAAGGTGGTATCTTGGAAGTCTTCAAATACAAAAGTGGCAACAGTAACCAATACAGGAAAAGTAAAGGCAAAGAAGACAGGAACAGCTAAGATTACTGTAACTACAAAAAAAGGAGCTACTGCATCTGTAACAATTAGAGTTCAAAAAGGTAAAGTTAATGTTAAATCTTTGAAGACTAATAAAAGTAGCGTAAGTATAAAAAAAGGAAAAAGCTTTACAATAGAAGTCACTAAATATCCAATTACAGCCACTAACAAAATAAGTTATACATCAAGTAATAAGAAAGTAGCTACTGTTAGCAGTAAGGGTGTTATTAAGGCTAAGAGTAAAGGTATATGTAATATTACGTGTAAGTCTGACAACGGTAAGAAAAAAACAATTAAAGTCAAAGTTAAATAATTACTAAAGAGTATCCAAATTAATATTCTTGTAAATAGAGAAAGTAATGTAGTTTATATGTTAATGAAAGAAGATTATTTGTGATTTGATAAAGAACACTTGGGAGATAATCATAAATTGAATGCAACATATAAGCTATATTACTTTTTTGTTATAAAATATGATATAATAGCACAGTGGAATTATTTAAGTAAATGGTGGAGGATATATGAAAGCAACAGATTTTAGAATTAGAGATCCTTTTATAGTTGCTGAAAAACAGGAGCAGACATATTATTTGTTTGGAACAACAGATTATAATGTATGGTCTGGCAAGGCAACTGGATTTGATGTATATAAAAGCAAGGACTTAGTTGAGTGGGAAGGACCATTTGAGGCTTTCAGACCTGATAAAGATTTTTGGGCTGATAAGAATTTCTGGGCGCCGGAAGTGCATAAGTACAATGGTGCATATTATATGTTTGCCTCTTTTAAAGCAGATGGTGTACATAGGGGAACTCAAATATTAAAGGCAGATAATATAACTGGATCATATGAGACATACACAGATGGACCGGTAACGCCTTGTGATATGGAATGTTTAGATGGAACATTATATGTGGATGATGACAATAAGCCTTGGATTATTTTTTCGCAGGAATGGACACAGGTACATGATGGAAGAATATGTGTAGCCAGATTATCAGAGGATTTGAAAGAAATAATAGGCGAGATTAAGATTTTGTTTAGTGCATCTCAGTCAGGATGGGCTGAGAATGTGACAGACGGAGTAGAGAATCCACCAATTAGATATGTAACAGACGGACCATTTATTTTTAAAAGAAATGATAAATTATATATGTTATGGTCTAGTTTTTATAATAACAATTATTCTATGGGACTAGCTTATAGCAAAAATAATAAAATAGACGGTGAATGGATACATGAAGAGACGCCATTCTTTAAAAAAGATGGAGGACATGGGATGATATTTGAGACATTTGAAGGAAAAAAGATGTTAACAATCCATGCACCGAACAAATCACCAAATGAGCATGTATCATTTATAAATATTGATAAATTATTTAAATAGGAGAATGAAAATGGAAGAATTATATAGAGTAATAGAAGACAAGATTAGAGAAGCTGGATATACAAGACCAGTTAGTGGAGAAGAAATATACGAAGAAATCTGCGACCAAATTGATGGACAGGAAAATGGAAGTTATATCTTTATGTCGAAGAAAGAAGATGATGTATTTTTTGAATACAAAATTGATGTAATGGATGAAGAATTTAACCTTTCATATATTGACATAAATATGAATGATAAGAAGATTAGAGTGGATTTTGACTAATAAAAGGTGGGAGATTTATGAAGGTTGATAAGAAAAGATTATATAGTTTGATTGCTATATATGCGGTTGTTTTCTATTTAATCATACTGATAGGGTATTTAATATGTGAAATATTAATAGGTGGAGTTAATGTTTTGTTTCCTATAATTCTGATAGTTATAGTGGCTTTAGGTAGTGTTTTCACTGGTAGTAAATTTTACAAGGTGTATGATGCAGGTATCAAAGTTGAAACACATAAAAAAAACATGTTCAATAGAATTTCCAGTGAATTAGAGCAGCCTTTGAATGATATAGACAATTATGTAAATATGTTTGATAAAAATATGGAACTGGATGCAAAAGAGTTTTGCATAGAAAATATTAAAATAGAAACCCAGTGCTTAAGAAAAGCTATTAATGACATTATGGAACTGGAAGAAATTGAAAAAGGGATATATGAGTTGAACTCACAGACTTTTTCAATAAATCGTGTGCTGGATGAAGTATTAGATAAGTATTGGGATATTGCAGATAATAGAGACATAGAACTTAGCTTTAACAATGTGAAAGAAACACCATTAAATGCGGATATAGTTAGAATGACACAGGTTGTTGATAATTTTATTTATAACGCAATTGTAAATACTGCAAGAGGCAAAAAAATTCAAGTAGCAATGGATGAAAGAGGCATGGTTATTTTGGCAGAAGGTAGAGTGGCTTCTCAGAATGAATTGGAAAATATGTGGAATTTAGAATATTATAAACAAGAAAATAATAGTGAGAAGAAAATAAGCGGAATAGGAATGTATACATCAAAAAGATTACTGGAAAAGCAGGGGTATACATGTGGTGTTGTTAATGACAAAAAAGGTGTTAAATATTGGATTAAATTTGTAAACTAGTATAATGGTTCATAAATAACTCGACTATAAACGCAGAATATTTTTTTGAGTGTGAGGTTTCAAAGACATAGGCATAGCAGGCTACACAGAGGATTTTGAAACTGTGCAATCGGAAAAATAGTCAAATTATAGAGTCGGGTTATTTTGAAACCATTATACTAGTAAAGTTTGCTATGGGCGCGTAAATAAAAAAGAATGCTTATGGGAATTAATGCTGGATTTGTGTCAGCTTGAATGGTACTACATACACAAATCTATGCACATTTTCAAGAAGCATTCTTTATATTTTATGCAAAAAAATATAGTTTTAGTCATAAGATAAATGCAAAAAATTGCTATTTTGACGGGAGTACAATTTCGTGTCAAATAGTAAGATGTATTAAAGTATTAATTAACAATAGTAAGTTAACTAGATGTTATGAATTATCAAATTCCTGGTATATTCATTAGGAAGAACTGTCTGGAATTTGTCATAGATAACGGTATTATACACATCTGCTGCATAAATATCTTTGAGCAACAAATTGTAGGCTTCACTGGTGAGGATATTTTTGGAATCTGCTAATTTGCTAATTAAAGGAATAGATGTATTTGCCTTAATATCCTTTAATATATTGGAATTTTTATTAAATCCAAGAATTCTTAAATATTGTCCGTAGTCATTGTCGATGGCATATTCCAAATCTGTATTTTTTATATTCAATAATATATGAAACAAACATCTGTTAATTCGAGTCTGGGTATATGATTTGTTCTTTAGTTTATTAGATAAACTTTCAAAATTACTCCAATTATATATATTATTTGAAATAGCATTGGCTAAATCATTATTTACATCCACATATTCTTCAAAGCAGCCTTCTTCAGATAAAAGTTTGTATTTCAATATGGTAGAAAAATCATTATATTCAACTGGTGATATTTTATTAAAATTGTTCTTTAAAACAGCATTTACATATTCAGGCACTGCATGGGCAAAATTACCATCTTCATTTAAAATATTATGTCTAATTGCACTGGCGGAAGAAAATTCGCTAGTAAGATCTTTGCTTAGATATCCACTATCATTGCGTTTCAAACATACAGGTTTGATTGAACTCTTGAAATATTTTATTGCTTTAATATATTCAAGACCTAGAATATTATTGGAGCCATTAAAGATAAATTCTAAGTCACTTTTGTCAATATTAGAATTTTTTTCTAAGCTAAAATAGTCTATTATAGCCATTTCACGGGCCTTTGGAAAGGAAAATCCGGCAGATGTATATTTTTTAACAAAGTCTTTGTAATTTTGAGGCTCTTTTAAAAGAATATCTGCTACCTTTTCTAAAAGCGAAAT
>CAYOMP010000172.1:0-5813 GCA_964405075.1 uncultured Lachnospiraceae bacterium
CATATATGTAGCTAATGATGAAGTAATCATAGATTTACCCACTCCACCTTTACCACTGACTATACCAATAACTTTTTTTACATTAGTATGTATATTAGGTTCCACTTGCATACTTTGTATATTTCCCTTTGAAGGACATCCTTCACAACTTTCTTTTGTACACTCTGAATTATTACATTCTCTATCTGACATTTTTATTCCTCCATATCTCTTGTAACATTATTTAACCATTTATAACTTCTATATCTTTAATTATTTCATCACTCATTAGTATTATATAAACAATAATTACCGGTGCCTTAAATACAAATGCTGCAATTGCACCAAATAATATTGAACATCCCCACATAGTTGTACTATCTAACAATAAACCAAATTTAGTATCTCCACCTGACCTGAATATTCCAACTACCAATGTAGTATTTAAGGCCTGTCCCACAACAAAGTATGACATAACAACAAGCATTGCTGCAAGATACTTACCAGCCTGTGGTGAAAGATTCATTGCCTTAATTATTATCGGACTGGCACATAATATTAAAATTCCACCTATTGCACCAAATACCAGACTTAACCAGATAAAACGTTTTGAATATCTTTTTGCTTCTTCTAATTTGTTTTCACCTATTGTTTTACCTAATATTATCGCAGTTGCATTAGCAATTCCAAAAGCTACAACTGTAGCTAACTGTCTTGCCACCTGTGCTACTGAATTGGCGGCAACTGCTGAACTTCCCAAGTGTCCAATTACAGCTGTATTTGTACTTGTTCCTAAGCCCCATAACAATTCATTTACCACCACAGGTAATGATAATAACATAAAATCTTTAAATAGTATTTTATCTACTTTGAAAATATCTTTAATATGTGGGTGTACTGTATCATTAAGCTTCTTTTCGTATACAATAACCATTACTAATTCTAATATTCTAGCTATTAGTGTTGCTAACGCTGCACCTTCTATTCCCATAGCCGGACAGCCTAATAATCCAAAAATAAATATTGCATTTAGGATAATATTAACTACTAAAGAAATTGAATACACTGTTGTTGATATTACAACCTTTTCAACACTTCTCATTATATTCAAATATATCTGTGTAATTCCCATAACACAATATGACAGCGATACTATTCTTAAATATTTTACGCCTTCTGCAATAACTTCTTCTTCAAGAGTATATATCCTCATTAATTGTGTTGGTATTAATTGTGCTGCAACTGTAAATGCAATTGATACCAGTAATCCTATTCTAAATGCTATTCCAAATATCTTTTCGATTGCCTTTATATCCTTTTTGCCCCAATATTGTGCAGTAAGAACTGCTGCTCCTGAAGCCAAACCAAAGAATATTAGAATCATTATATACTGGACTTGTCCAGCCAAAGATGAGGCTGACAATACAACCTCTCCAACCTTTCCTAACATAACAACATCAGCAGTAGTTACCCCTACATTTATCAAATTCTGTACTGCCATAGGAATTACTAAGGCTGCCACTTTACTATAAAAATTCTTCTTTTCATCATCAATATGAAATACCTTACTATTGTCCAACATTTTTCATTCCTCATTAAAAATTATAACAGGAGTTCCTATTTCAACTGTATCATATATTTTCTTTACATTTTCATATGGTGTGTTAATGCAACCATGGGAACCATTAGATGCATATATATTTCCACCAAAATTCTTTCTCCAACTGGCGTCATGTATACCTATCGAACCATATACCTTCATCCAATAATGCACAAAAGCCACGTAATCCGCACCTACAAGATTTCTATTACGTGCTTTATTATATATGAAACCTACCACAGTAGGTGTTGCTCTGCCACGATTATAGTTTCCCGTAACAATATCAGTTTCAACAATTAGTTCTCCGTCCTTGTAATACCACATTTTCTGTTCAGCAATATTAACCTCTATATATGTATTACCGATATCGTTTCCACCTTTTACCATAGCAGTTTGAGTAAAATTAGGCTCCTTTTTACTTACACTTGTTCCTTTTTCAATTAATTCACACAATTCCATAATTTCTGTTTCTTTATCCAGTTTCCATCCATATGTTCCACCAGAAACTATTACTTTTTCGCCATGTGAATTAACAAAATTCCTTTCCTTGCCTACTGTATCATATTTTTGGGCTAACTCATCAACATATTCTGCTACCTTCTGTTTATCCAAAACTATATTTCCGTCTTCAACTGAAACCCAATGACTAATAACATTTTTATCAACTACCTCTACTTGATCACCAAAATCATAGTTAATTACAACATCTGTATATTCATTAATCATAACCTGTTCATAATTCATTCTTCTCATTAATTCATTACTAACAGTCTCACCGCATGTACTCACAACCCAGTCGGTATTACCCAGCGTTCTTCCATAGCTTTGGGAATAATCAGTATCAAAATTACTTTTAATTCTTGCAACACTGAAAATGACCAATCCTATAATTCCCAGACCAACTACTATCTGAGCAATTATTCTTCTCTTATTTATCCATCCCTTGCCCATTTTGCAGCCTCTTTATATATTTTTCCTTATCAAGATCCATCTTCGTCATGAAATCAAACGCTTCCAGTAACATTTCCAGCTTATTGCATCTTCCATCATTTTTTCCCATATCCATTAATAGATTGTAATGATCCAGTTCCCACACAAATATATCTACGATTGAATATCCTTCAATTTTATATTCACATAAAAACTCCTGTTTTTCTAAATAGTGCAAAAACTCCTTATAAACACCCTTATTAGATAACATTCTAATCCAAAAATCTTCTATCCACTCATCACTTTTTCTAAAAGAATCACAAATCTCTTTTACACATTCATATACCTTTATTTTTTCTGAGTCAATTATAATATTTGGCATCAAAACATCTCCCCTTAATAAAATACGTGATTACCTATTACTGTTCCACTTAGTTCTGGACGAACAGTCTTAAAATGAAGCCATGAGCCTGATCTGTGTCCATTCATTACCTGCTGAGCTGCTGCTACACAGTCACTACTTGCCCCTTGACCTAATACAATTGAAAATCTCCCACTGGCAACAGGACTAAACTGACTACTCTGGTATATAACTCCAACCAAGGTATTAGGATACATACTACTTGAAACTCTATTCATTACAACAGTTCCTACAGCTAATTTACCTTCATAGCTTTCTCCTACTGCTTCACAATGTATAAGTGCCGCCAACATAGCTACGTCTGTTGGATTTCCTGAATCTGTGTTGTCACTTGTAGTTGTATTTGTATTATTATCAGTGTTCGTTGCTGAATTATTATTTTGTTCCTGCTTTTTCTTTTCTTCCTGTTTCTTTTTCTCTTCAGCTTTTTTCTTTTCTTCTTCAGCCTTTTTCTTCTCTTCAGCCTCTAATCTTGCTTTTTCTTTATTTAAGCTCTCTATTGTACTTTCCTGCTTCTTTATCTGTTCTTCATAAGCTGCAGCCTTTGCTTCTGCACTTGCTATTTGACTTGAATAGGTAGATATTTTGGTACTGGTATCTGCCACTAACACAGCCACCTGATTTTGTTGTTCTACCTGTTCTTCCTGTAATGCTAACAGCTCACTTTGTTCCTGTTCCAGTTCCTGTTCTTTTTGGGCTATATCATTTTTTAACTGATTATATTTCTCAAGCATGTCTCTATCATAATCATATATTTTTGATATATACTCAAATTTACCCAATGCATCAGAAAAGCTTTCAGATTCTAAAAGAAGTTTTATGTAATCTGTATTTCCATTTTCATACATAAACTGGATACGCTTTTTCATATCCTCATACTGCTTAGCTTCGTCATTTTTTGCCTGCTCCAGATTTTCCTGTGTAATAGTAATTTCAGCTTCTTTTTCTGTTATTTTGCCTTCTATTTCCTCTAATTTTTCACAGATTGCCGTCATTTGAGCATTTAAATCCGTCAAATAATCTTCCAACTTTGTCTTTGAAGATTCAAGATTTGAGATTTGATTTTTCGTATCATTCAAATTACTTTTTGTCTCTTCTTTCTTCTTTGTTGCATCATTTATTTGACTTTTAATACTGCTTGATGAAGTAGCTAATACTGAAATACTATTACTCCAGCCCATAGTCATAATTATAGAAATCATAACTATAAATATTCTTATTGTTTTGATATTATGCCTTTTATGAATTCTCATATACTGTCCCCATCCGTATTTCTAACTACGTGCCTATCTGTTTCTATTTTTTTCAATACAAACCATATTCTTGTAAAAATAAGCTTATATATTTCTTAATAAAAATCTACTTAAAGCATGTTTCTCATAATTTCCCTTAGTATTACACAGCATAAATAGTTACTTCAAGCTAAGTACGATTCTACTGCCATCTCCAACCCGAATAATATTTATTCTTCAAAATGCCGTTATTGAGTTTTCCCCAACCTAAAGGGTAGCCATCTACACATACAAGCTGCCATCCTGATGTTTTATTAACATCAATGTCTCTAACATCAATTGTTTCACCTTTTAAATATCTTATAATTCTCTCATCATCAGCTCTAATACTCACTGTTGTTGGATATTCTTCTGCCTTAAGAGCCATTGCCAGAGACTGGCTTGGTTCAAAACGATTCTTTTTAAGAGTTCCAATAAATAATCCATTTCTTAAAAATCTCATTCCCTTTAAGGAATCCAAATATTTAGACATATAGAATACTCTTTCTCCTTGAATTTCAATCAAATCCCAGTCAATCTCAAAAGTAACATCCTTAAAAAATTCTTGCATTACTTCCATATCATTTTTAGAAATTCTACTTTTTCCTCTAGGATACTCTCGTCTTATTCCATCGCCCTTTTTATGTAGTAATGTAACAAAATGTCCTTCTCCATCCATTTTGTGAGGCCATATTCGTACACACTTCTTTAAATCTTCACAACCATTCTCTATTAACTCAGGTCGTCCTGGACAAAATCCCGCATAACCTTCTAATTCAATTATTTCAAAATCTTCATTATTATCTAATAGATATTGGATTGTTCCTTCGTTTTCCTCAGGTGAAAATGTGCAGGTTGAATACAACATATGTCCACCCGGCTTAAGCATTCTTGCAGCCTGCATTACAATTTCTCTTTGTAGCTTAGCATAAAATTCAGGTCCATTCTTTTCCCAACTCTTAATAATAGCCGGATCTTTTCTAAACATACCTTCACCAGAGCATGGTGCATCTATTAATATTTTATCGAAAAATTCCTCAAAGTATTCTACTAATCTGGCTGGAGTTTCATTAACAACAAATGCATTAGATATTCCAAATAATTCAATGTTTTTCAAAAGTGCTTTTGCCCTTGAATTACTAATATCATTGGCAACTAATAAACCGTCACCCTTTAATTTAGCTCCCAATTCTGTTGCTTTGCCACCAGGTGCAGCACATAAATCTAATACAGTATCTCCTGGATTAACATCTAATCTGGATGCCGGTGTCATAGCACTAGGTTCCTGTAAATAGTATAATCCTGCAAAGTAGTATGGATGCTTTGCTGGTTGTTCCTTACCATCATAATAATAACCATTATGTATCCAAGGAATCTTTTTTATCTGAAATGGACATATCTTTTCAAATTCCTCCGTTGAAATCTTGTTAGTATTAACACGAAGTCCATACATTCTTTCATTATCATAACTTGCTATATAATCATCATATTCATCTTGTAAAATGTCCTTCATCTTACTTGTAAAGATTTCTGGTAAATTCATTATTTATCCTCTTTCTTTTAAAAAATTCTATTTTGTAGTGCTTCCAAAGCCACCATTTCTAACCTCTGT
>CAYOMP010000173.1:0-5738 GCA_964405075.1 uncultured Lachnospiraceae bacterium
AGTACAAAATTCTTCTTTGTACTGGTTTTAAACCATCTCTTACATCTGGCAATGCTCTTGATGCAATAACGCTCATTGCATAATCTATATATGATTTTTCCATGGTCTTTTGTAAGTCAATCTCATGAACTTTATCAAAAATATTGTCTTCCATTCTTTACCATTACCTTTCAAAAACTTTCTAATGCTTAAAATATTAGATATCTAAATTCTGAACAAATTTTGCATTAGCTTCTATGAACTCTCTACGAGGTTCTACTTTATCACCCATTAGTGTAGTAAATGTTAAATCTACTTCTGATGATGTTTCTTCATCCATAGTTACTCTTAGTAAAATTCTCTTTTCAGGATCCATAGTTGTTTCCCATAACTGTTCAGCATCCATTTCACCAAGACCTTTGTATCGTTGAATTTTATTATTTCCATCTCTTCCGATTTCTGAAAGAATGTTATTAAGCTCATCATCTGAATATGCATACCATACTTTCTTATTTTTTTCGACTTTATATAATGGTGGCTGAGCCAAATATACATATCCCTGCTTAATTAACTCTGGCATAAATCTATACAAAAATGTAAGTAAAAGAGTACTGATATGAGCACCATCAACATCGGCATCGGTCATAATAATAATTTTGTGATACCTTAATTTTGATATATCAAAATCATCATGTATACCTGTTCCGAATGCTGTAATCATTGCTTTTATTTCCGCATTTGCATATATTTTATCTAATCTTGCTTTTTCAACGTTAAGAATTTTTCCTCTAAGTGGAAGTATTGCCTGTGTCGCTCTTGATCTTGCAGTCTTAGCTGAACCACCGGCTGAATCTCCTTCGACAATGTAAATTTCGCAATTTTTAGGATCTTTATCTGAACAATCTGCCAATTTACCAGGAAGAGCCATTCCTTCTAATGCTGTTTTTCTTCTAGTTAAGTCACGAGCTTTTCTTGCTGCTTCCCTTGCTCGTTGAGCTAATACAGATTTTTCAACAATAGTCTTGGCAACCTGAGGATTCTGTTCTAAAAAGTAAGTAAGCTGTTCACTTACAATTCCATCAACTGCACCTCTTGCCTCACTATTTCCAAGCTTTTGTTTAGTCTGTCCCTCGAACTGAGGTTCGCTGATTTTTACACTAATAATTGCAGTAAGACCTTCTCTTATATCTTCACCAGATAAATTAGGTTCACTATCTCTTAATAGCTTATTAGTTCTGGCATAATCGTTAAATGTTTTTGTAATAGCATTTCTAAATCCCGCAAGATGAGTACCACCTTCCGGTGTATTTATGTTATTTACAAAACTATATGCATTTTCTGTATATGAATCATTGTGCTGCATGGCAACCTCAACGTATACATTATCCTTCATTCCTTCACAGTAAATAATGTCGGAATACAAGGCTTCTTTGCTTTTGTTTAAGTAAGTAACAAATTCTTTTATTCCACCTTCATAATGGAATTCTTTTACTTTTTGTGGTTCTTCTCTGTCATCTCTAAGGATTATTTTTAGACCCTTTGTTAAGAATGCCATTTCTCTTAGTCTTGTTTTTAATGTATCAAAATCATAAACTGTTTCTTCAAATATCTCTTTATCTGGTAAGAATTTAACCATTGTACCGGTTTTATCTGCAGGACAATCACCAACAACTTTAAGAGGATACATTACTTTACCTCTTTCATATCGTTGATTATATTCTTTTCCATCACTATAAATAGTAACCTCTAACCATGTTGATAAAGCGTTTACAACAGATGCACCTACTCCATGTAGTCCACCGGATACCTTGTATCCTCCTCCACCAAATTTTCCACCTGCATGAAGAATGGTAAATACTACCTCTACCGCTGGAATACCTGCTTTTTTGTTAATTCCTACCGGAATTCCACGTCCATTATCTATTACTGTAATAGAGTTGTCTTTATTAATTGTAACATCAATAGTGTCGCAAAATCCTGCTAATGCTTCATCAACTGCATTATCTACAATTTCGTAAACTAAATGATGAAGACCTCTTATTGATGTACTACCAATATACATACCAGGTCTTTTCCTTACTGCCTCAAGTCCTTCTAATATCTGGATTTGATCTGCTCCGTACTCAGCACTCATGTTAACTCCTTTCTAGGCATTTTGTATGCCACGAGATTATCTCTAATCTCAAAATCTAATTTTCGTTGAATACCTTACCTTCAACTACTTTGAAAATTCTATTTATATTAAATCTATTATTAACAAACTCATCCAAACCAGTACAAGTTATTAATGTCTGAATATTATTTATACTGTTCAACAAATAGTTTTGCCTGTTAGAATCAAGTTCAGACAAAACATCGTCTAACAATAAAATAGGTGTATCATTAATTATTTGTTTTACAAGTTCAATTTCAGATAGTTTTAAAGATAAAGCTGCTGTTCTTTGTTGTCCTTGTGAGCCATATTTTCTAATATCAATATTCTTTACTAGGAAATTTAGATCATCTCTGTGGGGACCAACTGACGTAGTTTTCATTTTGATATCTTTATCTCTTGCCATTTTTAAACGTTCTGAAAAATTCTCCACATCTACATTTGGCTCATATTTAATTAATAATTCTTCTTTTCCACCTGATAAATTCTTATGTATATCAAAAATTATATTATTGACCTGAGAAACAAACTCTATTCTTCTTTTTATTATTTTTTCACCATAACTTACTAATTGAAGATCCCATATATCTAAAGTATCTTTTAAATTAGGATTAAAGTATAAATCTTTTAACAGCTTGTTTCTCTGATTTATAATTTTATTATAATTTGTCAAATTATACAAATAAACTTTATCCAGTTGACATAATTCTAAATCAATAAATCTTCTTCTCTCTGAAGGACCATTTTTTATAAGATTTAAATCCTCCGGAGAAAAGAACACCACATTAACAATACCAAATATTTCAGATGCTTTTTTAATTGGTATCCCGTTTATTGCAATTCCCTTAGTTTTATTTTTCCTAAGGTGCATATCAATCTTATGAACTATATCATTTTTTTCAACTAACATTCTAATGTGAGATTCATCTGCATCAAAATTAATTACCTCCCTGTCTTTGCTTCCTTTATGTGACTTAGTAGTTCCACATAAATAAATAGCTTCTAAAACATTGGTTTTTCCCTGTGCATTATCACCATATAAAATATTAGTATTATTATCAAATTCCATATCCAGTTCTTTGTAATTTCTGAAATTTTTAAGCTTAATGGATTTAATAATCATATTTTCACCAATAAAATTTATGAAACAATATAAATATCTTCACCTTCGAAAGATACTATATCTCCGTCATGTAATTTCTTTCCTCTTTGAAATTCAACTTCACCATTAACTAAAACCAAACCTTCTGCTATTACATCCTTAGCTTCTGCTCCAGACTCCACAAGATTAGCAGCTTTTAGGGCTTGTCCTAATTTAATGTAATCTTCTCTTAATTTTATATTCATATATACCTCCGAAACATAGACCCTAACTATAATACCACAAAATTACACATTTGCAGAATTAAAATTAACCGGAAGGATTAGATATATATATTTTTCATCAGCATCCTTAATGAAACAAGGAGCCTTTGGATTAACAAAATAAATATCTATTTCTTCATCATCAATTACTCTTAATGCATCAATTAAAAATTTAGGATTAAAACCAATAAGAATATCTTTACCCTCTTTTGCAATATCAATGTCTTCATTCATTGAACCTATAAATGAATTAATTTTTAATTCCATATTACCATCAGTTACATTTATGATGATAGGTTTTTTATCACCTTCTTTTACAAGAAGTGTCGCTCTATCTATACAGCTTAAGAATTCACGTTTGTTAATTCTCACTTTTGTTTCATAATCACTAGAAAGCATTTGTTCGATTTTGAAATATTCACCCTCTATTAATCTTGAAACAACAGTTGTATTATCAAATTCAAAGACAATATGTTTGTCAGTAAAGAAAATATTAACTTCATCTTCTGCATCACCAGTTAAAATCTTGCTGATTTCAACTAAAGTTTTTCCAGGAACAACAACCTTTTTATCATTATAACTTTGTTTTAACTGGATTTTTCTTATAGAAATTCTATGACCATCAAGAGAAACTACTTTCATTTCGTCTCCTTTAATATCTATAAGTTCACCTGTCATTAATTTGTTATTATCATTGTCTGCTATAGAAAAAATAGTCTGTCTGATAATATCTTTTAATGTAAATTGTGAAATTGAAATGGAATCATTTCTTTCTATATATGGTAATGAAGAAAAATCTTCACCAGATTTACCAATAATATTAAACTTAGCTTTTTCACAAGTAATAGTAGTCTTGAACTGAGCATCAGTTTCTATAGTTACATCATTATCAGGTAATTTTCTCACTATTTCAGTAAATATTTTCGCATCTAATGCAATAATACCTCTTTCAGAAATATTACCATTTATTTTAGTTTCGATACCTAATTCCATATCATTAGCAGTTAATTTGATTTCAGAAGAAGAAGCATCAATAAGAATACATTCAAGTATAGCCATTGTTGTTTTTGATGGTACAGCTTTCGAAACAATATTAACTCCATGAAGTAAATCCGATTTTGAACAAATAATTTTCATAGTGTGAATAACTCCTCTCGTGTTGTTTTAATTAAAAAAATAATAAATAAATTCGTAGTATTAGTATTAGGGGCTGTTGAAAAGTTGAAAAGTGTTATGAGCCCAGTAAAAATCAATAATTTTAAGTTTAAAATCTATGTTAAAAAGTAGCTGGATTAATTGAGAATTAATGTTAAAGTTTTTAACAAAAAAATAAGTAATTAACATAAATAAACACAAAAACTACATAGTTATCAACAAAAAATGTGGATAACTTAATAAAAATGTTTAAATAATCCTATAAAAAAGACAAAGGTGTTAATAACTACTTTTAATTAGGGTTAATTTTCTTTTTTAAAGTCTCTATCATATTTCTAAGAGTTTCATTGGTTTCCATTTCCTTTGAAATCTTTGTTGTACCATGAATAACTGTGGTATGGTCTTTCTTTCCAAAAATTTCTCCTATAGTTTTTAATGAAGTATCAGTCATATTACGACATAAATACATAGCAATCTGTCGTGGCATAACTATTTCCTTATTTCTTTTAGTTGAGAACAAATCAGATGAAGGAATCTGGAAGTGTTCAGCTACCATATCAATAATCAAATCACAAGTAATTTCTTTTTGGACATCAGGTGAAATCATATCGTGGAGAGCTTTTTCTGCTAATTCAAGATTAATTTCACGTTTTTCCAAATTAGAATATGCAACAACTTTGTTAAAAGCACCTTCTAGTTCTCGAATGTTGGATTTAACATTACTTGCAATATATTCAAGGACCTTGTCGTCAATAAAAATTCCGTCTACTTTTTCTTTGTTTTGTAGAATTGCCATTCTAGTTTCATAATCAGGCGCACCAATATCAGCAACAATACCCCATTCAAATCTTGAGCGTAATCTTGCCTCTAATGTTTCCATATCTTTTGGTGGTTTATCACTTGAAAGAATAATCTGTTTTTTGGCACCATGTAAGTCGTTGAAAGTATGGAAAAATTCTTCCTGTGTACTTTCTTTTCCTATGATAAACTGGATATCATCTATTAATAATACGTCTATATTTCTATATTTTTCTCTAAAATTGTTCATTGCAATATCATTAGTTTTATTATTTCTGATAGAGTCAAT
>CAYOMP010000174.1:0-5679 GCA_964405075.1 uncultured Lachnospiraceae bacterium
ATGATTATGCAGGTGATAAAAGAGAATAATTATATACCAAACAACAGTGCAAGGAATTTAAAGCGATCAGATTCAAAAACTATCGCAGTATTGATTAAAGGTATAACAAACCCTTTCTTTAGTGGAATGATAAAGATAATTGAGAGGGAAATTAAGAGAAAGAAGTATTCTTTTGTTTTACAAAGAGTAGACGAATACGAGGATGAAGTAGATGCAGCTATAAAGCTTGCAAAAGAAAAACGACTTTGTGGAGTGATTTTCCTTGGAGGTTATTTTTATCATACAGAAGAAAAACTTAAACAGCTTACAGTACCATTTGTTTTGAGTACTGTAAGCATATCAGGAAATATAGAACATGGCTGTTATTCGTTTGTATCTGTAGATGACTATAAAGAGAGCTACAATATGGTGGATTATTTGTGCAAATGTGGTCACAGAAAAATTGCTATAATTACAGCCCCATTAGAAGATATGAGTATTGGTCGTTTACGTTTAGAAGGATATAAGCAGGCTTTGATAGATAATGGGTTAGAAGTTAATCCTAATCTTATTAGAATAATGGAGAACGAATTTACCTATTATACATATCAAAACGGTTATGAAGTAACAAAAAAATTATTAGACAGCCAAGAAGAATTTACAGCAATTTTTGCAATTTCAGATAGTTTGGCAATCGGTGCATGCCGTGCTATTATTGAAAGAGGTAAAAGGGTTCCAGAGGATTATTCGGTCGCTGGTTTTGACGGCATTGACATAGGAGAATATTATTATCCAAGAATAACAACAGTTCGTCAACCGGTGGAAGAGATGGCAGAGGAATCAATAAAAATACTTTTTGATTTGATTCATGAGAAAACAAATCAAAGGCATAAAATATTTCCAGCACAGCTAGTAGTAAAAGAATCAACTAGAGAGCTGTAACACCCTTAAGAAGAATCAGTAATTTGCTGGTTCTTTTTTTTGACGAGCGGTGAGAAACTTACGAAACTCGCAAAGCGTGTTTCTCATAATTTACATAATGTAGTGTTAGGTTTCAAATTTAGTGGGGAAAATAATAGAATTTGTTGCATTTTACAAGAAAAATGTATACAATATTCTTTGATTTATGCGAGTAACGAGGAGAAAATTATGTTTACATAGGTTTTCGACGAGCACCGCGAAATGTACGAAACTCGTAAAGCGTGTTTTACATAATTTTAAATAGATAAAATATAAGAATTTTAAGTAAAAAGATTTAGGCTTTTAAAAAGGAGTTTCCATTAGTTTTTGACACATTTAGTAAAGTTATGATTTGAAAAAGAGGATTTATAAGTGAGTCTTGAAACAGAACAAATGGAACTACCTTATAAAGGATGGAGTAAAGAATAATGGGTATAATTAAATCAGAAAATTTGGTTTTTGAATACATAAGAAGAGATGAAGAAGGTAATGTAGAGGCTATTAACAGAGCTGTTGATGAAGTGTCTATTGATATCAAGCAGGGAGATTTTGTTGCTATATTAGGTCATAACGGTTCTGGAAAGTCAACCTTTGCAAAGCATTTAAATGCAATACTTACACCTACAGAAGGTAGCTTGTGGGTAGATGGACATGATGCAACGGATATTAAAAAAATTTGGGATATAAGACAAAGTGCCGGTATGGTTTTTCAAAATCCTGATAATCAGATAATTGGCTCAGTGGTAGAAGAAGATGTGGGATTTGGACCGGAAAATATGGGTGTACCTACACATGAGATATGGGAGCGTGTTGAGAATAGTTTGAAGGCTGTTGGAATGCTTAAATTTAGAAATCATTCTCCTAATAAGTTGTCAGGCGGTCAAAAACAAAGAGTTGCAATAGCTGGCGTAGTAGCAATGCAACCTAAATGTATTGTGCTGGATGAACCTACAGCCATGTTAGATCCTAATGGTAGAAAAGAAGTTATTAAGACAATTACGGAACTGAATAAAAAACAGGGAGTTACTGTTATTTTAATTACTCACTATATGGAAGAGGTAATTGATGCTGATAAGGTATTTGTAATGGATAAGGGAAAAGTAGTTATGGAAGGGACTCCAAGAGAGATTTTTTCACAAGTAGAACAGTTGAAGGAATTGCGTTTGGATGTACCACAAGTTACTTTATTGGCTCATGAATTAAGAAAATCAGGATTAGAATTGACAGAAGGAATACTGACAGTTGAGGAATTAGTGGAGGCTATATATGGCAATTATTCTAAATAATATTAATTATGTATATGAAAATGGAACAGCATATCAATCTCAGGCGCTGAAGAACATTAATTTAAAATTGGAAAAGGGCGAGTTTGTGGGTATTATTGGACATACTGGTTCAGGTAAATCTACATTGATTCAGCACTTGAATGGACTGGTTAAGGCAACTAGTGGCCAATATTTTTATGATGGCGAAGATGTTTATGAAGAAAAGTACGATATGAAGTCTTTACGAAGTAGAGTTGGTCTGGCTTTTCAATATCCAGAACATCAGTTATTTGAAGTAAATGTTTTTGAGGATGTCTGTTTTGGACCTAAGAATTTAGGCTTGAGTCAGAAGGAAGTACAGCTTAGAGCTTTCGAAGCTTTAAGGATGGTAGGTTTTCCAGAAGATTTGTTTTATCAGTCACCTTTTGATTTGTCAGGTGGGCAAAAGAGACGTGTTGCCATTGCAGGTGTGTTAGCAATGAAGCCAGAGGTTCTTATACTAGATGAGCCTACAGCTGGCTTAGATCCAAAAGGTAGAGATGAAATATTGGACCAAATTGCCAAATTACATAAAGAAACTAATATGACGGTTATATTAGTTTCTCATAGTATGGAAGATGTGGCGAAATATGTAGATAGATTGATAGTAATGAATCAAGGCGAAATGGTGTTTAATGATACACCTAAAGAAGTCTTTAAACATCACTTGGAATTGGAAGAAATAGGTTTGGCAGCACCACAGGTTACTTATATTATGGAAAGTTTAAGACAAAGAGGTATAAATGTGTCTGACAATGCTACCACCATAGAAGAAGCAAAACAGGAGATTCTAAAAGCTCTTGGTAAATAGGGGAATAGATAATGATAAGAGATATTACGTTAGGACAATATTATCCTACAGAATCAGCAATACACAGATTAGATCCAAGGACTAAATTAGTAGGAACATTGGCGTTTGTTATTTCATTGTTTTTATTTGATAGTTTTATTGGATATATAGTGGCAACAATATTTTTGACAATGGTAGTTAAGTTATCTACAGTTCCTTTGAAATTCATTTTAAAGGGACTAAAGACTATTATGATGTTGTTAATGATAACCGTCGTTTTCAATATATTTTTAACAGATGGTGAACCATTAATACAGATATGGAAACTAACTATTACAAAAGAAGGATTAAGATTAGCAGCATTTATGACAATTAGATTAGTCTACTTAATTATTGGGTCATCAGTAATGACATTAACTACAACACCTAATAATTTAACAGATGGTTTAGAGTCCTTGTTAGGACCATTAAAGAAGGTTAAGGTGCCTGTTCATGAAATAGCAATGATGATGTCTATTGCGCTAAGATTTATACCTATATTGTTAGAAGAGACTGATAAAATTATGAAGGCACAGATAGCCAGGGGTGCGGATTTTGAAAGTGGCAATTTAATTAAGAAAGCGAAAAGTCTGGTGCCATTATTAGTACCACTATTTATATCAGCCTTTAGACGTGCTAATGATTTAGCTATGGCTATGGAGGCTAGATGTTATAGAGGCGGGGATGGCAGGACTAAAATGAAACCACTACTGTATCAAATGGAAGATTACAGAGCATATGTGGTTATATTCCTATACTTCGGAGCAACTATTGCAATAGGAATACTATTATAATCATTAAAGCTATGTGGATAACGGATTAGGATTGAGAATCTTAACAGTGTATACTGCTGTAGTTGTTGAAAAACACTACTATTCATATCATATGGAAAATGGAGCACATTATGAAACGTGTAATG
Source organism: uncultured Lachnospiraceae bacterium (assembly GCA_964405075.1). GTDB lineage: Bacteria > Bacillota > Clostridia > Lachnospirales > Lachnospiraceae > CAYOMP01. The sequence goes on from CAYOMP010000174.1 coordinate 3,992, forward strand.
CTTGTTGTTGCTTATGATGGAACTAACTATTGTGGGTGGCAAATACAGCCAAATGGCGTAACAATAGAAGAAAAACTAAATAGGGAATTATCTGCTCTTTTGAAGGAAGATATAAAGGTTGTAGGTGCAAGTAGAACCGATTCTGGTGTACATGCTATGGGAAATGTAGCAGTATTTGATACTAATGCAAAGATGCCTGCTGAAAAGATAGCATATGCTCTTAATGCCAGATTACCAGAAGATATTAAGGTGCAAAAATCTGTAGAAGTAGAGGCAGATTTTCACCCTAGATATACAGATAGTATTAAGACATATGAATATAGAATTTTAAATAGAAACTTCAATATTCCAATGTTTAGACAATACACATATTTTTATCATTATCCATTAGATATTGATAAAATGAGAGAAGCTGCCAGGTATTTAATAGGAAAGCATGATTTTAAAAGCTTTTGTACTCCAAACCCACAGGTAACGGACACAGTAAGAGAAATATATGAATTGGGTATTTTAAAAAACGAAGATGTAATTACTATTAGAGTAAAAGGACATGGTTTCTTGTATAACATGGTAAGAATTATTGCCGGAACATTAATTCAGGTAGGTGGAGGTAAGATATCACCAGATGAAATACCCGATATTTTAGCTGGACATGATAGACAATTATCCGGGCCAACGGCTCCGGCACATGGTTTAACACTAATGGAAATCAGTTATCCAAAAAATATTCAAAAAAGTTAAAAAAATGTTGACATGAAAAGGTCGCTATAATATAATAAATAAATGTGACAAACTGTATGAAATGTCTTGCCATGCCCCGGAAAGACGTTCTAAATATATTATTTTTAATTAATAATTGGAATTATTCAAGGAGGTTAACCAATGAAAAGTTATATGGCTAGTCCAGAAACAATTGAAAGAAAATGGTATGTAGTTGACGCTACAGGATATACATTAGGTCGTTTAGCATCAGAAGTTGCTAAAGTTTTAAGAGGAAAGAATAAACCAACTTACACTCCTCATGTTGATACAGGTGATTATGTAATCGTAATCAATGCAGAGAAGATTAATGTAACTGGTAAGAAACTTGAACAGAAAATTTACTATCATCACTCAGATTATGTAGGTGGAATGAAAGAAACTACATTAAAAGAAATGTTAGCTAAACATCCTGAAAGAGTGATTGAATTCGCAGTTAAAGGAATGCTTCCAAAGGGACCTTTAGGAAGACAGATGTACAAAAAACTTCACGTATATGCTGGTGCTGAACACGGACATGAAGCTCAGAAGCCAGAAGTATTAACATTTTAATTAGAGGATTTGAAAGGAGGAAATTAAAGTGGCTACATCAAGATTTTACGGAACAGGAAGAAGAAAGAAAAGTATCGCAAGAGTATACCTTATGCCAGGAACTGGTAAAGTTACAATAAATAAGAGAGATATCGACAATTATTTTGGTCTTGAAACATTAAAAACTATCGTTCGTCAGCCATTAGTTGCTACAGAAACAGCGGACAAATTTGACGTTTTAGTTAACGTACATGGTGGTGGAACAACAGGTCAGGCTGGTGCTATCAGACATGGTATTTCAAGAGCTTTATTACAGGTAGATAATGATTATCGTCCAGTATTAAAGAAAGCAGGATTCTTAACAAGAGATCCAAGAATGAAAGAAAGAAAGAAATACG
>CAYOMP010000175.1:0-5597 GCA_964405075.1 uncultured Lachnospiraceae bacterium
TACTATTCCTTTATGGGCAAGATTTTTAATAGTAGCTGTATCACCAGCTATTTGTGAAGAAATGATTCATCGTGGATTTATTCTTCACTTTATGAAACCAATTCAGAATAAATGGTGTTTAATTTTTATTATGGGATTATTATTTGGTATTTTTCATTTAGATCCATACAGATTTCTTGGAACAGCAATTTTAGGTGGTGCTTTGGCATATCTTGCTATCGAAACAAAGAATATGTTCTACCCATTTTTATTACACTTAATTAATAATTCTTTATCAGTATTTTCTACAGTTTTATTAGAAAATCCAGAAGTAGCCGAAGCGGCAAGTTCTGAAGCGGCATCTAATACATATACATTAGCAACACTTGGCATTATGATTTTTATTTCATTTATTGTACCTTGGATATTATGGTTGGGTGTTAAATTACTTCATGATAAAAATGCAACTAAAAAATTCAAAACATGGCAGAAGGTGGTTATTTGTACTTTATTATCTGGTGTATGCTTAATTGTTGGCACAATATTAGCATCTACGTAACTAATGTAGACAATTTTGCATTAATCAAATTGATATTAAATATTTTTCAAGGTATGTAACTATAAATACTTCGCAAGAATTCAGATAGATAATATATAAGTTTTTGCTTATATGAATCCAATATATGAACTTGCAAGTTAATGAAAAATCAATATTGTATTACTCACTCAAATTTATCTTGAAAATATTGTAATATAAATAAGCGCGAGAATGTGCAAAGCACATTCCCGCGCCGCTTTTGCGACATTCTATTCCTGCAAAAGTTTGTGCATTTTCGCAAAGCGTTTTATTTGATATGAAAGAATTTTCCTATCGAATAAATGCTTTTTTCATTTACGCGAGCAACAATGAGAAAATTATGAATTTTTTTGTGTTTTTACATTTAACTTACATTATTTCAATTCAAAACATCCGAATCTACAGCTTCCTTTCTGCATCTTCCACTGACTCATACCCATACAATTTAGCAGTATTATTCATAATTTCATATGCCAAATTTCTATCCTCTTGCATAAGTTTTGCAATAAACCTGCCATATAGCATAAATGTTTCTTCTGAATATGTTCCAATCTCCCCTCTAAGATATGTTTCATAAGAAGTATTGTACGCATTATCTTCAGTGGAATGAATACTTCTGGCATTTCCTGCCATCTTAGGATACTTGACTGCAAAGTCTTCCATCCATTTAACCTGAATGTCAACTATTGTCTCTTGAATCTTAATCCTGTCCTCTGACAATTCAGGCAATTGTTTTTCTAACTCTGCATATCTTGCCGGTGCCGTATTTTTCATCATACGAGCATACTTTTCCATAATCATATTCCAACCTTTAATATTTGAATTTATCAAATCCTTATGATAGCTGTTTAATAATTCTCGATTCCAGGTTAAATACTGACTCTTTCTCATGATTGAAAATGTATTCCAGTCATCCTGACAGTCGGCTCTGCCACCTTCATTTTTAACCTTATCAAACTGCTCCCACTCTAATCTGACAATTTCTTCCACAACGTCCATCTTACTGTATAATACTTCACTACAATATTTTTCAAGAAAAGTATCATTTCCACTTACTATATCTTGTTTTTTCATTTCACCTAAAATAATTCCAGCTACATTTTCAAAATACTCTACACACTTATCCTTAATATTAATTTCACTGGAATTGTAATTTATCGTATCCCATGCCTCATTTTGCAATGGACATATTGCAATACGCTCCAACCATACACTTATTTCAGATAAAGTTTCTAATTTTTCTAATCCTTTTTTCTTCCACTTATAATATGGGGCATATGTTCTATTCAATAAATATGCTATATCCATAGCACTTTCTATTGCCTTTGCAATACACATATTTGCTGTAATGTAATCTTTTCTGGCCATCATTCTTGGATAATTACTTTGAGCAAACTGGGAGAACTCATGTAAACTTTGTGCCAAACGCATTCTCCATACTTTTTCAGGATAATAATTCATCAAAGATTTTCTTACATTACTAAAAATTCCCAAATCATCCCTATATACTTCTCCATTAACAGCTGTTGCCAAAGCCTGCTCTGATATATCTGTATAATTCAATTCCCATTGTTTCTCATAATCTTGATTAGATTGTAAAATGTTATAATAGAAGTCATTTATACTAAATACACCTCGCCTTTGGCTGAAAAAGACATCATTCATAGAATTGTCAGAATGATTACTCATTAACTTTTCATAGGCTTTTTGCAAACCTTCACCAATGACATTGAAATCTTCCTCCGTCAGCCACATACAAAGACCTATTCCATAATCATGATCTGTAGATATTTCATCATCAAAACCAAAGCAATCTGAACCTTCACCTACTAGTCCAACGGCAATTCTATTTTCGTATTCACCAAATTCATTAGAAATCATTTCCTTAGCATATTTTTCGTAAAAATCTCTACATCTATCAATATTTTTTTCCAGCTTAAATGATTTATCAGTTTTTTCTAATACATAGTCATACTTTTCTTTAACTCGATAGTAGTTGTCCGTTTTTCCCACATGTTTTTCTATTTCTGCCATTCCTAATTTGTAATACTTAGCGGCTTTTTCAAAATCTTTGTCCTGAAAATATAAATCTCCCATAGCAACAACTGCCGCTCCATAATGAAAATTACGACAACCATCCTCTTCAAAAATAGCTATAGCTTCCTGCAAATATTTCTTAGCATCATTTCTTGCATCACTAGTATTTATTTGTAATAATGAACTGGCTAAATTAGTTCTGGTAGTAGCCTGCTCAATCTTTGCATTTTCATAAGAATCTACAATCTTTAATGCTCTAAGTAACATTTCCTTAGCCATATAAAAATCATTCATCTCCTGATATAGCAGACTCCAATTATTGTAAAGACTGGCATACTGAAACGCATTCTCCGGCAAATTAACCCTGTAATTAGCTTCTACTGCCGTATATAATTTCAAGGAATCATCATATAATCCAAATGCTCTATAAGCATTAGCAATATTAAGAAAAGCTGTAGCCAGTTCTACACGCCCCTCTAACTGCATTTTTGATAATAAATCAATAAGCATATCACAATATTGTAAGCCTTTTGTCTTTTGAGTTGTATCACGGCAAAAACCTATCATCTCATTTAACAATGTAAATAATACTGATACATCGTTTTTTTCTTTTGCCTCTTCAATCTTTTCAATAAGAAACTGCTCTATTTCTTCCATAGTTGCTTTTCCAAACATAGAATCGTATTTTTCCAAAATTTCTTGAATGTTCATAATTATCTCTCCATTTCTGCATCAAATCATACCCCTGACTATTTTACTATATCTCCCTCCCAATCAATTATTCCGCCAAATTCTACTATATTTGTGTAGCCAATATCTGCTAATTTCTTTGCCGCCTGCTTACTTCTATTTCCACTTCTGCAATACACCATAATTAACTGTTCTGTGTCAGGCAATTCTTCAATTTTTTCTTCGTTAATTTCTTCATTAGGTATACAAATCGCACCAGGAATATGCCCTTCATTATATTCCTCTTGGGTTCTTACATCTAATATTATATAATCATCCTTTGTTTCCATTAATTCTTTTGCTTCATCCATAGTTATAGTTTCATAACCATCCATACTTTCACTTCCTTCATTTTTCTTAGTATTTTGGCAGGATGTTGTAACACAAATTAATACAATCAAAAATACTAATAATATTTTTCGCATTTTATCTCCAATCTATTACTATATTTAGATAATAAAAACACTATATATGTAACCTCTTTAATTTTAACACTTTGGTTACTTATTATATAGTGAGTTTAGTTTTATTTTATAATATTTATGAACAAGACTCATTTATGAGTCCCGTTCGTCGAATTAGTATAATTGTTTTAATTCTTTCCCAAAAATATTTTCATCATCACATATAGCTATTCTCATATATACCCCTACAATTCGTATAACACTATATCCCTATAAGGATTAGTCTTTGCCAGTCCAATATGTGTAACAGTTCCTTCAAACACTCCAAATTGATTATTTAATGTTTCAAAAGCCTTCGCCATTTCCTCTTTTGTCAATTGTTTTCCAACTGTAGTATGAGGCATCCATTGATATGGTCTGTAATACTTACTAATACCAATATCCTCCAAGTAAGATAAACTTTCATAAATTTTAGCAGACATCGAATGTAAATATTCATTTAATACAGGTGCAATATATATCACACCAGGTAAAAATACACCAACAGATACCCACTGTAACAATCCTTTTTTTAAATCCTTAGTAGCCTTTTCCAAGGCTTTAACAGCATTATCTTCATCTCTTGTTTCAAAAGCAGAAATGGTAATATGAGGCGGAACTTTTCCATCCACCATAAAAAGATTGCCACTTTTAGTAGCAATCTGATTAATATATCCTTGAATTCTTTTATTTGTTTTCTCATCAAAATAAATCGAAATCAAATACATACTCTTACCTCTGATTTAGAAAAGCCCAAATATTATATATGTAATCCAAGCACAAATCCAAGCCACTATACACTGACCAAGTACAATCAACATAGCCCATTTAACACCTAATTCTCTTTTGATAGATGCTATGGCTGCCACACAAGGGGTATATAATAAACAAAAAACTAATAATGCCGCTCCGGCTGCTGTTGAAATAGCTGTCAAAAATTGTTCTGTACTACCATATAATACGGAAATAGTAGATACAACACTTTCTTTTGCCATAAATCCTGCTATTAACGAGGTAGTTATTCTCCAATCAGCCAAACCCATAGGCTTAAAAACAGGTGTAATCGCGCCAGCTATCATAGCCAAAATACTTTCACTTGAATCAGCTACCATATTCATTTGTAAATCAAAAGTCTGTAAAAACCAAATTCCAATAGTAGCCACGAATATTACTGTGAAAGCCTTCTGTAAAAAGTCTTTAGCTTTTTCTTCTAATAACTGAACTACATTCTTTAATCCCGGCATACGATAATTAGGTAATTCCATTACAAAAGGAACGGCTTCTCCCTTAAACATACTGTTCTTAAGTATCAATGCAACAAGTATACCTACAAATATCCCAATAAAATATAAGCCAACCATAACAATCCCTGCATTTTCAGGAAAAAAAGCTGTTGCTAAAAATGCATAAATTGGCAATTTAGCCGAACAGCTCATAAAAGGGGTCAGCATTATTGTCATTTTTCTATCACGCTCAGAAGGTAAAGTACGACTTGCCATAACACCAGGTACTGTACATCCAAATCCAATTAGCATAGGAACAATACTTCTTCCAGACAAACCAATTTTTCTCAAGATCTTATCCATTACAAAAGCAACCCTAGCCATATACCCAGTATCTTCAAGTAATGACAAGAAGAAAAATAAAGTAACAATAATAGGCAAGAAGCTAAGTACACTACCTACACCATTAAAAATTGCATCAATAATCAAAGAATGCAATACTTGATTAACATTCCAAGTCACTAATAATCGGTCAACAGTTTCCGTCAGACCTACAATAATAACCTCCAGGATTCTTTGTAACGCAGCTCCAATAACATAAAAAGTAAG
>CAYOMP010000176.1:0-5592 GCA_964405075.1 uncultured Lachnospiraceae bacterium
TTCAGTATACAAATAAAGAAAATAAATGAGAATATGTACATCAGACATCTTGGGGAATGACAACAAGATTAATTGGTGCAATTATTATGGTTCATGGAGATGATAGTGGTTTAGTATTACCACCAAGAATAGCTCCAACACAGGTAATGATTATTCCAATTCAGCAGAAAAAAGAAGGAGTTTTGGAAAAAGCATATGAGTTAAAGAGCAAGTTAGCTAATGCTGGATTGAAGGTTAAGGTTGATGATTCAGATAAAACTCCAGGTTGGAAATTCTCAGAAGCTGAAATGAGAGGCATTCCAGTTCGTGTAGAGATTGGACCAAAGGATATTGAAGCTAATCAGTGTGTAGTAGTTAGACGTGACACTAGAGAAAAGACAGTAGTTTCATTAGATGAAATAGAAGTAAAGGTATCAGAAATTCTTGAAACAATGCAAAAAGAAATGCTTGAAAGAGCAAGAGCACATAGAGAAGAGCATACTTATACAGCAACTAATTATGATGATTTTAAGGATATTGTTGCTAACAAACCAGGTTTTGTTAAAGCTATGTGGTGTGAAGATGAAGCATGTGAAAATAAGATTAAGGAAGATACTACAGCTACTTCAAGATGCATGCCATTTGAACAGGAATGTGTTTCTGACAAGTGTGTATGTTGTGGAAAACCAGCTAAAAAGTTAGTATACTGGGGAAAAGCATATTAAAGATATAAGTAACTTTAAATAAAAAATGGTGGAAAAATGACTATAAAATTACCTGAGCGAGTTAATTTAATAATAAATCGTCTTATAGAAAATGGCTACGATGCATATGCGGTAGGTGGGTGTGTGAGAGATTCCATATTAGGCAGAGAGCCTGATGATTGGGATATTACCACATCTGCCAAACCTGAGCAGGTAAAGGCTGTTTTTGCTAAAACTATTGATACAGGTATTGAGCATGGTACGGTAACAGTAATGATTGAAAAGGAAGGCTTCGAGGTTACGACTTATCGTATTGATGGTGAATACGAGGATAGCAGACATCCGAAGAATGTTGAGTTTACTAATGATTTAGTAGAGGATTTGAAAAGACGAGATTTTACTATAAATGCCATGGCATATAATGATGCTAAGGGGCTGGTAGATGCTTTTGATGGTATTAAGGATTTGAATGATGGAATAATTCGTTGCGTAGGATGCGCTACTGACAGATTTACAGAAGATGCATTGAGAATATTAAGGGCTATTAGATTTTCGGCACAGTTAGGTTTTGAATTGGAAGAAGAAACTCAGGCTGCAATTATTAAATTGGCACCAAATCTTAAAAATATCAGTGCAGAGAGAATTCAAGTAGAATTAGTCAAGCTCATGCTGTCACCTAATCCTTGGTTTATACGAAAAGCATATGAGACAGGTGTGACTAAGGTTATTCTACCGGAATTTGATGATATGATGATATGTGAACAAAATAATCCACATCATTTGTATACAGTTGGTGAGCATACTCTTAAATCCTTGGAATATATTAGGAAAGACAAGGTGCTAAGATTAGCTGTGCTATTACATGATATAGGAAAACCACAGGTAAAGACTATGGGTGAGGACGGATTAGAGCATTTCTACAATCATGGAATGGCAGGAAGTGAACTGGCTAAAAAGGTATTTAGAAGGTTAAAATTCGACAGAGATACGATGGATAAGGTATGTCATCTTATCAAATGGCATGATTACAAGGTTGAACCTGATAAGAAGGCAGTGCGACGAGCAATTAATAAGATTGGTGAAGATATGTTTTTGCCATTGTTTGCTTTAAAACGAGCAGATGTAATGGGGCAAAGCGAATACCTTAGACAGGAAAAGCTGGATCATTTTGACAGAATAGAAGAATTATATGAAGAGATTATTGGTGAAAATCAATGTGTATCATTAAAAACTTTGGCAGTATCGGGAAAAGATTTGTTGGAGTTAGGCGTTGAACCGGGTAAAATGGTTGGCGAGATTTTAAATAGTCTGTTAGACAAAGTAATAGATGAGCCGGATTTGAATAGTAAAGATATACTGTTAGATTTGGTGAAAAGACAAGTAAATAATTAAAAAGAAAATGCATTAGTTTATTGTTTTAAACAATAATACTAGTGCATTTTTTGCTTTTTTTATACATATGTATAGAACATATGCTGAAAAACATATAAAGAAATATGTATTAGGGGGAAGACAGTTGATTAGTGATAAAGGCTTAAGCGCTACTGCAGAATATAATTTTGAGGTGTTAAGTACCCAAAAAGGCAGAGGAAGTTTGGTATGTTCTACATCTATAGGTTTTGTTGAGATTAAAGAAGTGATTAATGCAGGAAAAATAGATTTTCAGAATAAAGTTTTGAAAAAAATAGAAGAAAATAAAGAGTGTTTAGTCGATGTGATACTAGAGAATAAAAATGGTGAATTAATTACTCTTAACAAAGAGGAAACTCCATATATGGTGAAAAGATATTATATGGGACGGGAAATAGATGTTAAGGATCAGGAGGAAATACTGTTAGCTGTAAGAAGTTTGGCATTAATACATAGCCAGATGTATGTGGATAGTGAAAATATAGAAGAATATTCTAAGAATTTGACGGATGAATTCGAACGACATAATAAGGAATTGAAAAAAATCAGAGCCTTCATTAGGAAAAAAACTCAGAAAACAGACTATGAATTAGAAATGCTAAAAATATATCAGCTTTTTTTAGACGAGGGTTTAAGAGCAAGTGAAAGGTTAAAGTGTTCTAATTATTGTAATTTACAGGAGAAAATGTTAAAAAAGGGAGAAATTTGTCATGGAGATTATAATCAGCATAATGTAATCATTTTAAGTAGCGATAGAGAAAAGAAAAGGGCAGTAATTAATTTTGATAAGTGTTACTACGGTGTACAAATGGCAGATTTATATAATTTTATGAGAAAAATCCTGGAAAAAAATCAATGGAATGTGGAGCTTGGGAGAGAGATGATAAAGGCTTATAATCAAGTGAAAAAAATAGAAAAAGATGAATTGGAAAATCTTTATATTAGATTTTTATATCCGTATAAGTTCTGGAAAGTTGCTAATTATTATTATAATACCAGTAAATCATGGACTGCTATAAAAAATGTAGAAAAATTAAGAATGATAACAATACAAAATTCTATGAAAAATACATTTTTGAAGGAAGTATTTAAAGAATTTGTGTAAGTTATTGCGAAAGGTTTATTTTTTTTCAAAATTAGTTTATAATGTTTGAAATGAAAAAGAATAACTGTAGGTACAAAGGAGTGATAACTTGCAAAAGAAAATAGCAGTTTTTTGCATGTTTTTAGCTATATTAAGTGTTTGTGGATGTGAGAAAATAGAAAAGCAGGCACCTAAAGAAACAGATGAAACAGTGGCAGAAGAGAAGAGTACTTGGATAGAGAATTATGATTTGGATGAAACAGGTATTCTGGTAAAAATAGATGAAGAACAACAAAAGTTTACTATTAAAAGAATAGATTCAGGAGAAAAATTAGAGTTTGAATATAGGAACGCAACGAATGTAACCGATAAATATAATAGTTTATTAACTATTAATCAGGTGGATTTGGGTGAATTAGTAAACGTGTATTATAATGGTGATGATAATATAGCAAGAAAACTGGAAAAATCACCTGAAGCTTGGGAATATACACAGGTTACGGATTTAACATATGACAGACCGGAATGTATAATCAATATAGGTGGAACCAAGTATAAATATGGTGCCAGCTTTACCGTTATATCAGATGGCGAGGAAATTGATTTATTAGATTTAAGTCCTATTGATGAAGTAACTGTTAAAGGTTATGGAAAAAAAGTGTGTTCTGTTATTGTTACTAAAGGCCATGGATATATATCCTTAAAAAATGATGAAGACTTTTGGGGTGGTTGGGTAGAAATAGGAACAGAATCTGCCAAACCAGTTAAGGATGGAATGATGATAACCGCATCAGAGGGAACACATAAGTTATCTATTGTAAATAATAAGCAGGGTGGTTCTAAGAGTATTGTAGTAAGAAGACATCAGGAAACGGTAGTAGATGTTGGTGATTTAAAGGGAGAAACAATTAAATCCGGCAGTTTGCAGTTTAATATAAAGCCTGAAGGGGCAAAATTATTTATTAATGGAACCTCTGTGGATTATAGTGAATTAGTGGTGTTAGAATATGGCAGTTATAAAATAACTGTTTCAGCAGATGGTTATGATGACTATTCTCAGGTTATTGTTGTTGGAAGTAATTTATCAGAAATAGAGATAGACTTAACAGGACAAAAAGATTCGGACAGCAAATCAGATACTAAATCAGATACTAAATCAGATAGTAGTACAGATAGTAACAGCAATAAAGATACTACAACAGATAATAAAGATACTAATACTAGTACAGATCAAAAAACAGATAGTGAAAAAGACAGTAAGGTTGATGGTTTGCCATCAACAGATACAGATAATTCTAGCGACAGCGATAGTGATAAAAAGGTAATGGATGAAGAAGAAATTAGCAATATGATTGATGAATTGCTTGATGGAGTAATATCAACTAATTTGGATGCTGAGTAATTAACATTTTATATGTTAATGATAGAGGAGGATTAAGAATATGGATTACAAAAAGATTTATGAAGAGTGGCTCTCAAATAGTTATTTTGATGAAGACACAAAAAAAGAGTTAACAGCAATTGCTAATGATGAAAATGAAATTAAAGAAAGATTTTATACTGAACTAGAGTTTGGGACTGCTGGTTTGAGAGGTATAATCGGAGCTGGAACTAACAGAATGAATATTTATACTGTTAGAAAAACAACACAGGGACTTGCTAATTATATTAAGAATTTAAAGGGTGAAGACAGAGGTGTTGCAATTGCATATGACTCTCGTAGAATGTCTCCGGAATTTGCTGATGAAGCAGCTCTTTGTTTATGTGCGAATGGAATTAAGGCATATGTATTTGAAACATTAAGACCAACACCAGAATTATCTTATGCTGTGAGAAAATTATCTTGTATTGCAGGTATTAACATTACAGCCAGTCACAATCCACCAGAATACAATGGTTATAAAGTTTACTGGGAAGATGGTGCGCAGATTACACCACCTCACGATAGTGGAATTATGTCAGAAGTTAAAAAAGTTACAGATTTTAATACTGTAAAAACTATGGACAAGTCTGAAGCTATTGCAGCAGGATTATATGTAGTTATTGGTAAAGATGTTGATGATGCTTATATTGAAGAACTTAAGAAAAATGTACTTCATTTAGATGCAATTAAAGAAGTACAGAAGGATTTGAAAATCGTTTACACACCACTTCATGGAACAGGAAATATTCCAGCAAGACGTGTATTAGCAGAATTAGGATTTGAAAATGTGTATGTAGTACCGGAACAGGAATTACCAGATGGAGAATTCCCAACTGTAAGTTATACAAATCCGGAAGATAAGGCAGCGTTTAAATTAGCACTTGATTTAGCAAAAGAAAATGATGCAGACTTTGTTCTTGCAACTTACCCTGATGCGTACAGATTAGGTGTATACGTTAAAGATACAAAATCAGGAGAATATATTACTTTAA
>CAYOMP010000177.1:0-5573 GCA_964405075.1 uncultured Lachnospiraceae bacterium
TTCACAACCGCGCTGCAAATATTTGTTAAAATACATTTTTGCAGTTCTTTTTATTCCAAAACAAAAGCCATAAATCCTCGTTCATCCACAAAGATTTATGACTATTTAAATTTCAACTATTATGCACAATTATCGACTATTCCTTCTGCATCATGTTTGCTCATCGGTTTACCTGTGTAATAACCTTGAATATTATCACATTTCATATATTTTAAGAAATCATACTGTTCCTTTGTTTCCACACCTTCAGCAATTGTTTCCATATTAAGCTTATGCACTAATTCAATTAATGCATCAGCAATTTCTGCCTGTCGATTATTTTCTGTGATATTACTTATAAAAGACTTGTCTATCTTTAATGTATCCATTGGCAAATCTTTCAAATATGTAAGAGAAGAATAACCTGTTCCAAAATCATCAAGAGAAAGTCTGATTCCTAATGCCTTTAGTTCCTTTAATATTCCAAGAACTCTGTCAATATCATTAATAAAAACACTTTCTGTTATCTCTAACTCTAACTCAGCAGGATTCATATTGTTTTCTAGAAGGACATCTCTTACCATATCAACAAACCCTTCCTTGGTAAGCTGTACCGCTGAAACATTTACTGAAATCAGACCTGTATGATTATACAAATCCTTCCACATTTTCCATGTGCTACATACCTCTTTTAATACCCACTGCCCTATTTCAACAATGTATCCTGTTTCCTCTGCAATAGGTATAAACTTTTCAGGACTAATCCATCCTAATTCGCTGTCATTCCAACGAATTAATGCCTCAAAACCTCTAAATTTCTTTGTTCTGAATTCATACTGTGGCTGATAATACATCTCAAACTCTTCGTTAACTATTGCTTTAATTATTCTTTGTTCAAGATCCATCCTCTGCCCAAGCTGTTCACCCATTTCATTCTTAAACATTACAGACTGATTCTTTCCATTACCTTTTGCATGTGCAATAGCAATATCAGCATACTGTAATAATGTTTTTGCATCATCCGCCTGTGATGGACAAACCGAATATCCTACACTGGCAGTTATATGTATTGGTTTTTCTTCCGAATTAATCGATTCTAATAAACAATCTTTAATTTCATTAGCAAATACTTCTATTTGCTGTATATCTGAGACATTCTCGATGGTAATAACAAATTCATCACCAGATAATCTAAATACTTCTTTTTCACCTTCTATTGCCATTAATCTGGTTGCTATTGTTTTTACAACCATATCGCCAACCTGATGTCCCATTATATCGTTAATCTTTTTTAAATTATCAATTCCAACTATTAATACACCTAGCTGAGTATTGTTTCTTTTTGCAGAATCTATCTTTTCATCCATTTTGACATAATAACTGTTTTTATTAAATATACCAGTTAAAGAATCATAAAATGCCATTTTTTCCAACTGTTTAGCAGAATTTTCCCTCAAAATTCCTTGAATTATTACAATTAAAGTGATGCATACAGATACTATAATTGCCATAACAACTGAAATACCTATTGCATACTTGTCTCTTATATTGCCAGGATTAATTACCATTACAATATTATAAATCGCCAGAACCGAAATCGTAACTAATACTATAACTCTAATCCAAAAACTGTGTTGTTCATATTCAGAAATTATGTTTGAATTACTTCTTCTTTCCTTAATATGTTTCCTCATATTTTGTCCTCTAATAAGAAAAATTTTAACATTTCTCTATATTCGTACTTCTAATATATTTTTCATTCAACCAACTAATCTGTCATTCTCTATACTAAAGTGCTATTCATAAAAATAGACTATATCATTAAAGATATAGTCTATCTGTCTTACATAATATCATTTTTTCAAAATTTTGTAAACTTATTTTTAATATTTCTTTAATACTTTTAATACTTTCTTCATTTTTCGACATTTTTTACCACTACTTTATCCAAATGCCATATTTCATCCACATATTGCTGAATAGTTCTATCTGAAGTAAACTTACCACTACATGCCATATTAAGAATAGCACTTCTTGCCCATCCTTCTTCATCTCTATAGGCTTTTTCAACTTTTTCCTGTGCTTCTGCATAAGATCTGAAATCCTTTAATATGAAGTATACATCAGCTCGACCATACTTATCTGTAAGCAATGAATCATAAATCTCCCTGAATAATTCTGGATCATTATGAGAGTATTGTCCATTAATCAACTGCATAAGTACAGTTCTGATTTCCTGATCATTATTAAAGATATCCATTGGATTATACCCGCCATTTTGCTCATAATTAATTACTTCATCTGAACTCATACCGAATATAAATGCATTTTCAGGACCTACTTCTTCAACTATTTCTACATTAGCCCCATCCATAGTTCCAAGAGTTAATGCACCATTTAGCATAAACTTCATATTACTAGTTCCAGATGCTTCTTTACTGGCTGTTGATATCTGTTCGCTAACATCTGCTGCCGCAAATATCCATTCTGCAATAGATACACGATAATCTTCAATAAATACAACTTTTATCTTATTATTGATAGATTTATCATTGTTTATCACATCTGCCACTGCATTAATCAGTTTAATTGTAAGCTTAGCTCTTCGATATCCTGCTGCTGCCTTTGCTCCAAAAATGAATGTTCTTGGATAAAAATCCATTCCCGGATTTTCTTTAATTTTGTTATATAAATACATAACATGCAAAATATTAAGTAACTGCCTCTTATATTCATGAAGTCGTTTTACCTGAACGTCAAATATTGAGCGTGGGTCAACTTCAACACCATTATGTTGTAGAATATATTTAGCAAGGCGTTCTTTATTTTGGTATTTAATGTTCATAAATTCCTGTCTTGCCTTTTTATCATCAGCATACACTGCCATTTTGTGAATCTGTGGCAAGTCTGTAATCCATTCCTTACCAATGTGTGCAGTAACCCAATCAGCTAATTGATAATTTCCATGTGCCAAGAAACGTCTCTGTGTAATTCCATTTGTCTTATTATTGAATTTATTTGGCATCATCTCATAGAAATCTTTTAATTCCTGATTTTTAAGAATATCTGTATGAAGCTTAGCTACACCATTTACAGAATATCCCGCTGCAATTGCTAAATGTGCCATTTTTACCTGACCATCATAGATAATAGCCATTTTTCTAATCTTTTCCTGATTACCCGGATATTTTTCCTGAATCTGTAACACAAATCTTCTGTTTATTTCTTCCACTATCTGATAAATTCTTGGTAATAATCTTGAGAATAATTCTATTGGCCATTTTTCCAATGCTTCTGACATAATGGTATGATTAGTATATGCACAGGTTTTAGTAGTTACCTCCCATGCCTCATCCCATGATAATCCTTCATCATCCATTAATATTCTCATAAGTTCTGCTACAGCAACTGTTGGATGAGTATCATTTAATTGAAAAGTTGCCTTTTCATAAAACTTTCTAATATCAGAATGTGTATTTTTGTATTTCTTAATAGCTGATTGTACACTGGCTGATATGAAGAAATATTGCTGTTTTAATCTTAATTCTTTACCTGCATAATGATTATCATTTGGATACAGTACTTCACAAATATTCCTAGCTAGATTTTCCTGTTCAACAGCCTTTTTATAATCACCCTTGTCAAAAGAATCCAATTGGAACACATCTACCGGTTCTGCATCCCAAATTCTTAATGTATTTACCATATTATTTCCATAACCAACTATAGGAATATCATATGGTACAGCCTTTACCGCCTGATAATTTTCATGGATAAATTTTATTTTACCATTTCCCTGGTCTTCCATTCTAATATATCCGCCAAATTTGACTATCTTAGAATATTCAGGACGTTTTAATTCAAATGGGTTACCATCCTTCAACCAATTGTCCGGTATTTCTACCTGGTAGCCATCTTCAATTTTTTGTTTAAACATACCATAGTGATATCTAATACCACAGCCATATGCCGGGTAGCCTAATGTTGCCAGTGAGTCTAAGAAACATGCTGCTAATCTTCCAAGTCCACCATTTCCCAATGCAGCATCTGGTTCAACATCCTCGACTGCATTAATATCTATTCCTAATTCATCTAACGCCTCTTTAACTTCTGTATACGCACGCAAATTCACAAGGTTATTACCTAATGCTCGCCCCATTAAGAATTCCATTGACATATAATATACAAACTTTGGGTCATCCTCTTCAAATTGTTTCTGAGTGGCTAACCAATTATCAATAATAACATCTTTTACTGCATAAGATACTGCCTGAAATTGCTGTAAAGGCGTTGCTTCATCAATAGTTTTTCGAAATAAACTTTTCACATTATCTTTAATAGCCTTTTTGAAGTTCTCTTTTTCAAATTGTTCATTGTACATAATATCTCCTCCTCTTATAACTATTTCTACACCTTAACCCTACAACTATATGACTAAATAATGGCAAATTGCTTTATGATTTAATTCGTGATTGTACTCACGTCAAATTAGCAAGTTACTTCATCCCATAACTAAAGTCACGCAAGTTCTACGTCAAATCATAAAAATATTCCAATTTTACAAACTATTAATACAATTAACCACTTATCTTATAGTATAGCCTACTTTTATCCAAAAAATATTTAATAAAAATAAAAAAAGTTTAAAGAAAAAATAAAGAGATATTCTGGAATTATCTAATTATTCCAAAATATCTCTTTAACAATGTCATATTATTTCTTTTCTACACCAATTTCAACTGTTTCACCATTAATATTCCATTCTTTAGTGAATCCTGCTGTTTTACCGGCTACAATATCCACTGCTAATACTTCATTCTTAATCTTTTCATCATAATCAGCGAAGATTTTAGCAATTTTTTCATTCTTATCATGGTAAATTACAATGTTATCCATTACTTCGAAGTCTGCTTCTTTTCTCATTGTCTGGATTTTACTAATGATTTCTCTTACGAAACCTTCTTCAATAAGCTCTGGAGTAAGATTTGTATCTAATACTACAGTTACTGTATTATCACCTTCTGATACATATCCTTCCATCTGAGCCATTTCAATAAGTAAATCTTCTTTAGTTAAGACTGCTTCTTCTCCGTTAATGTTAAGCTTCAATTCTCCTGATTCATTTAATGTATCCATAGCTGCATTTCCATCAAGATTAGCTAATGCTTCCTTGATTCCACCAAGAATCTTTCCATATTTAGGTCCAACTGTTCTAAGCTGTGGTTTAAATGAATATGAAGTAAATGCTCTAACATCATCTGTAAATTCAACAGTTTTTACATTTAATTCATCTACAATAATCTCTTTGTAGAATTCTGATAATTCATTTTCAGCTTTTACAAACATCTTTCCGATAGGCTGACGGTTCTTAATGTTTGCAGCATTTCTACAAGCACGTCCCATAACAACAATCTTAAGAACTTCATCCATATTCTTTTCTAATTCACTGTCAATGAATGCTTCTTCAACTGTTGGGAAGTCACATAAATGAATACTCTCTTCCGCATTCTTATCAATACTTCTTACTAAGTTCTGGTAAATGTCTTCTGTCATAAATGGAATCATCGGTGCAGCCGCCTTGGAAATCGTAACTA
>CAYOMP010000178.1:0-5520 GCA_964405075.1 uncultured Lachnospiraceae bacterium
TTATTGCTGCGTCTTCTAATTCTGTTTCTGAATCATTCTTAATATACCCACTTAATTCATCTTCAAAGAGATTAGCCTTTACGACTATATTTTTAGTAGATGTTGAATTAATTCTTTCTGCTACAAAGTAATTTTTTTCAAAGGCTAATTCTTTGTTAATAGATAGTTCATTCTCATTTTCTTTATAATTTAGTGTTACTTTAGCTTCTTTGCTTACTTCTCCTTCTTTTTGCTCATATTCGTATATTGGCTTATCCAAATATTTATACGAATAGTCCTTATCCAAATATATTGAATAGCTATTATTGTATGGAGCCTGTACAGCAAAATAAGAAGTATCTATTGTATCGTTTCCTAATGTCTTAATATTAAAGTATGTAATAAATGGTGATATATATCTGCTGTTATAGCTTATTAAATACATAGTTAATGTAACTACTAAAGCTAAAGCAATTTGATACACATACATTTTTTTTCGATTTTTATTGTTCTTAAGAATAAGAAATAATACAGGACCTGCAATTACTAAATAAAAAATAATAATCAATAAATAGAGCCTGTAGTACGTCTTTTTTTGAATAACTGTAGAGTCAATTGTAGATTTTACATTCCAATAATTGTTATGAGAACTATATTGACGATACATATCATTGTATTTAAGTTGTTCAATACCTAATATTTCTACAATTAGATTCTTAACATAATCTGTACTTGAATATTCATTGTTCCTGTCAGATATGTTATACAAATTTTCCTTTGTTATTCCAATATATCCATCACAATAAGAATATATTACGTCAAAAACATTCGAATCATCAGTATCTTCATTGCTCAAAATATCAACATTTTTTTCATTTAATATTAGTTCCAGAAAATCTTCATACTGCTGATTATCAAATGTTCGACCTAATATTAATGCCCCACCATTTTTAATCCATTTTTTTAGTACATCTATTTGTTGTGAGCTGAATTCGGAAGTATCCACGTCATTTAGTACTATGATTTCAAATAAATCATAAGCATTCTCTTCAATTGCTATATTTTCAACAGGAATACTTACTGCATTGGTCGTGAAATCTGCATAATCATATAATGAAATTTGGTTAAAATACTGCAAACGTGTGTCATCGCTGCTGATAAGTCCTATATTAAAATCATTTGAATAGGTAGCAGCATGTATTTGTACTCTTTCAGTTGCTACTAACATATTAGCCTCATATAATTCAATAAGAATATCATTCTTTTCGAACATCATAGGAATTGTCATTTCTGAGTATGATATTCCAGAATTAATTGATATACTTTTAGTGAATTTCAAGCTTTTTTCATCAATACCTTTTTCAAAATATCCGCTTCGAGAGTCATCACTAAACAATGTTGAAATTGTTACATTTAATTTACCCTCAAACGCATCCCCTGCATTAGTTATTTGAGTTTTGAGTGGTACATAGCTGCCTAATTCTACTAAATCATCATAACCACAAGTAGAATTTAATTGAATGATATCATTTTTTGCATTTGCCCTGCTCATATATGCTGTTGGAATAAGTATTGATAACAAAAGTGCAAATATTAACACTTTTACCATTTTTCTAATTTTCATAATTGAATTCCTCTATTTTAATCTTTTATCTTAAACGCCAAAACGATTTTTTCGTATGTCTAAGGATTTGTATAGTTTCACTGAGAATATAGTTCCCTTCAAACTACTATAAACCTCTATCGTACCACCATGCATATCAACAATATTTTTTGCAATGGCAAGCCCTAAACCTGTACCTCCTGTATTTTCACTTCGTGATTGCTCAACTCTGTAAAATCTTCTAAATATCTTATTAATATCAGCTTTTGGAATAACTTTTCCATAATTAATTACATCAATTCTGATGCCATTATCCTCCGTCAATTGAGTATAAACACGAATTAATTTGCCATCTTTACCGTATTTTATTGCATTGTTAACCAAATTATCAAATAATCTGGCTATTAAATCTCCATCCGCTTCAATTTTATACCCATTAACACAAGGATAATATTCATAGTCTAAATCATTATCCATAAAACTAGGATAAAACTCATCCAATAGTTGTTCTAATAGTTTTATAACATCTATTTCAGATGGCTTTAACACCATTTTACCATGTGAAAGCTTAGCAAAATCAAATAAATCATATATTAATTTTTCTAAACGTTTTGATTTATTGTATACAATATCAACATATTTAACTCTCAAATCATAATCTAAATCCGGCTTTTGATTTAATAGCTCTAAATATCCGATAATAGATGTTAAAGGTGTTCTTAAATCATGTGCTATACTGGTAATCAATTCATTCTTTGTCTTTTCTGACTCACGCTCTCGTTCCATAATAACAATAATCTCTTCTGACATTCTGTTAATATTCTCAGCTAACTTAGCTAGTTCATCACTACCTTTTACATCAATCACTGTATTTAGATTTCCTTGCGCAATTTCATTGATTCCTTCGGAAATTACAGTTATATACTTAATAGTATCTCTTATAAGCATATAAAAACAGCCAACAAATGTAATTATTCCAATTGCTATCAAAAACGCCAGCTTTATTGTAGGATCAAAACCATCTCTACTAAACATATAACTTCTATAGCCATTGTTAATCAGAAAATCTGTTATAATTCCAAATACTACTATTAAAAATATTTCAACAAACAATGTTGCAATTAAACTTAAGAATGTATATAAAATAATTTTTGATTTAAATGATCTAATTATATTATTTTTCAATTTTGTAGCCTACTCCCCAAACTGTAGTAATGATTTTCTTGTTTCTGGCATCTTCTTTTATCTTTCCTCTAAGTCGTCTAATATGAACCATTACTGTATTATTAGCTTCATAAACTTTCTCATTCCAGACTCTTTCGAATATTTCGTCTGTACTAAAAACACGTCCCGGATTAGACGCTAACAAATATAATATGTCAAATTCTATAGGTGTTAATTTAATTTCCTCACCATCAACAGTAACTACGTGAGTTTCTCTATTAATTTCCAAACCATGTATTGCTATGATTTTTTCCTCTTCAGGTTCGAATAACCTGTTAGAATTAAGTTTCGTATATCGACGTAACTGAGATTTTACCCTGGCAGTAAGTTCCAATGGATTAAAAGGTTTAGTTACATAATCATCTGCACCAGTTCCTAATCCTATAATTTTATCTAAATCATCTGATTTGGCACTAATCATAATAATAGGAATATTCTTTGTTTCTCGAATCTTGCTGCACATCTCTAATCCATTCATTCCAGGCATCATAATGTCTAATAATACCAGTTCAATATTTTCCTTATCTAATATCTCAAACCCCTCTTTTGCATTAAATGCTTTGAACACGTTATATCCATCACTTACTAAATATATTTCTACTAAATCAGCAATTTCCTTTTCATCATCAACAACTAAAATATTTGTTTCATTCATATTTTTCTTATCCCCCTATTCAATCTTAAGACTAGATTATTAATCTTACGTGCACAAATCTCTAGAACAAAGAGTTTGCTTGCAAACTCTTCGCGCACGAGTGGGCCTTTATGGCAAACTTCTCATCCGTGAGCTGTGCATATTGCACGGAGTGCTTTTTATATCATAGGATGACATAATACTTTATTACGTTAATTCGTCAAAATATTTCCTATGATATAAAAAGTATACTTACATATTCTCTACTGGAATTCATACACATCATCTCATAAAATATTTTTATTTCATCTCTACCTATAGTATCATATTTATCAAAGTAAATCTTTAATATTATTTTACGATTTTAAAATACTTATTGATTTATTATTCTAACGTAATAATAAAACAAAAAAGAAATATATTTTAAATGGAAATATTTTTTGCCAAATAAAATATATTTCTTTTATAATATCTATTTCTTTATTCTGTCGAATTTCTCTTCACAATATTTACATCTGTAAATTTCTTTTTCTTTGTCTGTCAAGACAAAAATGTGCTCTAACTCTTGTTCGATTGATGTAATACATCTAGGATTTTTACACTTTATTATTCCTTTGATTTCATTAGGTAATGTAAGTTCTTTCTTATCAACTATTTCAGCATTTTTGATAATATTAACTGTAATATTATGGTCGATAAATCCTAATATTTCAAGATCAAGCATATCAATGCTGCATTCAACCTTTAAAATATCTTTTTTGCCCATTTTATTACTTCTGGCATTTTTAATTATGGCTACTGTACAATCCAACTTGTCCAATTGAAGATATTTATAGATTTCCATACTCATTCCTGCTTTTATATGGTCAAGAACAAAACCTTCGTTAATACTTCCTACATTTAACATTCTTCTACCCCCAATAAAATAAGTATAAGTGCCATTCTAGCATACACACCGTATTGTACCTGTTTAAAATATGCAGCTCGTGGATCGTCATCAACTTCAACTGATATTTCGTTTACTCTTGGAAGTGGATGAAGAACTAACATATCTTCTCTGGCATATGACATTTTATTAGCATCTAAAATATATCTATCCTTCAAACGAACATAATCTTCCTCATTAAAAAAACGTTCTCTCTGAACTCTTGTCATATACAAAATATCAAGCTCTGGCATTACAGATTCCAAATTTTCAACCTCTTTGAACTCGATATTATTCTGTAGCAATACATCCTCACGAATATAATCAGGAATCTTTAATTCTTCTGGAGAAATCATTACAAATTTAATATTATTATATCTAACAAGAGCACTAATTAATGAATGTACTGTTCTGCCAAATTTCAAATCACCACACAAACCAATTGTTAAATTATCTAATCTACCCTTTAAGGAACGTATAGTATGTAAATCAGTAATTGTTTGTGTTGGATGCTGGTGCCCACCGTCTCCGGCATTAATAACAGGAATTGAAGACTTCATAGAAGCAACCATAGGAGCTCCTTCTTTTGGATGACGCATAGCACAAATGTCTGCATAGCATGAAATCATCCTGATAGTATCTGAAACACTTTCACCCTTTGCTGCTGAACTGGATGCTGCTGATGAAAAACCAATAACATTTCCACCTAAATTCATCATGGCAGCTTCAAAACTTAAACGTGTTCTAGTACTTGGCTCATAAAAAAGAGTAGCAAGCTTTTTCCCCTGACAGGCATTCTTGTATTTATCTGGATTCTTTTCAATGTCAGTAGCTAAATCAAGTAATTTATCTAACTCCGCTACCGAAAAATCCAATGGACTCATTAAGTGTCTCATATTTATCCTCCTACTATTCAATTATACTATTTATATGTAAGCAAATCTTCTACAGATTTTCTCTTTGGTGATTCCGGATGTTCTGTTTCATAACCAATCGCTAATATAGCCGCTACTTCTTGTTCTTCTGGCAATTCAATAATATCAGCGATTTCATCTGGATCGAAGATTCCCATGATTACACTACTCACGCCTAATTCATATGCTGCTAATGCGAAAGTTTGTGCAGCAATTCCAGCATCAAACATCTGCCAAGAAT
>CAYOMP010000179.1:0-5418 GCA_964405075.1 uncultured Lachnospiraceae bacterium
ATAAGAAATGTACGTTCAGAAATGAATGTACCACCTAGCAAAAAAGCCAAAGTATTTGTTGTGTCTGAAAATGAAAAGGTAAGAAATACATTTGAAAATGGTAAAGTATTCTTTGCTACACTTGGATATGCCAATGAGGTAGTAGTTCAAAATGATAAGACAGGTATAGCTGATGATGCGGTTTCTACAGTTATTCCAGATGCAGTTATCTATATGCCATTTGCTGAATTAGTAGATATCGAAAAAGAAATTGAACGTCTTAAAAAAGAAGAAGAACGTTTGTCAAAGGAAATTGCCCGTTCTAATGGAATGCTTAATAATGAAAAATTCACTAGTAAAGCACCGGCAGAAAAAGTAGCAGAAGAAAAAGCTAAACTTGAAAAATACAACCAGATGATGGAACAGGTAAAAGAACGTTTAGCTCAGTTAGCATAATATTAAAAGGATGAGGAACCTATATTTATAGGTTTCTCTTCTTTGGATATACGCGAAGCAACTAGAAGAACAATCATAGCAATTATAGGTACTTTAAAGTAAGCTGTGAATAATATGAGAATAGTAGCCAAACGTTATGGAGAGATTATTGTGAAAAATTTATATACAAAATTTAAAACTAATGAATATGTCCGGAAAACATGGAATTTTTTGAGAAAATTCTCTTTGTTAGGATTACTTTTATTATCTTTTGGAATATATTTTCTAATTGAAACAATTTCAAGACATTCTATATTTGAGTGTATCAGTTATATGATTGAAAAGCCGGCAGTATATGCATATAATGTCTTGATTTTGTTTACTACATATACAATTGTGTATATTACAAAACATCGTAGATTTACAACTCTATTAATAACTATGCTGTGGTTAGCAGGAGGAATAGCTAATGGAGTCGTTCTAGCATTCAGGGTTACACCATTTACAGGAACAGATTTGACATTGGTAGTAAACGCATTAACGTTAGTAAATGCATATCTGTCTATTGAACAGCTATTGCTTATTGGTATTGGTTTAGTTTGTGCAATTATTGTATTGGTGTATGCATGGGTAAAATTGCCAAAAAGACTTGATCCAATCAAATATAAAAGAAATATTGTATTGATTGCATTGGCATTTGGTGGAATAATGGCTTTAACTAAAATTAATGTTGAAATTAGAATATTATCAACATATTTTGGAAATATTGCTTTTGCATATCAGGATTATGGATTTCCTTATTGTTTCTTAAATAGTGTATTTGCCACAGGAATAGACTGTCCGAATGACTATTCTGAAGAGTTAGTTAAACAAATTGTTGAGGATAGTTATGAAGAAACAGACGAAAATGTAAATAAACCAAATATTATTTTCTTACAGTTAGAATCATTTTTTAATCCGGAATTAGTTAAAAGCCTTACTTTTTCAGAAGAGCCGATACCTAATTTTAAGGCGTTGCAAGAAGAATTTTCTACAGGTTTTTTAACGGTACCGTCAGTGGGTGCAGGAACTGCTAATACTGAATTTGAGATTATGACTGGAATGAGTTTAAGATATTTTGGTCCGGGTGAGTATCCTTATAAAACAGTACTAAAAACTCAAACCTGTGAAAGTGTTATGTATGACTTGAAGAAACTGGGATATTCAACTCACGCGATACATAATAATGAAGCGGATTTTTATGATAGAAAAACTGTATTTGCAAATATTGGATATGATACATTTACTTCAGAAGAAATGATGAACGTTAAAGAATATACACCAATGGGTTGGGCAAAGGATGAATGCTTGATTGAGCAAATAACAGATGCTTTAGAATCAACACAAGGTTCTGACTATATATATACAATATCAGTGCAAGGACATGGTGGTTATCCGGCAGAACCTATTTTGGCTAATCAGGAAATTGAAGTGTTTGGATGTTCATCGGAGGAAGAAAAGAATTCGTTTGAATATTATGTAAATCAGATACATGAAATGGATGAATTTATAGCTGATTTGATAGAAGAATTATCTAAAATAGATGAAGATATTGTTTTGGTTATGTATGGAGATCATTTGCCAACACTTAATCTTGAGGCTGGAAGATTAGTTAATCACTCATTATTTCAAACGGAATATGTTATATGGGATAATATGGGGTTAAATAAAGTGGATAAGAGCATTAAATCATATCAATTATCAGCTATGGTATTGGATAGATTAGGTATTCATGAAGGCACTTTGGTATCATTTCATCAAAATCAAAAAGATAGTTTAACATATCAGGCTGATTTAAATGCAATACAATACGATATGTTGTATGGGGAAAAATATATTTATGATGGAGAGATTCCATATGAAGCTTGTGATTTGAAGATGGGCGTAAAGGAAATAAAGTTGGAAAATTTAATAAAAACATCCTATATGTCTTACACATTAACAGGGGAAAACTTTACAAAAGCAAGCGTCGTGTATCTTAATGATAAAGAAGTGGAGACAACCTTTGTTAATTCCTCAATGCTTAGGATAGAAGGTAGCATAATAAAAACGGGAGATACCGTAAAAGTATACCAAATGAATGATACCTATGGGATACTGGCTGAATCAAATGAAATAGAAATGACAAATTAATGGAATTTTTATTAATTTTCACGCTATTTAATTGAATTACATTAAATCTTTGATATAATAGTCTCATAATATGTAATTTTATGTTGAAAGAAGTTTGGAAAGATTAATTTTCTGTACTCGATAACACTTAATGAATTAGGGAGGAGGTATTTGTATGGCATCAACTTCATATGTAAAGATATCACCAGATGAGCTTATGGCATATATATATATGGAAGTCCCTAAGGATGGCGAGATTTATACTCGCGATGATGTAATAGATTTATTAAAGAAAAACGGTGTCGTTTATGGAATCATGGAAGATGTCGTGGATGGGATTGTTAAGCGTGGTGCATATGGCAGAGAAATAGCTGTTGCCAAAGGCATTGCTCCAGTAGAAGGAGCGGATGGGTTTTACGAGTTTTTCTTTGATACAAAGCCTACTGATAAGCCTAGAATTAGAGAAGATGGAACAGTAGATTATAGAACTATTAGTGCTGTTCAATGTATTATGGAGGGGCAGGTGCTAGCAAAATATACACCAGCTGTTATGGGAACCCCGGGAAGGTCTGTAAAGGGAAGAGAATTAACAGGAAAAAGAGCGAAGGATTTGATGCCCCTAAAAGGAAAAGGATTCACACGTTCGGAGGATGGATTGACATATACTGCTTCGATTGATGGTAAAGCGGAATATACTTCTAATGATAATAGGCTTGTTGTTAGTAATATTTTGGAAATTCGTGAAGATATCAATTTTATTAATGGTAAGTTAGACTTTAGAGGGGATATTGTTATACATGGTAGTGTTGAGAGTGGTTGTGAAATAACTGCTACTGGCAGTATTACTATAGATGGAAATATTGAAGCTTCTAATATTACAGCAGGTAAAGACATAATCTTAAGAAATGGAATGCAAGGTGGTGGCAGAGGTACAGTTAGAACTAAAGGTAGTATTTATGCTAAATTTATGGAAGGCTGTAATGTGTACGCTGATGGAAATATTGTTGCTGATGAGTTTATGAATAGTAAGGTTAATGCAGGTGGTCATATTGAAATGGCAGGTAAGCTGGGATTAATACTAGGTGGCAGTGTTCATGCTATTCGTGGTATTCATGCAGAGAATATTGGAAATGCAGCTGAAATTAAATCTACAATAAAAGTTGGCGTGGATCAAAATGTATTTGAAAAGATTAATCTTTTGAAGAAGGAAATAAAAGAGATTAATGAAGCCTTGGATATGATTTCAGAAGAGCTTGCAGAGTTTGAGAAAGTAAAAGGAAATGCTCCAAAGTTCCAACTTCAGAATATTCAGATGCGTACAACTGGACATCTTAGAAATAAGATTAAGTTTAATGCACAGTTAGCTGAAAAAGGAGCAGAGTTGAAGAAACTATTGACCGTGGTAGAAGATGCAAAGAATGCTACAATAACTGTTTCTAAGTATTTATATCCAGGTACAACAATTAAGGTTAATTCAGTGTCAAAAGTTATTGAAAGCAAATGTTTAAGCGTAAGCTTTTCAAGCGAAAAAGGTGAATTAGTGACAAATGATGTATTTGTTTCGGTGTAATTTGGAATATTGAAACTGAAATAGGTAATTACTGAAAATCAAGATAATTTGTATTTTATAACAACTATATGATAGAGATATTGTATAGTTGTTTTTTTACGCAATCAATGAGGAGAAAATTATGTTTATACAGGTTTTTGACGAGCACTGCGAGACTCGCAAAGAGTGTTTCTCACAATTGAGCCAATCAGGAATATAATGTAGCTATTTGTAAGCATAAAGATTTTGAAAAATGGAAAATATTGCGATAAGTTTAACTTGCATAATTAGAGTTAATTATTGTAATATTGTTTAGTAAGATTATTAGAAAAAAGGTGAATAAGTTGAATTATCAGGAAGCTGTTAAATATATATTAGATGTTCCTAAATTTACAAAAAAGAATCCTATGGAGAATACCAGGAGACTTATGGAGATATTAGGAAATCCTCAGGATAAAATAAAAACAATACATATAGCAGGGACAAATGGAAAGGGCTCTACCAGTGCATTTATTAACTCGATTTTGCGAGAAGCAGGGTATAAATGTGGGATGTTTACCTCACCACATTTAGAGAATATTCGGGAGCGATTTAGAATAAATGGCGAGATGATTGGCGAAAAAGATTTCCTTGAATTTTTTATAGAGGTAAAGAGGGCAATAGAACAGATGAAAGAAGAGGGATTTTCCCATCCTACCTTTTTTGAATGTATATTCGCTATAGGAGTGTTAAGTTTTTATAAAAATCAGGTGGATTATGCAATTATAGAAGTCGGAATTGGTGGATTGACGGATACTACTAATTGTATTGAGAAACCAGAAATATCAGTTATTACAAGTATTGGCTTGGACCATACACAGTTTTTAGGAAATACAATTGAGCTAATAACAAAAGAAAAGGCAGGAATTATTCGAAAGAATATTCCGGTTGTATTTGATGGGACCAAGGATGAAGTAAAAAAATGTATTATGGAGGTTATTTCGGAGTTTGACAATGAGTATTATTATTTAAGTGAAGAGAAAAATATAGATAAACATAGCTTTTCTACCACAATACTAGAAATTACCAACAAAAATATTGATTTTTTGCTTAATAATGGTTATTATGGTAGTGTTAGGTTTTCACTAGGGCAAATAGGTAATTATCAGGTAAAGAATGCTTCGTTAGCCATTATGGCAGTTAGAGCATTAAATATAGGAATAGCTGATAGTAACATTTACTCAGGAATAGAGAAAGCCAGATGGGCAGGCAGAATGGAATGTGTACTTCCTAATGTTTATATTGATGGAGCCCATAATGAAGAT
>CAYOMP010000180.1:0-5353 GCA_964405075.1 uncultured Lachnospiraceae bacterium
TTTCTATATAGTAATTATTTATTCATTTCTGCTATGTCATAGATTAATCTTTCAGACTCAGCCCAACCAAGACAAGGGTCAGTAATTGATTTGCCATAAATATGTTCACCAATCTTTTGAGCACCTGGTTCAATATAGCTTTCAATCATAACACCTTTAACTAGTTTGTTAATGTCTGATGAAAGATTTCTACTATGCATTACTTCTTTAACAATTCTAACCTGTTCAGCATACTGTTTTCCAGAGTTAGCATGGTTAGCATCAACAATAACTGTAGGATTAGAAAGTCCTTTTTCATTATATAAATTAAGAACTAAATTAAGATCTTCATAGTGATAATTTGGAAGAGACTGTCCATGTTTATTAACAGCACCTCTTAAAATACAATGTGAAAGATCATTACCATCTGTTTTAACTTCCCATCCTCTATAAATAAAGCTATGACCTTGCTGCGCAGCTATAACAGAGTTAAGCATTACAGAGAAATCTCCACTAGTTGGATTCTTCATACCTGCTGGTATGTCCATACCACTTACTGTAAGTCTGTGCTGCTGATCTTCTACAGAACGAGCACCAATAGCCACATAAGAAAGGATATCTGAAAGATATCTCCAGTTATCTGGATAAAGCATTTCGTCAGCAGATGTTAATCCACTTTCTTTTATTGCACGAATATGCATTTTTCTTATTGCTAATACACCAGCAAATAAATCAGGCTCTTTTTCAGGGTCTGGCTGGTGAACCATACCTTTGTATCCTTCGCCGGTAGTTCTTGGCTTATTTGTGTAAATTCGTGGAACAAGAATAAGTTTATCAGACACTTTTTCCTG
Organism: uncultured Lachnospiraceae bacterium; assembly: GCA_964405075.1. Classification (GTDB taxonomy): domain Bacteria; phylum Bacillota; class Clostridia; order Lachnospirales; family Lachnospiraceae; genus CAYOMP01. Next base: position 831 of record CAYOMP010000180.1, read on the forward strand.
AACTTTGGCAAGTCTATTTACATAATCACAGACTGCATCTTCGTTATCAGCAGAACATGGTCCGATAATAACAAGAAATTTATTTGATTTTCCAGTGATAACATCACGGATTTCAGCATCTCTTTGTTTTTTTAATTCTACCAAATTAGCATCAAGAGGATATTGTTCCCTAACCTCTTCTGGCACTGGTAGTTTCTTGATAAATTCGAAACTCATTATTTAATACTCCTCACCTTATTAATAATAAAACATAGAATATTATAATATATTTGAGAAGTATTGTCGACAACATAATAATAAAAAAATTACTACTTTAATGAGATAACGTTAAAAAAAATAAGCATTATGGCGAAGAAAAAGGAAAATGACATTGCAGATAGCGCTAATGTTACTATTTCAGGAAGTAGGAAAAAATGTACCAATTGGTACATAAATATTGAGGATACAAAATACGAAAGCAGTATGAAAAGGGTGGGTTTTAGTAGAGTATCTGATATGGAAAAAGTAAAATTATATAACCTTTTTAAGTAAAATGTAAATGAAAGAGTAACAAATAATTGTGAAATTAAAAGCCCGCATAAATAAGCTTTTATTCCGTAAACAGGAATAAAGAAATACGTGAAAATAATTCTTATAAATAGCGAAGAACAATTAATAAGGAGAGAAAATGTATTTTTTCCTAAACCATTCAAAATGCTTAGTAGTGTGCTGGATAAGTATAGAAAAGGACAAATCCATGCCAAGGTTTTTATATAAATTCCGCTTTCTGGAGTAGAAAATAGCAAAGTTCCCAATTTATTTCCGTAAATAAAAAAGATACTGGTAAAAAATATACCAAGAATACAACAGTATTTTATTGTTGATGAAATTGTATTTTCGATTTTTGATAAATTTTTAGAAGACTGGGCTTCAGAAATAGCAGGAAGTAGCATAACGGATAAGGAATTAGTTATTGCTGAAGGAAATAAAATCAAAGGCTGAGCCATTCCTGTTAGTATTCCATAGGTTGCCAGTGCTTTATTATTGCTTAAGCCATATAAATGTAACATTTGGGGAATTAGAATGGTCTCAAGTGTTTGCATAAGCATTAAAGTCATTCGATTTAAGGTTAATGGAAAAGAAAACTTGAATATCTTAATAAAAAGTTTATGGGGAATAGTAAAAAAGTCTTTAGGAAAAGGAGTGGAAGAACTACTAAAAGCGAGTACAGTTAATGTAAATAAAATAGCTATAATTTCTTCTATTATTATTCCATAAGCAGCAAGGGAGGGCTCTAAGGGAGTGTTGTTTTGTAAAGATAAATAGTAAATTAAGTAAACAACTCCGATTCTGGCAATTTGTTCTATTAATTGTGATATAGCAGGAATAATAACTGTTTTCTTACCATACAGATAGGCGTTTATACAAGAATGAATACAAGAAAAAGGCAAGGATATAGCCAGTAGGGATACAATAGGTGAACATTTTGCTTCGTGAAGATAGTAGGTTGCAATGAAATCGGAATTCGTATGTATAAAGAAGGCTAGAATACAGGTAGGTATAACAGATAATATCAAACCTGCATATAATATTTTTATAGAAGAAGTTGATTTAGAGGAAGTATTTGAAGATACATATCTTGAAATGCTTGTATGAATACCTGAGGTAGTAAGTGAATAGCAAAGACCACATATTGGATAGCTTAATTGGAAAATACCCAGATTAGTGGCACCTAATGTTTTTGATAAAAAGATTCTATAGAAAAAACCGAGAATTCTACTAATAAATCCAGCTATGGTAAGGTATATAGTTCCTTGCAAAATTAAATTTTTATTTTTCACAAAAAGTACCTAAAGAAGTAGTTTTGTAAAATGTATTCGTGATTTTGAAAATAAAGAACAGAAATGGGGGATTTTTTTGAATGAAATAATATATTTAGATAATGCTGCAACTACGCAGATAGAAGGCGAAGTATTAAATGCAATGATGCCTTATTTTTATATAGAATACGCCAATCCTTCGGCTGCATATACTATGGGAGAAAGTTGTAAAAATGCCATTGAAAATAGTAGGATGATAGTAGCATCAACCTTGAATTGCTATCCGGAAGAGATATATTTTACTTCCGGTGGTACAGAAAGTGATAATTGGGTGATTAGTAAATTTGGAAAAAGAGGCCATATAATTACAAGTCAGATAGAACATAAGGCAATATTAGAGCCTTGTAAAGATTATCAGAGATTAGGAAATGATGTAAGTTATATCGATGTTGATGATAAAGGGAAGGTTAATATAGATGATTTATTTAGAAGTATCAGAAAGAATACACATTTGATTAGTATAATGTATGCAAATAATGAGATAGGAACAATACAACCAATCAGTCAAATTGGAAATTTAGCACACAGGCATGGAATTACATTTCATACGGATGCTGTTCAGGCATATGGGCATATTCCAATAGATGTAAAAAGAGAAAAAATAAAAATGCTTAGTGCCAGCGCACATAAATTCAATGGTCCAAAAGGCGTTGGTTTTTTATTTATAGATAAAAGTGTAAAAATTAATGGAATGATTCTAGGTGGAGGACAAGAACGAGGTATGCGTTCTGGTACTGAAAATGTACCGGGAATAGTGGGATTGGGTGAGGCTGCATTGTTAGCACATAAACATATGAAACAAATTAGTGAATATGAAACTGCGTTACGTAATTACCTGATTAAAAGAATAATGAGGGAAATTCCAGAATGCATTTTAAATGGTGATATGGAGAACAGGTTACCAAACAATGTTAACTTCAGCTTCAAAAACGTAAGAAGTTTAAGTGTAGTTGGATTACTTGATGCTTCAGGAATATGCTGTTCGGCAGCTTCAGCCTGTTCAGCAGGAAAGGGAAATGTTTCACATGTTCTAAATGCTATAGGAATTCCAAAAGAATATGCTAATGGTACAGTTAGATTCACCCTAAGTAAAGATAATACGTATCAGCAGATGGATTACGTTGTTGAACAATTAAAGCAAATTATATCAGAAATAAGAAAATCAAATTGATTGTTATATTAATAATACTGGCTATTTTAAGTAAAAATTGTTATAGTGTATATGGAAAATATACATTGGGAAATGTATATTGAAAAGTGACGATTCATTTGGAGGTATAAAATGGATAAAAAGAAAGTTGTAATCGGAATGTCAGGAGGTGTTGATTCTTCAGTTGCAGCATATTTACTAAAAAAGCAAGGATATGATGTGATTGGAGTAACAATGCAGATATGGCAGGACGAAGAAGAATATACACAAGAAGAAAATGGTGGCTGCTGTGGATTAAGTGCAGTTGATGATGCAAGAAGAGTAGCTAATGACTTGGATATACCATATTATGTTATGAACTTTAAAAAAGAGTTTAAAGCAAATGTTATGGATTATTTTGTTGATGAGTATTTAAATGGTAGAACTCCAAATCCATGTATCGCTTGTAACAGATATGTTAAATGGGAATCATTATTAAAAAGAAGTTTGGAAATTGGTGCAGATTATATTGCAACAGGGCACTATGCAAGAGTAATACAGTTACCTAATGGCAGATATACTTTAAAGAGGGCAGCAACAATTGCAAAAGACCAAACCTATGCATTATACAATTTAACTCAGTTTCAATTGGAACATACGATAATGCCAATCGGTGAATATACAAAAGATGATGTAAGGCAAATTGCAAAGGATATTGGTTTACAGGTGGCAAACAAACCAGACAGTCAGGAAATATGTTTTATACCGGATAATGATTATGCCAAATTTATAAATGAAAATACAGATAAAAAAATAGTTCCTGGTAACTTTGTTGATATGCAGGGTAATGTTATTGGTAAGCATAAGGGAATAACACATTATACTGTAGGGCAGAGAAAGGGATTAAACCTTTCTATGGGACATCCCGTATTTGTAGTTGAGATTAGAACAGACACTAATGAAGTTGTTATTGGAGATTCTGAAGATGTATTTCAGAAAAAGTTAGTTGCTAATAAAGTTAATTTTATGGCAATAGAGGATTTGAAGGAACCGATGGAGGTTATTGCAAAAATCAGATATTCTCATAAGGGTGCTAAATGTATTATCGAAAAAACCGGTGATGATGAAGTGACATGTACATTTGAAGAACCACAAAGAGCCATCACTCCTGGACAAGCTGTTGTATTTTACAAAGATGACTATGTGGTAGGTGGCGCCACAATTATTAGGAATATTAAGTAACAAAATAGTTAATTATAATATAACAGACATTTTGTCAGAAAGAATAATAAAAAATATGTGCAATAATGACTCATTTCTAGAAATAACAAAATTAATTGAATTAGTACTTGAATTTTTGGATGAAATTAGTTATTATATCAATAGGTTGTGTATTTATTAACAATCTTTTTTACAACCGTTAATGTAATAGCCGTAATACGGTATATTATTATAATAAAATTTTTTTAACTTTAGGAGGAATTAAAATCATGGCAGTAAGAGTAGCAATCAAGGGTTTTGGTCGTATTGGACGT
>CAYOMP010000181.1:0-5223 GCA_964405075.1 uncultured Lachnospiraceae bacterium
ACTTATTGCATGTATAGTACAGGCGGCAGATACTATTTCAGCTGCTAGACCTGGTGCAAGAAGAGAAACATTAGAAACGTACACAAACAGATTAAAACAATTGGAAGATATTGCAAACGCTTATAAGGGTGTTGAAAAGTCTTTTGCAATTCAGGCGGGTAGAGAGATTCGTATAATGGTAGTTCCAGAACATGTAAGTGACGCGGATATGGTTCTTATGGCTCATGATATTTCTAAACAGATTGAAACTGAATTAGAATATCCAGGTCAGATAAAAGTTAATGTAATCAGAGAATCTCGTGTTATTGACTATGCGAAGTGATAATTAATATAAAAGATAATAAAACTATGTAATTAGTTTTATTATCTTTTTTTGATGGGAAAGTTCTTTACTAATACAATAAAGGCACCAATTGTGCGTAAAGAGTTCGCAAGAAATTATTAAAATTAATGAATTGAAGTACTAATGACCAAAACTTGCAAAAAAAGGCATTATAAGTTTGGATTTTTTATGTTTTACACAAAAATAAGAATTTATTTCAATTATATCTTGCATTATTTGAGGCGTTATATTAGAATAGTGTAAGTTAGTGTACGCGAGAAAAATATAAATGTACGCGTAAGGTGGAAAAACATCCCATTTATATATTGGAACATTATACAGGCATGGAGGTTATTATGAAAAAGTATGTGGAAATGAGTAAGGAAGAACTTAACCAATTAAAAGAAGAATTGGAGAAAGAATATAAAAAAGCAAAGGAACTTAATCTTTCTTTGGATATGTCAAGAGGAAAGCCTGAAAAAGCTCAGTTAGATTTATCAATGGACATGATGGATGTAATTAATTCAGCAACATTATTAGATACAGAGGCTGGAGTAGATTGTAGAAACTATGGAATTCTTGATGGTATTCCAGAAGCTAAGAAATTAATGGCAGACGTTATGGGTGTAAAACCAGAGAATGTTATTGTTTATGGAAATGCTAGCTTGAATATTATGTATGACACAATTTCTCGCTCAATGACACATGGAGTACTAGGAAGCACACCATGGTGCAAATTAGATAAAGTAAAATTCTTATGCCCAGTGCCAGGATATGATAGACATTTTGCTATTACAGAGAGATTTGGAATAGAAATGATTAATGTTCCAATGAATGAAGATGGTCCAGATATGGATTTAGTAGAAGAGCTAGTTAAAGATGAAGCTGTTAAGGGTATGTGGTGTATACCAAAATACTCTAATCCTCAGGGAGTGGTATATTCTGATGAAGTTGTTAAGAGATTAGCTGCATTAAAACCAGCGGCTGTTGATTTTAGATTATTCTGGGATAATGCGTATGCAGTACATCATTTATATGAAGAAATTGACATTCTTGAGATTTTAGATGAATGTGCAAAAGCTGGTAATCCAGATATGGTGTATGAGTTCTGTTCTACATCAAAGGTTACATTCCCAGGCTCAGGAGTAGCTGCTATGGCTTCATCTATTAAAAATATAGATGAAATTAAGAAACAGATGACAATTCAGACAATTGGACATGATAAGATTAATCAGTTAAGACATGTGAAATATTTTAAAGATATTAATGGAATTAAGGAGCATATGAAAAAACATGCTGATATTTTAAGACCAAAATTCGAAGCAGTAGTTTCTACTTTGGAAAAAGAATTAGGTGGTTTAGGCATTGGCTCATGGATTTCACCAAAGGGTGGATATTTCATTTCTTTTGAGGCAATGGAAGGTTGTGCAAAGGAAATTGTTGCTAAGTGTAAAGAAGCAGGTGTTGTAATGACAGGTGCTGGTGCAACATATCCATATGGAAAAGATCCTAAGGACAGTAATATAAGAATAGCACCATCGTTCCCTTCACCGGAAGAAATGGCTCAGGCTGCGAACCTTTTTGCTTTATGCGTGAAGCTTGTAAGTGTAAATAAAGTATTAGAATCAAAATAATAAATGTAAAATATACCTCTGGCGTGGAGTTTTCACATCAGGGGTATTATGCTAGAATAAAGATAAAAATGTGAGGAGAATATAAAAAATGGCTAATATAGGTTTTATTGGAATGGGAAATATGGGATATGCAATGCTGAAAGGTGCATTGAGTATTTTTGATGCTGAAGAATTAACTTTTACAGATGTAAGCTCAGAAAGATGTCAAATGGTTTCTAAGGAAACTGGAGTTAAGTTTTATGAAACTAATCCGGAATGTGCTAATAATGTTAAATATTTGGTTTTAGCTGTAAAACCTCAATTTTATGATGTTGTCTTAAAAAGCATTAAATATGCATTAAGTGAAGAACATGTAATTATCTCTATTGCACCGGGAATTACAATAGATGATTTAAAGATAAAGCTTGGAAGTGATAAGAGAATCATAAGAGTTATGCCTAATACACCAGCATTGGTGGGAGAAGGTATGACAGGAATTACATATGATAAGGCAAACTTTTCTGTTGAAGAAATAGAAACAGTAACGAAATTTTTTGAATCATTTGGGAAAGTAGAATATGTAGAAGAAAGATTGATGAGTGCTGTTACTTGTGTAAGTGGAAGTTCACCAGCTTACGTATATATGTTCATAGAAGCATTAGCAGACAGTGCTGTTAAATATGGTTTGCCACGTGATAAGGCTTATCAGTTTGCGGCACAGACAGTAAAGGGTGCAGCTGAAATGGTGCTAGAGACAAATGAACATCCAGGAAAATTGAAAGATATGGTATGTTCACCTGGTGGAACTACAATTGCGGCTGTTGGAGCCTTAGAAGAGTATGGATTTAGAAATTCTATAATTAAGGCAACTGATGCCTGCTATAATAAAGCCGAAAATATGAAATAGTGTTGGAGGTCCTTATGGCTGAAAAGAATGAAAGAATTGACAGAGAGTTGGTTTATAAAGGTCAAATAGTTGATTTTTACCGCGATACAGTTAAAATTGCCAATGGAAATATTGCAAAGTGGGATTTTATTAATCATAAAGGTGCTGCAGCTGTTTTACCTGTTACAAATGATGGAAAACTGTTATTGGTCAAACAGTATAGAAATGCGTTAGACAGATTTACTTTGGAACTGCCTGCAGGAGGTATAGAATCAGGAGAAAAAATGATTGACTGCGCTGTAAGAGAGTTAGAAGAGGAAACAGGATATAAATGTGGAAATATTGAATTTCTAATATCTATAAAGACAACGGTAGCTTTCTGCAATGAGGCAATTGATATTTTTCTGGCTACCGATTTAACAAAAACTCAGCAGAATCTTGATGAAGACGAATATATAGACGTAGAGTGCTGGGACATAGATGATTTATGCCAATTAATATATGATGGAACAATTCAAGATTCCAAAACTGTTGAAGCTATTTTGGCATATAAGAATAAGGGTTTATAAAATATAAAATAAGGGTAGCATTAACTATCTGAGTATTGCATAAAATGAAGAGAAAAGATTGAAGGGATTTATAAATGAAAAAATCTAACAAGCTTTTCTCTTATTGTTTTTTCATAGGAGCAATATTGGGAGGAGCAATATGCAAATTCTTTTTATTAAGAAATGATATATAGTTAAGTGGATTTAGCGTATATTTTATTGAAAAGATAGTAACAAGCAATATAGATTTCATAGATTACTTAGTATATCTGGTCTTATTTAGGGGGAAATTTTTTCTGCTTTTTTATATATTAGCAAAAATAAAGTATTCAAAGTTTTTTTGTAGTTGTATATTTGCAGGTCTGGGATTGAATTTAGGCATTGGTTTCATGGCTATTACCGGAAAATACGAAATGTATGGCATATTAATTTTTTTAACATCAATTTTACCTCAGTGGATAGTTTATTTGAACTTTTTGAAAAAGATTGCATTAAATGAGCAAAAGAGTATGAAAGAGTGGTTGATGCAGTTTATTTATGTGGCTGTAGCTATAGTATGGGAAGGAAAGATAAGCGTGGAAATATTAAAATTAGTTTGGTCTTTTTATAAAAAATAAATTTAAAATAAATTTTAACAAAATATTACAATATATTGTATTTTTGTTAATAATATGTGGGAATATGTTGTATTTCGTCAAAGTGACTAAAAAAACATAAGAAAATTGTGTTTGATTTTATGGCATTTTCTTATTATAATACAACATATAATAAATTTGTAACATTTTATTAATGAGTCAGGGGATGTGCAGAATAGTTTTCTGTGATAGAAAGGGAATGGACTTACAATATGGAACACGATATAGCAGAATTTATGGAATATTTGCATAATGTGAAAAAGACATCAAATAATACTGAACTTTCCTATCGAAGAGATTTAACTAAACTAAGAGTATATTTGGAAGAACATGGTATTAACAGTGTGGAACAGGTTACATATACTAACTTGAGTGCGTATATATTGGAATTAGAGAAGAAAAATTTTGCAATTGCAACAATTTCAAGAAACATCGCATCAATAAAAGGCTTCTTTTCGTATTTGTTTAAACAAAGAAAAATAGAAAGTGATGTGGCTGAGTTATTGAAAGCACCGGTAGTTGAAAAAAAGGTGCCAGACATTCTTACAATTGATGAAGTGAATAAATTATTAGAACAGCCTAATAATAAAACGTCGAAAGATATAAGAGATAAAGCAATGTTAGAGTTAATATATGCTACAGGAATGCGTGTAACAGAACTGATTTCATTAAAGGTTACAGATGTTGATTTGAAGATGGGATACATTATATGTCATGATAAGAACAAGGAAAGAGCAATTCCTTTTGGGAATATTACAAAGGCTGCTTTGGAAGAATATATTAATGTTGCGAGACCATCATTAATTGATGACTCACAAAATCAAATTTTGTTTACGAATTGCTCTGGAAAACCAATGAGTAGACAGGGCTTTTGGAAACTAATTAAGTATTATGCGCAAAAAGCTGAGATTGATAAAGATATAACACCCCACACATTAAGACATTCTTTTGCAGCACATTTAGTTAGCAATGGTGCTGATTTGAAGTCAGTACAGGAAATGTTGGGACATTCTGATATTTCAACAACACAAGTGTATGCACAATTGAATAATAAAAAAATTAGAGAAGTATATAAAAAAGCCCATCCGAGAGGATAGGCTTTTTCCTTTTACGCGAGCAACGAGGAATAATTATGTTTACATAGTTTTTCGACGAGCGCAACGAAAGAAACTCACAAAGCATGTTTCTTATAATTTCTATATAGTACTTATTTATTCAT
>CAYOMP010000182.1:0-5150 GCA_964405075.1 uncultured Lachnospiraceae bacterium
ATAAATTAAAGGAAAAGGCTGTAGATGGGAAAGTGGCTGCACCTGTATCTGGTACAGTAACACAGGTTAATTATGCAGCAGGTGAAAAGGTTAATGCAGATGAAACAATGGCTGTGATGCAGATAGATGGTAAAGCATATTCTTTATCAGTTTCAGTTTCAGCAGAACAGGCTAAAAGAGTAAAGGTAGGGAATAAAGCAGAAATACAGGATGCGTGGAATTATGAAAATGACGTAGAAGTAGTATTGGCTGAAATTCGTCCTGATCCGGAAAATAAAGCCAAGAACAAGTTGTTAGTATTTGAGGTTAGTGGAGAAGTTGCAGAAGGTTCACAAATGAGTGTTTCAGTTGGAGAAGGTAGTAAAAATTATGATTTGATAGTTCCAACAAGTGCTATTAGAGAAGACAAAGATGGCAAATTTGTTTTGGTAGTAGAATCCAAAAGTAGTCCTTTAGGTAATAGATATATTGCAACAAAAGTGGATGTAGAAGTATTAGCTTCTGATGATAATAGTTCTGCCATATCAGGAGCATTATACGGAAGTGAATTTGTTATTACAACATCTACAAAACCAGTTGAACCAAAACAACAAGTCAGGTTATCAAATTAGAAATGGAAGCGAGTAACTATGAAGCAGGCTATAAAGGGAATTAATATTAAAAAGATTAAAATTCCTAAAATAAATAATTGGAATTTTAAGAAGTTAGATTTCAAAAAGATTAATTTAAAAGAAGTATTAACCCAAATATTTATATTAGAAAAAGGAAGTTTAATGCCGGTTATAACTGTTGTTGTGTGTCTCATTATAACAATTGCTTCTATTATGTATATAAAAACCACAGTTAATGGAATGTATTCTCAGCGTATGGGAGTCAGATGGGCTGATAGTGGATATTCACAGATTAGTTGCTTCTTTTCGGATAAATCAGATATTACAGAAGATAGAATAAATAATTATCATCATATTGTAGAAAATGCTTTGACTGAAGATTCAATTAAAGCTGAGAGTGAAAATGAAAAACAAGTGGTATCTTGCTATAGTGCAAGGGGAAACATTGTTATTGACAACAATGGAATCAGTATAGAAGCTAAGGCAATAGGTGTGGGAGGAGATTTTTTCTTATTTCACCCAATTAAATTATTACAGGGTTCATATTATACTAGTGATGATATTATGGATGATTACATTATTGTAGATGAAGATGCAGCGTGGCAATTGTTTGGCTCTGGCAATATAGATGGAATGACTGTTTATATAAATGGAGTACCACACATTATAAAAGGGGTAATTCGCAGAGATAGTGGAAGAATAAATGATTATGCCGGAAACAATAAGGCAACAGTTTATGTGTCTTATAATACTTTGTACAAATATGGCACTTGTAAAGAAATAAATACTTTTGAAATTACATTGCCTAATCCAGTTAAATCCTATGCTTACAATCTGATAAAGAAAAAAATTGATATTGATGAAGAAAATATGGAAGTAGTTGATAATTCAGCCAGATACAGTTTGGAATCTTTAATAAAAATTATTGCTGATTTTGGAAGTCGTTCTATGAATTCTAAGGAAATAGTATATCCTTATTGGGAAAATGCAGCGAGAGGATATGAGGATATTTTTGCATTACTTTTGGTCGTTGTATTTATTATGGATTTGGCTGGAGTGATTCTTGTTAGTATTTTTATTAGGAAAAAATGGATTTTGATAAAAGAAAGGGGGCTTGTAGGTAAAGAATAAATAAGAGAGTCTTGAAAGCATGGTAGTTTAATATACTGCTATGCTTTTTTTATTTGATAGGAAAGTACTTTCCTATCAAATAAAACGCGTTGCGAAGATGCGCACACTTTTGCAGAAGATAAATGCCGCAAAATGCGACGCAAAAGCGGCGCGAGAATGTGCCAAGGCACATTTTTTTTATCACTATCAATACAAAATGAATATTTTTATTGATAGTGTATTATACAAAATGAAATTCTAATGTTATAATAACTCATAGTTAAGTTTAAGTAAGGTTTTTGAAGGAGCATTATTATGAAGGAAAACAGACTAAACAGAGTATTAAAAAAATTAGAAGAAAAAGGATTGGAGCAGATGCTAATAACAGATTCAGCATCTATATTTTATCTTACAGGTAAATGGATTGCCCCAGGTGAAAGATTACTGGCATTATACATAAATAAGAATGGAAATAATAAGTTGTTTGTAAATGAATTATTTACTGTTACAGAGGATTTAGGTGTAGAAAAAGTATGGTTTTCTGATACACAAGATGGAGTAGAGATGATAGCCAAATATACAGATTCAAATAAGGCGATTGGTATAGATAAGAATATGGCTGCCAGATTTTTATTAAGATTAATGGAATTAAATGGAGCATCAAGCTATGTTAACGCATCTATTTGTGTAGATAGTGTCAGGGCATGTAAGAATGCAGAAGAAATAGAAAAGATGCGTGATGCAACAAATATTAATGATAAAGCTATGGCAAGATTCAAGGAATTAGCCAAAGAAGGTGTTACAGAAGCGCAAATGGCTGACCAGATGGAAAAAATCTATAAAGACTTGGGGGCTGACGGACATTCCTTCGAACCATTAGTAGGTTTTGGTGCAAATGCAGCTATTGGACATTATGAAGGAGCCGATGGTAAATTAAAGCCAGGTGATTGTGTTCTTATTGATGTTGGATGCAAAAAAGACAGTTACTGTGCTGATATGACAAGAACTTTCTTTTATAAAGAAGTCAGTGAAGAACATAAGAAAATATATGAATTAGTTAAGAAAGCTAATGAAACAGCGGAAAGTATTATTAAGCCCGGAGTTAGATTCTGTGATATTGACAGGGCAGCAAGAGAAGTAATTGAAGATGCAGGATATGGGGATAAATTTACTCATAGATTAGGACATTCCATAGGAATAGAAGTTCATGAGTTTGGTGATGTATCATCTACTAATACTAATGTAGTAGAAGAAGGAATGATATTCTCTATTGAACCTGGAATATATATAGAAGGTGATATTGGAGTTAGAATTGAAGATTTAGTATTGGTTACAAAAGATGGTGTTGAAGTATTAAACCATTATTCAAAAGAATTAGAAATTATAGGTTAGATATAATAGATTGAGGAGTGAAGTATAATATGCATTTATTAGATTATCATATTCACACAAAATATTCTTTTGATGGACAGGAAGAAATAGATGATATTTGTGAAAAAGCTATTGAAAGAGGCATGAAAGAAATAGCATTAACTGATCATATGGATATTTTTTCGGATAAAGAATATGGTCATATTTTAGATTGCGATAGTTTGTATAAGGATATAAAAAGGGCAAAGGATAAATATGAAGGCAGGTTAAAGGTAAAGCTTGGCGTTGAATTAGGGCAGCCACAGGCTAATCCAGGAGAAAATACAAAATTTTTAAAAGAATACGGCAAAGAATTGGATTACGTAATTGGCTCTATACATAATATGAAGGACGATATTGATGTATATTATTATGATTTTTCGAAACTAGACTGCAATGAAGTCTATAGTGAATATTTGGATTGGCTGATTGAATTGGCAACGGGATATGATTTTGATGTTATGGGACATTTGACTTATCCTATGCGTTATATGTTCGAGAGAGAGCAAAAAAGAATAGATTTATCACCCTTTGAAGAAAGATTTAGAAAATTATTTAAAATACTTATTGAAAAGGGAAAAGGAATAGAAATCAATACATCTGGATTAGTTCAACCTATTAATGAAACTATGCCACCTGTTGAGTTAGTTAAATTATATAAAAAATGTGGTGGGGAGATTATTACAGTAGGTTCTGATGCGCATAAGATTGAGTATGTATCTTCAACAATAAGCAAAGGATACGAAATATTAGAAGCGGCTGGATTTAAATACATTACTTCTTTTACGAAAAGAAATCCAGAGTTTATAAAAATTAATTAGAAGAAAAAGAACTGGGTTCGTGGTTGATGTACAACTAAGAATTCCAGTTCTTTTATATAGTAAATTTACATTCTGTATATATGTTTTTTATAGAAATAATTAAAAGAAAGTCACTATTTTATTTTGATTTTATTTTGGCAAGAAGGACATTTGATGTTATTAAGTCCCTTGGTTGCAGCAATAATCTGAGAACAATGTGGGCAAGTAGTATATTTGTGACTGGTATCCTTTTGATGACCTAATTTTATTAAAATGAATTTAAAGGTTGGTTCAACAATTTTTATAAACATTGCATTTTCACGGTAACGTTTTATTAAGTCTTTTGAAAAAGCACGATAAGCATATAAGGCTAAAGGTACCCAGCATACTATTCTGAAAAATAATTCAGATGTAAAAGTGGCAGTCAAAGAGAGGATAACTGCAAGAGCCAACAAAGCCAAATTTAAATAATCAACACCATATCTATCTAACATAAATCGTTTAACTCTGTCCATAGTAACACCTCATTTATTTTAAAAGTAATTTTTATAGTACACATTGTAACAAGTACTTATTTACTACACATAAAGATATATTAATTAACTGTGAAATTTGATTTAAGAATAGGTAAAAGTTAATTAATCAAATAGTCTTAAATATGAATACATTGTTTTTAGAGCATTCTTTTCTAAACGAGATACCTGTGCCTGGGATATATTAATTTCATTAGCAACCTCTGTCTGAGTTTTTCCTTCGAAAAATCTTAATTGGATAATATAGTACTCACGTTTATTTAGGCGTTTCATTGCTTCCGACAATGATAATTCTTCAATCCAGGTGTCCTCTTTATTCTTTTTGTCACTGATTTGGTCCATTACATACAGGGTATCACCCCCTTCTGAATAAACCGGATCATAGAGGCTCATTGGACTTTGTATTGCATCAAGAGCCTGAACAATATCTTCCTTAGGAATTCCAATTTCAGCAGCTATCTCATTGATTGTAGGTTCTTTTTGATTTTTTTTAGTTAGTGCCTCTTTAGTATAAATTGCTTTATAGGCAGTATCTTTTAAAGAACGACTGACACGTATGCTATTGTTATCTCGTAGATAACGTCGAATTTCTCCAATTATCATAGGTACAGCATAGGTAGAGAATTTGACATTCAGCGACGAATCAAAGTTATCAATAGCTTTGATTAATCCTATGCAACCGATTT
>CAYOMP010000183.1:0-5101 GCA_964405075.1 uncultured Lachnospiraceae bacterium
TACATTAAGAAATATCAGCACAAATATGGTTAAACGAATAAAAAATAATTATGTCAGAATTGTAGGAATCAATTCAGGATTGATATTTCTTGGAGTAACCGGAATGATACAACCGACAACTTCAGCTCTTTTACATAACACTTCTACACTGACAATTAGCATGAATGGTATGAGCGGATGGAAAACAGTTACCCAGAAAGAAGAAAAGTGATATGTAGTGAAAACGGATGGTAAGAATGTCTTGCCATTCGTTTTTTAGCTAGCTATGATTTATACAGCAAATAAAAAAATAGAAATTTACTATTGGTTAAAAAAATTAAGCGATAATTAACAATTGTTCAATTGCAAGGAGTGTATATTCTTGTTATGATTTAGATACAAAAGCTTTTGAAAATAAATTTGGAGAGTAGAAAATGAATATAGGTAGTGTTATTAAAAAATATAGAAAAGAACTAGGTCTGACACAAGAAGAAATGGCTAACAGATTAGGAGTAACAACTCCAGCAGTGAATAAATGGGAGAATGGAAATTCTAATCCTGATATTGAATTATTGGCACCTATTGCCAGATTACTTCATATTTCACTGGATACATTAATGTCATTTCATGAAGAACTTACATCATCTGAAATTGAAGAGATTATTCGACAAATGGATAAAATGTTTGAGTCAGAAGGTGTTGATAAGACATATGAGTGGGCATTGGAAAAAATAAAAAAGTATCCGAACTGCAATAGGCTTATCTGGCAAGTGGCTGTAATGCTTGATACAAGAAGAATGACAGGTAATTGCGCAGAACCTGAAAAATATGATAAGCAGATAAATTCGTGGTATGAACTGGCTTTGGGTGATGAGGATGAAGAAATACAACACCATGCAGCCGACTCGTTGTTTTGTTTCTATTTAAGAAAAAAGGAATATGCAAAGGCAGAGGAGTATTTACAGTATTTTTCTAATTATGATCCTATGAAAAAAATATATCAAGGAAGATTGTATAAGGAGCAGGGTAAAACAGAAGCAGCATATGAAATGTTTGAAAATGTTTTACTTTCTGAGTATCGAACATTAAATTTTACATTTTCATTTATGACAGGATTAGCAATTGAAGAGGGTGATATTAAGACAGCTCGTTTCATGGCAGAGAAGATGGGAACAGTTGCTAGTGTATTTGATATGGGAAAATATAATGAATTTGCATCAATGCTTGATGTAGTTTGTGCAGAGAAGAATGTAGAGGGGACTTATCAGGTAGTAGAACAGTTATTACAAAATGTTGATAGTTTATATGATTTTCAAAAATCGAAGCTATTCCAACATATGAAATTTAGCAATCCAGATAGTTCATTTACTGAAATTCTAAAAGTAAGACTGTTGGATGGATTCAGGGATGACGAAAACTTTGAATATATGAAAGGATATGAAGATTGGGAGAAACTTGTTAATGGAAAGGAATAGTAATTCGATGAAAGCAGGAATAGCTTTTGAAAAGCCTTTAATATGATATAAAACAAAAATAACTTTTACTCTATAGATATTCTATTTATAGAGTAAAAGTTATTTTAAGGTGTAGTTATAACGTATAACTAGGAATTTAATTCTTCAGAAGTGATACATCCTGTATCAGTTCCAGAAACATTAATATTTTTGGCAACTATAGTACCGGTTAAAACAACTGCTACAATGGCAATTGCAATAATTACTAAATTCATTTTGTTAAAGCTGTTTTCTAATTCTCCAAATTCATTTCTTTTCATAGTTTATATCCAGTGGTAGGTTTATACCACATTTCCTTTCTTTATATTTCGTGAGATATATTTAAAATGTGTAAATTGAAATTAATAATCAAATGTATAATAAGGGAATAAGTATAAGAACCTTCTTATCTTATTTAAATGATAATAACAAATAAATATGAAGATTTTTTTAAAAAAGATATATTTTTAGTTTAAATTGAAAAATTAAAAGATAATAAAATAATACTTGAGAATCCCTCATAGAAAAAAGTTAGTGATATAATCAAATGTATATAGATAGGGAAGTGCAATCGTAATTATAAAAGTAAAAAAACAATATTGACAAAAGATAAGGGGGAATTCCTATGTTTAGAAAGATAAAGAGTATGAATGTTATTTATGGATTAATATTAGTATTAGCTGGATTGATTTTGACATTTTTCCCGGAAATTACTGCGAAAACAATTGCTTATACTTTTGGAGTTGTAGCTGAAATTATGGGATTGTTCTATATTATTAGGTATTTTCGTAGTGAGCCTGGTTTCGTTGGTGAAAATAGGGGCTTAGTATCAGGACTTGTTATTATGATGTTTGGACTACTAATCTTTATAAAAAGTGAAATAGTAATCTCTATTATTCCTATGATTCTAGGATTTTTAGTTGCAACCAGTGGGTTAAATACACTTCAACAAGGAATTGATTTGGCAAGAGTTAATGGAAGAGGATGGGGAGTTGTAATATTAATAGCTGTCGTTAATATCGTTATCGGAGTAATTGCCTTATGTAATCCCTTCTCAACTGTTGCATTTCTTATAAGAATAATTGGAATAGGAATGATTTATAGTGGTATAACGGATTTCATTATTTCCTTGTATTTATCTAATCAGATTAAGAAATATCATAAGCAAGAAGAGGTTATCATTGATGAAGAGGATGTTCTATAAAACAATGGAGGATTATAGCAGGTATTATAGATAAAATCTTAATAAATCTTAATTTTATGAGGTTAGTTATAACTTGCCCGTAAACAGAAAACAAGTTATAATATTTGGTGGCATTGATGTAAAGAGTTATATAAATGGAGAAAGTGAAATGTTAAGATTTTATTTTGTAATTATTATTTCGATACCATGGATAATTTATTATTTATCTAAAGCTTATATATATTACAATAATTTTGATAAATATAGTGAAGAAGAATGTTATGATTTAGCTCAAAAGATTATTAATATAATGAAAAAGCATGGGAGAATCGAAACAACAGTATATGGTACTGAGAATTTGCCTAAAGACGGCGGATATATAATGTTTTCTAATCATCAGGGAAAATATGATGCATTAGGCATTATGTCAGTTCACAAGAAGGCATGTACAGTAGTGATGGATGCTAAACGTTCAAAAATGCTATTGGTTAATCAGTTTATGAAATTAATTAGAGGTAGTCGATTAGACAAAAGTGATATGAGAAGTCAGGTTAAGACTATTATGGAGATAGCACGACAGGTAAGAGAGGGAAGAAGATTTATTCTATTTCCTGAGGGTGGATATGACCATAATGGAAATAATGTGCTGGATTTTAGTGCAGGTTCTTTTAAGTGTGCACTGAATGCAAAGTGTCCTATAGTTCCAGTGGCTATTATTGATTCATATATACCTTTTGAGATTAATTCTCTTAAAAAGGTGGTAACACAAGTTCATTTTCTTGAGCCAATACCATTTTATGAATATGCAGAAATGACTACTAGAGAAATCGCAGATAAGGTAAAACAAAAAATAGAAGCAAGGATTGTAGAATTTTCATAATGCCTTGACTAAAAGGATTTAGTTAATCCTCTTAAGCAGAAAATAGAACTGCTTAAGGGGATTTCTTTGTGTTGCCAAGGGTACGACAAAATTATGGTGTGGATTTTTGTATGATTTTATAACATTTCGTCACAAAAGCAGACAATTCATCACAAAAAAATTGAATGGTTACAGGCGGTATGATAAGATTTTTGTAGGAGAGTGAATGATTTGGATACATATGGTTTAAAAGAAATATTAGAGGAAATTTTAAAAAAGAATTAGCGTATAAAATATGGGAGGGTTAGTCTATGGAAATAGGAAATTATAATTCGAGTATATTAAGTACTGGCTTGAAGAATCAGGCAAAAGAGACTACTACATCTAAGAATAGGGCTGATTTTACAATTAACGAGAAGGAAAAAACGGCGAAAACAGGTGATGTTGTTGCATATTATATGGAGTTTACATCACAGTTTAAGAATGTGTCATTTAGAATGACTGATTCACACGATACTGGAGAGGGGAAGGCAGGTTACAACGGTAAGGTGCATGAAACCAGAAGTGGATTTGGAAATACTGGTGTTGTCAGTATCCAATTAGATGTACACGTTTTAAAGAAGATGCAGGAAGATGAAGAATATGAGGAATTAATGGTGGATAAGATTTATGAAACCATAGAGTTCTATCAGGAATTTAGGAGCAGACATGCTGCAGAAGGCTATCCGTATGTCTTTGCTTTTTTTGTTGAGAATGAAGAAGGCTATTGTGCTTCTGCAACACCTATAAATTCAGCAAATGAAATGGAAAAAATGGCTGCCGAAACCAAATTGAAAGAAATGTCCCAAATGAATATGTTGAATAAGCTTATTTTGTTAAATACCAATAAAAATTTAGATGTAGAAGATGCATTATTTAACAAGGGTAAGAATTCTAAGTTAAGGGAGAAGTTATTGAAGGAGGATATTTATGAAAATGAAAAATATTAAAAAAGTTTTGATGATACTGGTATTAGTGGTTGCTTATATATAATAGCAAATCATGTACAAAATTACCGTTTGAAAAACGTAAATATCCTATAGATGTATTTGATAAGGTAATAGAACATACTGTAAAATATGAATAATAATATAATTTCCTTAAGGAGATATGGGACTACCCAAATCCATTAAGGAAATTATTTTTATTTGAGAAACTCAAAAAAAGAGTTTCTCATAATTAATGAATCAATTTATGATAGAATGGAAATATCAATGCATGTGTGAGGGAAATATGAGTATCGATAGTGGAAATATAAAATTAGCTATATGTGATGATGAAAAACAGTATAGAGAAAAAATATGTGAATATGTGAAAAGTTATTTAAAAAAAGAAGAGATAGGTGCTGAAATACTATGCTTTAGTGATGGGGAGGATTTACTAAGATGCAAAGAAAAAATAGACATTATATTATTAGACATAGAAATGAAAAATGTTAGTGGGATAGAGGTAAAAAACAAATTAACAGATGTAAATACAAGCATTATTTTTCTGACAAATTATGCAGAATTTATGCGAGAGGCTTTTGGCAGAAATGTTGTTGGTTTT
>CAYOMP010000184.1:0-5079 GCA_964405075.1 uncultured Lachnospiraceae bacterium
ATGTTATTTGATGAACCTACATCCGCACTTGACCCTGAAATGGTTGGTGAAGTGTTAGAGGTTATGAAGCAATTAGCAAAAGAAGGTATGACAATGGTTATCGTTACTCATGAAATGGGATTTGCAAGAGAAGTTGCAGATAGAGTTGTATTTATGGATGATGGATACATTGTTGAAACTGGAACAGCTGAAGAGATTTTTACTAATCCAAAAGAAAAGAGAACAATCGACTTTTTAAATAAGGTTCTTTAACTATTAACAGGAAGGAGAATTGTTATGGAAAAGAAGATTATTATAACTATTTGTAGAGAATTCGGTAGTGAAGGTCATGAAATTGGTAAACAGTTATCTGAAAGGTTGGGAATACCACTATATGATAAAGACTTATTAGTTATGGCAGCAAAAGAAAGTGGTATCAATATGGATACTTTGGCAACGGCAGATGAAAAAGTATCAAAGAGCTTCTTAAGTAATTATTTGCCATTAGGTGGGGACTTTATAAATGATCAGTTATTCAAAATACAGTCACAGCTTATTAAACAGATTGCTGAAAAGGATGAATCTTGTATTATCGTTGGAAGACTTTCGGATTATGTATTAAGTGATAGAGAAGATTGTCTTAAGGTACTTATTAGAGCGCCTTTTGAAAAGCGAGCTGAAATAATCAGTGAAAAGCATGGTATTACTATGGATGCAGCCAGAAGGTTAGTTAAAAAGATGGATGCAGCCAGAAAATCGTACTATGAGTATTATTCAAATGGGAAATGGACTCATGAGACTGAAAAGGATGTTGTATTAAGCAGAAGTACATTTGGAGTTGAAGGCTGCGTAGAGTTGCTTGTTGAAGCTATAAAGAAGTTTTAAAATTTGTTAAATTGGAGTGAATGAGATAGGTGAAATGTTGGCTTATAAGAATAATGTAAGTTGTATATTTCACCTATTTCTCATAATTCATAGAAAAGTCCTCCTATGGATTAAAAATGCTCCGCAATGGATGCACGCTCGCGCGAAGATGTGGAATCTAGTAAACGACCGCGTTCGGCGTGAGAATGTGCCAAGGCACATTCTTTGTTATGTAAGATTGGAAAATTAATCTATTAAAGTTAATAAAATAGGAAATAAGTCAGATTGTGTTAATAAGTAAAATATGGGAAAATGGATAGGTAATATGTATGCTAGATTTATATATATGAAGTATTATATAGTTTTGTTGCAATTTGTGCACATTTAGCTTATAACTAAAGTAGAGAGTGGTCTGCGTCAAATAACAAGATTATTCATAAAGGAGGATGAAATATGAAAAAGATAACTAAAGGTATGTGCTATGCATTGATTGTGGCCATTGCCACTACGTTATTGGGAGGTATGGCATATACAGGTAACAATGTGACTTTTGAACCTGATGGAATCGTAGAAGGCGATGCTAAGGGAATTGAGTTTAACGAAATACCTGTGGAAGATATGGGAAATGGTTACATTTCTGTAGATATTGAAGAGGATAGAATTGCACTTGAAAGTGTTCCTCGTGGAGCAGCCCCTGGTTCTTATACAGCTGTTTACACAGCAGTTGATAATCAAAGTTCTACAGAACTTTGTTGGGCGTTTGCGGCTACAGCAGCAGTAGAAGGTTCTGCTATCAAAAAAGGCATTTTGTCTTCTAGCAGTAACTTGTCTGAAACTCAATTGGCATATTTCCATTATAATACAGTGACAGATCCACTAGGGGGAACAGCTGGTGACAATACATATCCAGTTGGCGCTAGTTGGTATATGCGAGGTGGAAATAATATTTTTACCACTTTTTCAGCGGTAAAGTGGATAGGACTAACTGATGAGTCTGTAGCTCCTAAGACAGTGTCAGGCTATTCAGCAGATATGGCATATAATGACAAACTTCATGTACAGAATGTAAGTTGGATTCCATTATCCAACAAAGATGCAGTTAAAAATGAAATTATGAGAAATGGTGCAGTAACTGTTGGATATCATGCAGATGGTAGCGCTACTACTACATCATATTATAATAGTTCAACAGGTGCATATTATTGTAATGATTCTAGTTTATATGCTAATCATGATGTTACAATTGTAGGTTGGAATGATACATACTCAAGAAATAATTTTAGCACCAAGCCTGCCGGGGATGGTGCGTGGCTTATTAAAAATAGTTGGGGAACTGGTTATGCAAATAATGGATTGTTCTGGTTATCATATTATGATGCTACATTAGATGATACGGTTATATCTTTCGATGCAGAAAGTGCATCTAACTATGAGCATAACTATCAATATGACGGTTCTACAGGCACTGGATATGTGAGTATTCCTAATGGAGGAAAGATTGCCAACGTATTTACTGCAACACAGTCAGGTAATGGTAACTATGAAGAAATATCGGCAATTGGTTTGGGATTATATGATTCGGAAGTAAAATATAGTATTCAGATATATAAGAACCCAACATCTTCAAATGATCCAGAGTCAGGTGTACAAATGTTGGATACTCCACAAACAGGAACAACTTCTTATACAGGATTTACTACAATTAAATTAAATAAGCCTGTGCATATAAAAAAGGGTGAAAAGTTTTCAGTAGTAATTACATTAGATAATCCTAAATATACTTCTACGTATGCTTTTGTTGATGGAACGTACGAGATTAGTTGGATTGGCTTTAATACCGCGCAGTCACAAGGACAGAGTTTTGGATGTATAGGAAATACCTGGATGGATTTAGCTTCAAAAGGCTCTACAGCCAGAATTAAAGCATATGGTAGTGGATTTAATGCTATTTTACCTACTTCTGTATCACTTAATAAGTCTGCATTAGGTCTGGTAAAAGGAAAATCAGCAACATTAAAAGTTACGATTGCACCAAGTAATGTAACAGACAAAACAGTTACTTGGAAAAGTTCAAATACTAAAGTTGCTACAGTATCATCAACAGGTAAAGTTACAGCGAAGGGAAAAGGTACTGCCAAAATAACAGCTACTGTAGGTGACAAAACAGCTACCTGCAAGGTATCTGTAGGTTCTAATAGTGCTACATCTATTAAATTAAATAAAACAAAATCAACTTTAACAGTTGGTAAGACTCTTTCATTAAAAGGAACAATTAAACCTTCAAATGCACCAAAGGCAATTATTTGGAGTTCTTCAAATAAGAATATTGCCTCTGTATCAACAAGTGGTAAGGTAAAAGCACTTAAACCTGGAAAAGTAACAATTACAGCTAAGACACATAATGGTAAAAAGGCTAGCTGTACAATTACTATTACACCTAAAAAGGTTGCCGGCGTAACAGTTACTAGTCCAAATTCTAAGACAGCTAAAATAACATGGACAAAACAAGATGGAGTAACAGGATACGAAGTATATGTAGCAACTAAGAAGAAGGGAAGCTATAAAAAGCTTGGAACAACAACATCTAATACAGTAAGTAAGAAGGGATTAAAATCTAAAAAGACTTATTATTTCAAAGTTCGTTCTTACAAAAAGGTTAGTGGTAAGAAGATGTATGGTTCATTTAGTAGCGTTAAATCAGTAAAAATTAAATAATTTATCACACTCAAGGAAAAAGGAAGTACGAAGGTCGTGGGTATTTACTTTTTCTGGTGCGATACCGACAAAATTAAAAGTGTAAAACATGACAGATACGAGGTGTTTGGGATTTTGGAGGTAAAAGAAATAGAAAACTGATAATTTGAGAACTCGTAAAGCGTGTTTCTCATAATTAGATAAGGAATTTCAAAGAATGATAATGGAGTGTATTCTTGAGTGGTTAAAGCAACCATAAGAGAATATACTCCATTTTTTTACTTTTAATACAATATTAAGAAAATAATTAAAATATAAATGTTGTTTTATAACAGAAAAAATGTTATTATTACCCTAGAAAATAAAACTATGAATTATAGAAATATGGGTTTATAATTTGTAAGAAGGTTTTTATATCATAGGAAATACTTTGATGAATTAATGTAAGAAAGTGTTTTGATAAAAAGGAGGATTTTTTATGGCTATTTTAGTAACAGGTGGAGCAGGATATATTGGAAGTCATACATGCGTTGAATTACAGGAAGCAGGATATGATGTAGTAGTAGTAGATAATTTAGCAAATTCATCTGAAAAATCATTAGAAAGAGTAGAAAAAATTACTGGCAAACCAGTAAAATTTTATAAGGCAGATATTTTAGATAGAGATGCGTTAAATGAAATTTTTGAAAAAGAAAGTATTGATTCGGTTATTAATTTTGCAGGCTTGAAGGCTGTTGGGGAATCAGTTGCTAAGCCTTGGGAGTATTATTATAATAACATCTCTGGATGTCTTGTTTTGTTAGATGTAATGAGAAAACACGGTGTTAAGAATTTTGTATTTTCATCATCAGCAACTGTGTACGGAAATCCAGCTTTTGTACCAATTACAGAAGAATGTCCAAAAGGTGAAATTACTAATCCATATGGACAGACTAAAGGAATGTTAGAACAGATTTTGACAGATATTTACAAAGCTGATAATGAATGGAATATTATTTTACTTAGATATTTCAACCCAATTGGTGCACATAAGAGTGGTACAATTGGTGAAAATCCTAATGGAATCCCAAACAACTTAATGCCATACATTACACAGGTAGCTGTAGGCAAGTTGAAAGAATTAGGAGTATTTGGTAACGATTATGATACTCCGGATGGAACAGGTGTAAGAGATTATATCCACGTTGTAGACCTTGCAGATGGTCATGTAAAAGCAATTGAGAAGATTAAAGAAAATCCAGGTCTTAAGATTTACAATCTTGGAACGGGTCAGGGATATAGTGTATTAGATATGGTTAAGAATTTTGAAGCTGCATCAGGTGTTAAGATTCCATATGTAATAAAGGATAGACGTCCTGGAGATATTGCTACATGTTATGCTGATTCTTCATTAGCTAAGAAGGAATTAGGTTGGGAAGCTAAACGTGGAATCAAGGAAATGTGTGAAGATTCATGGAGATGGCAGTCACAGAATCCTAATGGATACGAAGACTAGAGATATTTTCGATTATGACGAAAAAAATGCATATAGACTTTTAAAAG
>CAYOMP010000185.1:0-1215 GCA_964405075.1 uncultured Lachnospiraceae bacterium
AAAATTATATTGTAGAATACAACAAAATTTATTTCATGAATATGTAGTTAAAACTCTCTTGTTTAAAAATATTGACATCTATTATAAAAATTATTAAAATCAAAAAAGATTTGCAGTAATTAATATATTATCACTAGAATTTTATTATACATAAAAGTTAAATATAAATAAATAGAAAAGTTTTTTGGGGAAAAAGCAAAATAGAAGGTGTTAATTCGCGGATTTAACAGTTTTTTAAAACGGTATTTACTGTTATACTAACGCCATGAAGAAACAACGAAAGAGAAGTCAAAACAGTAACGGACTTCAAAATATTTTAAACCAAAGATTGCAAGGTGGAGGTAATATATGAGTGTACAGGAAAGAATCAGAATGTGCAGGATTATTAATCAGATGGAAAATCTACCAGATCTTAGCAAAAGGCTTGGGTTGGAAAATAAATCAACACTTCATGGAAAATATATTGATGAAAAACAAGAGAGAAAAAGGGGTAATGAAAAATGAAACAGTTAAGAAAAAGTTATGACAGAAAATTATGTGGTGTATGTGGCGGTATCGCAGAGTTCTTTGGTATTGATCCAACAATTATTAGACTTTTATGGATGTTACTTGTATTTTGTGCAGGTACAGGAGTTTTAGCTTATATTATAGCGGCAATTGTAATGCCAGAAAGGTAGGCTTGTATGATTACAATGATTTTAACATTAATTATATTATGTTGTTTATTTGGATTGGCATTTAAATTAACAGGAGCATTGCTAAAAGCTTGTTTATGGTTAATCTTTTTGTTACCGTTTGGAGGGATTTTAGTAATATTTGGATTATTGTGTTGTTGTACTCTTATTTTAATTCCTGTTGGTATTACAATTATTAAAGCAGGTATGAGAATTCTTATACCTGTTGGATGAGATTAGTAAAAATAGAATTGAATGAATTATGAAGTTAGAGGCGAGAGGCTTGAAAAGTCTTTTAAAGGTCATAAATATATAGAGTGAAGGTTGAGAAGGGTGAATAAATTAAATCAAAATCTTTTAACACTTGAAAACATAAGAAAGAGGTATAAATTATGAAACTAGGAATCGACATTTACGGCCGATTTTTATAATTTTTCATATATCTCCATATAAGTATATAAATGCCGATAGCTAGGGTATTTATGGTTTTGCTGTAAATGATGTAACTTCATATAATTTCATGTATTTTTTTGAAAAATGG
>CAYOMP010000185.1:1225-5017 GCA_964405075.1 uncultured Lachnospiraceae bacterium
TTCTGATACAGCGAAATTTTGTAATGAAATGCATTGGGGATTAAGCTGAGTGTGAGGCTTGGCTTTTTTCTTTTTATTGATATGCTATGGCATGGCACTAATTTGACCTCGCAATGCCTTATTTTACAAGGGTTTATTATTTAAGAACCCAATTTTTACATTTTTTCAGAAGGTCAATTTTAGAACCTTAGCAGGAGTGAAAAATGAATTCAAAAGACAATGATTAGAGTACTGTTCGTCTGTTGGGGCATGGTATTAACATACTTTAGAAAAGCTTGGTTTTACAGGTTTTTTGGGACAAACGGGAAAGATTTTACAGTTTTTGAAAAGCTGCGATATGGAAGATTTTAATTTGGTCATTTTATAATTCAATTTCGTCATTTGGAATGTAAATGACGAAATTGAATTATAAAAGAGGAAGGAATACTAATTATGGCAAAGATGAGAAAAGAAGAAGGTATTGTTGATTGGGAATATAATATAAAGCAATTAGTGGCAGATGAAGAAACTTGTATTCAGTTGATACAAATTAGGTATGATGAAATACACAAAAAAGATTTAAATATAGCTGAAAAAATTGAAAAAGAATTAGGGAGCAGGTACAATTCAAGATATTACAAAGAATCCGAAAAAAAACAGATTGGAAAAGTGTGGATGCTAGTAAAGCAATTAGAGTATGAGAAATATGAAGTTTTACAAGTGGCTCAAGCTTTAGAATATAAATGGAAAAAAAACAAAGGATATTGGCACGAATTAAGATCTCATGTAAATTCAATTCTAACGGCAATAAATCGTAATATTGAAGGCGAAGAATTTTATACAGCAATAGGAGAGATGCTGGAAGAAAACCAAATTCTGACTTTTTATGAAATAGTTATCGATAACTATCTAGAAAAATATGCGCCTGATAATAATAGAGAAATAATATATGAAATGGCAAAAGAATATTATACAGAAGCGGCTGTTGCGTTTTACACTCAAGCGGACTGGGGATTTTATAACTCGGGAATGGACAAGAGGGCATTTTACCGTATTTTTGAAGATAATAAAGATAAAAAAATAGATGAGATAAAAAAGAACACTAATAGTAAGTTTGACTAAGAAAAAAGAGTCTTTCTTTGTAAAGAGAATTAAGCGACTTAATTTGAGAGAATACATTGTTAGGACTCTTAGCCTTAAGAGTCTTGACTACTAACAAACGAACTCACTAGGGAATGTTAAGATGTCACGTATGTTGTGGCTAACTTGATATTCTCTAGCGGGTTTGTTATTTCTTAAAACTATTTGCTTAATAGAAGAATTTACATTGAAAGTGTTCGCTTTATAGAATATACTATAGGTGGTACATTGTTTATTTTTTGGAGGATAAATTATGGAATATTTAACTTCAGCAGAATGTGCGAAAAAGTGGAATGTGTCACAAAGATGGGTGGCTATTTATTGTAAAGAAGGAAGAATAGAAGGCGCTGTTCTTAGAGGAAGAATGTGGTTGATTCCAGCGGATGCTGAAAAACCAGACGATCCTCGGAGAGTCCGTAAAAATGGACTACCAAAGTAAAAAAATATCTTTGGAGGATTATATACAAATGGATAATAAGAGCATAAAGAAATTAGAAGCTGATTTATGGGAATCAGCAGATTTGTTAAGAGCTGGTTCAAAGCTAACATCAAATCAGTATTGTATGCCGGTTCTTGGGTTGTTATTTTTGAGATATGCATTTAGCCGATTTAAGATGGTTGAAGCAGAAATATTGAAGGATAGACCGATGCGTAATGGAAGACAGATGCCGGTTGAAGCAAAGGATTTCGCTGCGAAGAGTGCGTTGTTTCTTCCGAAGGAAGCGCAGTATGATTGGCTGGTAAATCTTCCTGAAAATATTGCATCAGCGAATCTTAAGAATATAGCCAGGCAGCCAATGAATAGCCTTGGTGAAGTAGTAAACAATGCAATGGAGCTTGTCGAACAGCAGAGCGAACAGCTCACAGGTGTATTACCTAAAAGCTATACAGATTTTTCGGATGAGCTTTTAGGAGAGTTGCTTCGTATATTTAATAATAACGCACTTGATGAAGTTGGAGGAGATGTAATAGGTCGTATTTATGAGTATTTCCTTAATAAGTTTGCAAAGAACATTGCATCTGATGATGGTGTGTTTTTTACACCGAAGTCGTTAGTAAAAATGATTGTTAATATTTTGGAACCGAAGACTGGAACTTTATTAGATCCTGCTTGTGGTTCTGGTGGAATGTTTGTTCAGACAGGTGATTTTGTAAATGCTGCAGGGTTACAGGCTAATAGCAGTATGACTTTCTATGGACAGGAAAAGGTTGAGTATAATGCTCAGCTTTGTTTGATGAATATGGCTGTCCATGGACTTACAGGTGTTGTGAAGTCAGGAGATGAAGCTAATAGCTTTTATCATGATGCACATAATCTTGAAGGATGCTGTGATTACGTCATGGCGAATCCACCTTTTAATGTAGATAAAGTAAAAGTAGAATCAGCAGCTAATGCTGGAAGACTCCCTTTTGGATGTCCGAAAGAGAATAAGAATAAAGAAATTGGAAATGCAAATTATCTTTGGATTTCGTATTTCTATGCATATTTGAATGAAAAGGGGAGAGCTGGATTTGTCATGGCTTCGTCTGCAACAGATAGTCAGGGCAATGATAAGGATATAAGAGAAAAGCTTATTCAGACAGGACATGTAGATGTAATGATAAGCGTTGGAAACAATTTCTTCTATACTAAGAGCTTGCCATGTTCCTTATGGTTTTTTGACAAAGGAAAGAAAGAAGAAGTTCAGGATAAAGTTCTCTTTATTGATGCGAGAAATTACTATACTGTAGTTGACCGTACACTGAATGAATGGAGTGAATGGCAACTTAAAAATCTGAACGCTATTGTATGGCTATATCGTGGAGAAACAGATAAATATACTGCACTTCTTGAAGAATACAGAAATATATTAGGCTGTGCAGTTTCGTTTGAAGAATCTCTTCATCTCTTGCAGGAAGAACTAAAAGATTTACAAGAGCGTGCCAAAATTGAGGTTGAGCACGCAGGACGCAATGATAAAAAGCGTATTCAGGCTGAATATGACAAAATGATTACCGATAAAAATGAAGAAATTGCTGTAGCTAAGGACGCAAATTGGCTTTATGAGAAATTCGGTGATGGTGAATATAAGGATATTCTTGGGCTTTGCAAAGTTGCATATACAACAGATGCTGCAAAAGGCGACAACAAAGAAGAAATCAGTATTGAAGAAAAAGGCTGGTCGCTTACTCCGGGTGCGTATGTGGGTGTAGCGCCTGTTGAAGATGATGGTGTGGATTTTGAAGAGCGAATGGCAGAAATACATTGTGAACTTTTATCTTTGCAAGCAGAATCAAATGACTTGATGGATACCATCTCGAAGAATATGAAGGAGCTGGGGCTATGAGTTGGGAAAAAATAAAGCTTGGTGATATTGCTGATTTTAGCAATGGAATTAATTTTGGAAAAGATGCATATACAAAAGGCATAAAATTAGTAGGTGTTTCAAATTTTGGTAATAGATTTTATCCCGAATATGAAGAATTAGTAGAAATAAAAGAAGAAATCGTAAAAAAAAATGAATATCTACAAAACGGAGATATTGTTTTTGTGCGTTCTAATGGAAATAAAGAGTTAGTTGGTAGATGTATGTTAATTGATAATCTGCCTGCAAAAGTTACATATTCGGGATTTTGCATACGTGCAAGATTTAAAGATTTAGAAAAAAATAATCCTGTATTTTGGACATATCA
>CAYOMP010000186.1:0-4918 GCA_964405075.1 uncultured Lachnospiraceae bacterium
CAGCCATATAAGTAAACATTCTCTGAAAGTGATACGAGGAACACCCTGCAATTTTTCCTACTTCTTCCATATCAATCTCATCTTTTATATGTTCTTCCATATAATTTATTGCACTATTAAATCTATTTACCCAGTCCATATATCCATCTCCTTGCTTTTACTATAAAGGATACTGCTCTTTTCTTCCTCGTATTTTCCGTTCAAAAATTGAGAGGTGTTTTATTTCTAAAAACTATTTAGATTTTTCAAAGTTGACAAAACTGCCTTCAATAAACTTCTACATAAAAAACTCTCTTGCTTATTATCTTGAAACCTTCACCTTATAACTTCCAACAAAATCTTTGTAGTCTACTACTAATGTATATATATCTTCTCTTTCTTCTTAAATTCCATTACAGCTGTATAATTGCAATCATGTTTTTCTATCATCTCAAAATTATAACGCTTAAATATTTCTCTCTTATCACCATAATACATTTCTTTAAAATACTTAGGATTGCCAAGCAGTTCTGTTAAATATAGAGGTGCAAATTTAATTTTTCTACTGATTTTGTCCTGCTTGTCCCATTCAAGAACTATAAGCTTGCCATCCCTTTTCAATAACCTATGTACTTCCTCAAGCATTACTTTCCAAAATTCTCCATTACACTCATGAAGTACCAAACCAATAATAACGTAATCAAAGGTTTCACTTTTTATACCAGTGTTTGTAGCATCTTGGCATAGTAATTTGACATTCTTAAGCTCTGCCTTTTCGATTTTTGCTTTTGCCTCTCTAAGCATTTCTTTTGATCTGTCCACTCCAACTACCTTATTATTTGGATTTTTCTTGGCAATTGGGATTCCATTTGATAAGGTTCCACAACACATATCCAATACAGCACACTTCTCATTTGGAATAATTGATTCAATTACATCTCTAGGATTTTTCCCTTTATCAGAAAACCATATCTTATCAAGCAAATCATAACCCACAGACAATACACTATATATATTCATACTATTCCTCCATATCTAAAAAGGTTTCTGCCAAGTCACTAACACCATATCTGTCTGCAATATCCATTAATCCTGTTTTTATTTCTTCTCTGGTAAAATTATGTTTCTCTAAAAATTCATCTGATTTTTCATTTAAATGAGAATAGAACAGTATTGCAATCGCTAAATTCTTTCTGTCACCAGCTTCTGTCATTTCATATATCATGTTCTCTGCTTCATTGATTTTACCATCATCAAGCAGATCAAGCAGATTCTTTAGAGTCTGTTCTTCCTCAGTATCTTTAAACATTTCCTCCATTTGAGATTCTGTATCAATATTAAATAACAGCTTTAGACAGGCTCGTGTCATTTCCTTAATAAGTCGCATTATGTAATCTTGTTCAAACATTTTCTTTTCTCCTGCAAATTGAATAATATAATCCACTATTCAATTTCAAACGTTTCAGATTTGAAATTAGAATAATAACGTCCTTTATCTGCTTGATTTTGTACAAAAGTTCAAACCTCACAGATTTTACAAAATCACCAATTCCAATGTATATATTAGTTCACTCTCTTGCTCATTGGATGTTCTTCGTTAAACTGAACTAAATCCCACAAATTACCGTATAGATCCTTAAATACAGCTACAGTACCATAATCTGCTTCCTTAGGCTCTCTTACAAACTCTATTCCTATTTCCTTCATTTCGTTATAGTCTCTCCAGAAATCATCTGTTCCTAGAAAAAGAAATACTCTTCCACCTGCCTGATTTCCAATAAATGTTTCCTGGATTGGCTTAGATGCTCTGGCTAATAGTATTGTTGTTCCGTTTGAGCCTGGAGGTGCTACTACAACCCATCTTTTATCCTGTTCTGGCTGATAAGTATCCTCTACCAATGTAAAATGTAATTTCTTTGTATAAAATTCAATTGCTTCATCATAATCTTTTACCACGATAGCAATATGTACTATTGATTGTGTCATTGTTTCCGCTCCTTTTTCTTTTCCTTTGTCAAATACTATTTAATATGCACACACATTAAATATATCAGCTATGCTCACAATTTTCAAAAAATGATTCTTATATATATTTTAATTATTAATATTACCAAGCGCATAATCAAGTAATTGTCTAACTCGCTTAGTGTCCTGTTCAGTCAATCTGTAAACTGCACTAATATATACAGCCTTCATAAATAATTGTTGTCTAAAGTCAAGATTATTTTACATCAAATCACAAATAACATTTTCTCTTTATAATTATGATTATACCATTTTTACATTTTCTATACTATTATAAAATGCAGGGCATAGCAATCACTACGCCCCACCTTTCCTATCTTCAGAGTATTTATTGGATTCAACGAATTATATCAAAGATTTTTCTGCTAAAAAATTAATTAATTCACTTATAGGAATTACACATTGCTCCATAGTATCTCTATCTCTGACAGTTACAGTTTCTTCTTCCAGTGTTGCATCATCAACTGTAATTGCATATGGAATACCTATTGCATCTCCTCTACGATATCTCTTTCCAATACTTCCAGACTCTTCATACTGTACCATGCAATATTTAGCAAGCATCGCATATAATTCTCTAGCTTTTTCGGCATGTTTCTTTTTAATTAATGGAAGTATATTGATTTTGATTGGTGCGAGAGCAGGCTTAATATTAAATACAACACGACTATCTGTATCACTAATCTGCTCTTCATGCAAGCCTTCAAACAACAGTGCCAACACTATACGATCTAATCCATAAGTTGATTCAATAATATATGGAATATATTTTTCTTTTGTAGCCTCGTCAAAGTATTCCATTGATTTTCCTGAATATTCCTGATGACGTGTTAAATCAAAATTAGTTCTATTGTGAGTACCATTGATTTCACCCCATCCAAATGGAAATTGGTATTCAATATCGCATGCTTCTTTTGCATAATGCGCTAATTTATCATGATTATGAAAACGCAATTTTTCTGAAGGTAATCCAAGACTTTCAAAAAATTCCATTCCATATTCCTTAAAATACTGGTAAAGTTCACTATCAGAACCTTCCTTACAGAATGTCTGAAACTCCATCTGTTCAAACTCAATGGTTCTGAAAGTAAAGTTTTTAGGTGTAATTTCATTACGGAAAGCTTTACCGATTTGTCCTATGCTAAATGGTAATTTTGCTCTCATAGAGCGCATTACATTTAAATAATTCACATACTCACCTTGTGCATTTTCAGGTCGCAAGAATATTTGACTAGAACTGTCATCTGTCACACCTCTTTTTGTTTCAAACATCAGATTAAACTGTCTAATATCTGTAAAATTTGACTTTCCACATGCCGGACAAGGTACACGATTGTCACGAATAAAATTAATCATTTCTTCCTGTGACATAGCATCTGCATTGACACTTTGGTCATAATCTTGAATTAAATTATCTGCTCTATGTCGGGTCTTACATTCTTTACAGTCTAGCAATGGATCCGAAAAACCAGCAAGGTGTCCACTTGCCTCCCAAACTTTAGGATTCATCAAAATATCTGCATCTACTTCATAACTGTTTTCTCTCATCTGAATAAAATAATATCTCCAGGCATCTTTAACCTGGTTCTTTAATCGTGTTCCCAAAGGACCGTAATCCCAAGTATTTGCGAGTCCACCATAAATCTCACTTCCTTGAAAAATAAAACCATATTGATTGCAGTATGAAACTACTTCGTCCATTGAAAAACTTCTTCTCTCCATCTTAATTACCTAACCTTTCTTTTACTTTTGAAAAACAAAGAATGTGCAAAGCACATTCTCGCGCCGAGCGCGGTCGTTTACGACATTCTACATCTTCGGGCGAGTACGCATATTGCACGTAGTGCTTTTTATATCATAGGACAACCCAATACTTTATCACGTTAATTTATCAAGGTATTTCCTATAAATCGGGTAGGAGGTAGATAATTATTTTATCTACCGACCTCCCACACCACCTGGCATACGGTTCCGTACCAAGGCGGTTCCTTAGTTTTCACATATTTTCAAATAGAACTCTGTGAATGTGGGATAACCCCATTCACGGAGTTTTACATTGTTCAAGGCAAACTGTACCATTCTGTTGTTGCTACAATTCCAAATTCCTTGTCGCATAGAAGCGTGCCATTGAATATACTCTTTTTCCATTCCGAGTTCTTTGAGTTTCCTATACCTCGTTTTGACTTTCTTCCATTGTTTCCAATAAATCGCTCTTATCTTGTGCCGTAGCCATTCGTCCGTTTTCAATAGAAGAGATTTCATATCCGCCATTCCAAAGTAGTTTACCCAGCCTCTTATGAACTGTGTCAGCTTTAATGCACGATACTCATTTCCCCATCCATTACTTCTGTTTGTCAGTTCTCTTATTTTATTCTTCATCTTTGTAACTGACTTTGGATGTACTCGAAATCTGCATTTACCTCGATAATTATAGAAACCATATCCAAGGTATTTGACTTTGCTGATATGCGACACACAAGTCTTATCTCGGTTTACTTTTAAGAACAGTTTTCCTTCGATAAATGGTGTAATGTTTCCTAAGGTTCTTTCTGCACTTTTTCTGCTTTTACAGAAAATCATACAGTCATCTGCATATCGCACAAATCTGTGTCCTCTTCGTGTTAGTTCCTTGTCTAGTTCATTCAGCATTATGTTACTGAGTAACGGGCTAAGTGGTCCACCTTGTGGCATTCCCACTTTTGTCTTTTCAAATACCCCTCTGCTGATTACCCCAGCATTAAGATATTTATGAATGAGTGATATAACTCTTCCGTCCTTGATGGTTCGTGATAATACTTCTATGAGTTTGCTTTGACATACAGTATCAAAGAATTTCTCCAAATCCATATCTACCACATATACATAACCATCATTTACATTTGTCTGGCATTGCTTTAGTGCATCGTGTGCACCT
>CAYOMP010000187.1:0-4859 GCA_964405075.1 uncultured Lachnospiraceae bacterium
GAGGAGAAAATTATGTTTACATAGGTTTTCGATGAGCGCCGCGAAACTATCGAAACTCGCAAAGCATGTTTCTCATAATTTTATAATAGCGATGAAAAATCTACTGACAAAACATATTGATATTAGCCAGAGTTATATGTAAGAGGAATTTTATAAGTGAAGTTAAGAGTATTTTGTGCCACATATTAAAAATAGATAGGGTCTTCTCAAAAATGGTCAGTGGATATATAGTGTAACAATAGATATAGCTGTTTTACACAAAAGGAGAACTATAGTATGGAAATGAAAGAATTTGGCTGTAACAATGAAAAGAAAATATTACTTATACATGGTGCAGGAGCCAGTTACAAAATGTGGACGGCACAAATAGAGATGATGTCGCAGGAATACCATCTTTTGTACCAACACTAAATGGGCACGTTATATCAGAAAAGAAAGAGTATGTGTGACCAACCCAAGAAGCGAAAGATATATTGGAATGGTTCAAAAAGCATGACATACATAAGATTCATTTAATCGCAGGAGCATCGTTAGGTGCTTATGTTGCCTCTGAGATTTTGCGAATAAGTCCTGATTTTTCTGAGTATGCATTTATTGAGTCGTTAAAATCTTATCACTACGGCGTTGTAATGACGAAGATTTTTCAGGTTTTGGGCGAGAAAATGCTACGAAAGGCGGCAAGTGTAAAAGGCATTATGGAGGGGGCATATCAAAAGGATTACATATCCGATGATATGAAATATGTTTTGACAAATATGACAGAAGAATCGATGAAAAATGTTTTATTGACGGCGGCAAATTACAGTGTGCCAGAGGGCAAAAAAAATACCACGACAAAAACATTAATTGTGTATGGCAGTAAAGAAGAAAAATTGTGTAAAAAGAATACAGAATTGTTAAGACAGCAGATTATGGATTGCCAGAGTATAGTTCTAAATGGGTATGACCATGGAGAATTATCTATTGGCAATCCCCAAAAACACGTAAAAATGTTAAAAATGTGGATGAAAAATGGTACAATAGCAAAAGATATTTATTATTAATGATGAAAATTAAGGAGGATAAATGTAATGGAGCAGATATACAGTTTTTTTCCATTTTTATGTTCAATAATTACTCTATTAATGAGTTGCTTACATATTTTATTAATTATTGGAATGCCAATTGGTGAGTATGTACTTGGAGGTAAAAATAGGGTGATTCCGAAGGAAAAGAGATATATTAATGGTATTTTTGCGTGCATTTTCCTAGTCGTAGGATTATTTTACCTAGGAAAAGCAGGGATAATATCGTTTTATTTTTCGAAATCATTATCTAATGGAGTTATGGGTGTATACACGTTCTTTTTAGCATATGCCATTATTGGAAATACCTTTTTTACCAATAGTAAAAAAGAAAAAATAGTAATGATACCATTGTCTATTGTTGGCTTTATATGCAGTTTACTGACACTGATTTTGTAGGTATATGGATTGCTAAAATAGAGAAAATATTATTTTTCTCCCTCAAAAACATCAATTATTATCAAAGAAATCAACAATCGTATCAAGAATATCCTTGTCATGTTCCATATATAATTCTTTATCTATTTTTCCTTTTGGATTACTCTCCTGATACCGAATTGCATCATCAGTTAGAAAATAAGTATAATGTTCATTATGATTTGGCTTATCCATTAACATAAATTCACACTTATTATTTGTTATCATTTCTTTTTTTTCATAAATCGGGCTTCTGTTGCCGCAATAAAAAACATCGGTGTCTGCACTTATCACTAACACGGGGATACCAGAAGTATTAATTCCGTCTATAGCAGACAAATTGCTATCATCGCCATACTTCAAATGAATAAATGCAAGATTAACTGGTCGTATAAGATAGTATGCAGGACCAGTAAATCGTTTTATTGAACATTCCCACTGTTCAGAAGCCGAATTAAACCCAGAGGCTGTAACGACTGCATCGATTCTATGATTATAATTTAATACTGCAGTTACTGCATATCCTCCCATGCTATGGCCAAACAAGTATATTGGCATATCACTAAATGAATCATTATTATCACAATATGTAAGTATTGAATTCAAATCATATACTGCCTGTGTATATCCACCAAGCGAATCTCCTTCGCTTGTATAACATCCAGTATAATCGAAACCTATCACTTGATATCCTTCATCAACAAAATATCGAACCTCGTATAATTTTATGTC
This sequence comes from uncultured Lachnospiraceae bacterium, assembly GCA_964405075.1. Taxonomy (GTDB): domain Bacteria; phylum Bacillota; class Clostridia; order Lachnospirales; family Lachnospiraceae; genus CAYOMP01. Next base: position 2,214 of record CAYOMP010000187.1, read on the forward strand.
ATTTGAATCCCCATGTCCTGGCGCAACGACAATAACACCCTTAGTGTTATCTTTACCATAAAGATAGGCTGATAAAACGTTTTCTCCCGACCGAACATTTATTAATTCTCGTGGATATTGTTCGGCAATATCATCATATACTAAATATTTGCTGTCATCATAATTTTCATATGTATATTTACCCATAACAAAACCATGAGCTATTACAAGTATAAGTGGTATTATTAGAAAATATATTATACTCATAACAATTACCATGATTTTAATTTTTTTCTTCATATTCTTTCTCCTTATCTGCTGAAATGGGAATTTATTTCAATAAATTTCGATTGAGATTTCACCTGTTCAGTGGGATTTAATAATTGTTATATTTTATTATCAAATATCTCACAAGCCCTTGAAAACACTCAATTTGTCGCAGGTGAACTTTCCCTTGTATTATAACTTCTCATAAGGTTTCACGAACTCTGATAAGGGAAAAAATGAGGGAAAGAAAATCTTTTAACACAGTATAACACAAAACAACAATGACATGGTGAACTGATTGAAATGCTTCTTAATTTTTGTAACACCCCGATTGAATTTGAAAGGAGAAACGATAAAATGAATATTATTTATGCAGAATACAATATACACCACAACAGTATCGACATATATCCCTACGCCGGCTATATGCTCCGTATTGATTGTTGAGAAGCCGAAAAAGATTTGAAAATCACCCCCGGATCACAATGTGCGCTAAATGCACTTGCCATTGATAATCCGCTTGAATACGCAAGATTGTATTTGATGGTATGATGCAGGTATGGGTGGATGCGGAAGATAGTCTGGAAGTGTGGTGATTTTATAAAAGGTGGATTGTTATGTAATGGCAGTCCACCTCTTATAAAATCTTCGGAAAATACAGGTAGAATACGCTTTGATATACTCCTAAATCACTCTTTATATTTGGGGTTCGCAGTGCATAAAGAAGTAGATGCATTACATTTTTCTAAATAACCAGTTCCCCATGAACACATAGCTTCTAAAATTGGTATAATACTTTTTCCAAAGTCTGTTAATGAATATTCAACTTTCGGTGGGACAACAGGGTATATGGTTCTGTTGATAAGTCCATCATCTTCTAGTTCTCTAAGCTGTTGAGTAAGCATTTTCGGTGTTGCTGACGTGATGAGCTTGCTTAATTCATTAAATCTAAGTGTTTTTCCTATTAGATGCCATAAAATAAGAGACTTATATTTTCCACCTATCAGTTGAAGTGTTGCTTCTACCGGGCATTGAAAAGATTGACATTGTTTCATTTGATAGTATCCTCCTGAATTCTCACAGTATCTTTTTGGATAGTATATTACTAAAAAGTGCGTACTTGCAAAAAAGAAACATTGTAGTAATATTATAGCATGTTTAATTAAACAAGGCAAAAAAAACATCGGTGAACAAAATGAAAGTGAGGAAACATACTATGGATTTTTTATCATTAGCTAAACAGCGTTGTTCTGTAAGAAAGTACAAAAAGGATGCAGTGGAAAAGGAAAAGTTGGATAAGATTCTTGAAGCTGCACGTGTAGCTCCCACAGCCGCAAATATTCAGTCACACAGACTCTTGGTTGTAAGCAGTAATGAGGGATTACAGAAATTAGGAAAAGGTGTTAATTATCATGGTGCGCCTTTAGCAATTATTGTGTGTGGCGATCACGCAAATGTTTTTGTGCGTCCGTATGACAAGAAGGATATGGTTAGTATAGACGCCACAATCGTAGCAAATCACATTGTATTTGAGGCAGAAGATTTAGGACTTAGTTCTTGTTGGCTTACATATTTTGAGCCTTCAATAATCAGAAGCCAGTTCAATATTCCTAATAATCTTGAACCTGTGGCTATTATTGCATTAGGCTATGCAGACACAACAAAAGCATCGCCAGACAGACATTCAAGAGACAGAAAAGCAGTTGAAGATTTTGTATACTACGAATCATTTTAAGTGGTAAATTACTATGAATTACGAAATCGGTCCTATTAGACCACCCTCAGAATCGCAAAGCTTGTTAATAAGGGTTACCAGAGGATGTCATTGGAATCGGTGTAAATTTTGTGGCTTATATAAAGAGTGTAGATTTTCAACAAGACCGGTGGAAGAAGTTATTGAGGATATTAAAAAGGCTGCGGAAATCCATAGAAACCATAGGTATAAATCATGTTTTTTACAGGATTCGGATGCGCTTGTATTATCTTCAAACAAATTATTACCAATAGTTGAAGCCATAAAAGACGAATTTCCTAATTTGGAATATATTACAAGCTATGCAAGAGTTGATAGTATTTTGAGGAAAAGTGAATGTGAACTTTTAGAACTCAAAGAAGCTGGCTTAAATCATTTATACTGCGGTATGGAATCAGCAAGTGATAATGTTTTAAAGCTAGTAAATAAAGGTGTTACGGCAGAACAAGTAATAGATGCAGGTGTGAGAGCTAAAAAAGCTGGAATGATTTTGTCTGATTTCATACTACTTGGAATAGGTGGTAGACAATTTTCTGACGAGAATGCTATATTAACGGCAAAAGCCTTGAATATAATTAAGCCGGATTATATAAGAGTTCATGCCACTGCTATCAAACCGGATACAGAAATGGGAGCAATGCTGAAGA
>CAYOMP010000188.1:0-4768 GCA_964405075.1 uncultured Lachnospiraceae bacterium
TACCATATTCCAAAAAGATTCCCTGCATAAAGCCTGTTCCCTGTTTTACTTCCACAGTTTTGCTCTCATTGGAATCATTTGTTATTTTTGCAAACATATGCCCTTCATTATCCGAATAGAAATAATCACTATCAATAATACCTACTGTATTATTAAGCTGTAATCTGTATTTAAATCCCAAACCACTTCTTGGATAGCATTTAAGAACCCATTCTTCCTGCATTTCTACTCTGATCCCTGTTGGAATCTTAGTAGTTTTTCCAGGTTCTAATACTATATCTATTGGTGCAAAGAAGTCATATCCTGCTGAACCGGCTGTAGCTCTTTTAGGTAATTTGATACCATCATATACCGCTTTACACTCTTCTTCAGTTGCACTATTGAATTCATCCATCCAATCCTTTTTAAACTGTTCAAAACTTACTTTATGGAATTTTGCAATTCTTTTCATTTATGTTTCCTCACTATCTATCAGTTGTTTTTTTATTATTCATCAAATGCTTTGTTAAGCTCTTCCGTTCCTGGTAAAACAAATCTGGAATCTAATATGATAGGTGTAACTTCACCTGATTTAGATACTACTGATAATTCCCCTAATTCATCATAAGGAATTGTGATATCAGTATGACAATTAAAATATGCCTTTGAAGTATCCTCTTTTCTCAAAATTGAAACTTCGTTATCTTTAGCTACAATTTCCTTACCATCCTGATTATACACCCTATTATCTTCTGACCATGAATAACATGTATCACCTACTGCAAAGTGTGGTCCTGTCTTTTCTGCAATAAGGATTGGTAACTTATCTGCCATATCATATTTCTTAGCGGCCATATATGCTGTTGTATTTGTTCCAATAGCAAATTCTCCTATTGGTAAAGTATCATGATTATACATTAAAAAGTTTTTGATAAATTTCTTATTATCTTCTTCCTTTTCAAAATTCTTACAAGCATAGTTTGATATTTTACCATCTTTAAACTCAATTTCCAAATCAATATATTTATAATCATTTAAGTATACCTGACTAACATGTAAAATACCATTTGTTCCCTTTAATACAGGGCTTGTAAATACCTCACCTACCGGAATATTTACATCTGCTACACAATTTTCAAAAATAGTTTCCTTAGAAGAATCCTTCAACTCCCATAAAGCGATTTTTAAATCTGTTCTGTTGCCATTCTTTCCCTTTACCTGTACAAACGATCCTGAACCTTTATCAAGTGCATCGATGATGTTTTGTTGAATTCTCTGATATAAATTATAATCCAAAGTATTAATTTTAACTACTTCTTCAAATATTTCTTCAAACTGTTCCCCAATCTCAGGAATTGGATATGCAATAATTGTAAAACTTCTCTCTTTACCCTTTATATATTCCTGCATAACCTTTGTAGCTTCCATACTATATTCAACATATAATTTCTGCTGCTTTTCACTTAATTTGAAGTTTTCGTCCTTAGCTATAGGCGAGAATGGCTTTTCACCAAAGATTTCCATAACAGCAGGACCAGCATATTTATATGCTTTTTCCTTATACTTTTCATATGCTACTCTTAATACCCCTAGTTTTCTTTCAACAAAAGCCTTATCAAAATAGATTGCCTGATCGTCTTTATGGTCAAATTCGTACTGTTTATTTGGTACTCCACCAAAGAATCCATTTTTGCCTTTACCTCTGTTGGCACAATTTACAGCTGCTCTATACATTATAGGTTTAAGTCCCATTTGGTCAAAATTCTTAATTGCACTCTTAATTATTCTTTCAAATCCGAGAGTATATCTAATATCTACAGAGTTTTTAATAGACAAATCCTTTCCATTCATAACGAAGCCTAATCTATAACCTTCTGTATATGTTTTTGCCATTTCATCTATTTTGTCCTGTTCATAGCTATTTAAAAATCTTGCTGTCTCTAATTCGTTATCTGTAATATATTCCCCAAATTTGAATAAATATCTTAAATCATTCAAATCACTATTCATAATAATATCAGAAGCAAAATCTAAATCCGGATCAACCAATTCTCTAACTCTGTATTCTACAGTTCTATCAGCATAGTCACTTACAAACCAGTATAATGTTTTTTGAATTTCCTCTGGTTCGATTTCATCAATAATTTCAAAGCTGTTATAAATCTCCACAAACAATTCCATATGAATAGTAATATCAACTAATCTGCTTTCGTAGGCATAGCCTATTGCATATCTGATTTCAGAATATAAAAAGCTTAAATATCCACCAAATTCTTCTCCTAACATTTCTTTTGCATATTTAGGATTAGCATAACTCTTCTCATAGTTATCACCTACGATATCTTCAAACAATGAATAATTGTGTTTCTTTAACTGTTCTAAATCCCAATTAGTCATTGAATCGTTTTCAACTAATTCTACTAATTCCTTAATCTGCATAATAAATTTAGCAGTCTTTACAAAAAAAGCTCTATATGGCTCTTTTACAGAATCTTCACCAATAATTTGTGAAACTCTATCCATTACCAAATCATAGCGTTCTCTTATTTCATCATTTTCAACCTTAAATAATTCACTATATCTCATATGTTTTCTCCTACTTATACCTACATTAACGTTTATTTTAATGATTGTCTGTTAGAACCAAAAACCAATCACATATATCGAAATCCATATCAAAATTATGATAGCATTAATTATACTACCTATTTTTGAAAACAGATAATAGCATTCTCTTTCACTAAAGCTCTTAATCCCTAATATTAATCCTACAACTGACATAACCAATGCCGATAAGCCAATTGCCCCTACATAAACTCCTGCATTTCCTCTATTCATATAAGAAATAATAATCAAAACTATCATTATTCCAACTGATATTACTCCCACTATGGTTGAAATAATCCCATTAACAGCATGACTTTTATTACTGAATTTAATATTTCCCTTTGCTGTCACAATATCACTCCTTTATTTACGCCTGTTCTTTTTTCTCCTTGATGTATTAACTGTTTTCATAACAGCCTTATACATCACATAGCCGATTATTCCCCCTAATGTGTTAAGTATCAAATCATCAACATCAAAGCTTCCAACCTTAAAAATTAATTGCAACGTTTCTACAATTAAACTAAATTCTAAACTAAGTAGCGCCACCTTAAGTCCACTTCTCATTTTTTCATTTATAAAAGGCAAAAATAATCCAAAAGGCACAAAACAGAGTATATTTCCAAACAAATTTAATATTACTCCTACACTTCCAACTTCATTATGGTATACCAAAAATCTCTTTATCTCCTTAAAAGGCTCCAAATTATAACAATAGCCTCTATCAGTATTTAATCTCCCCATACTCTCTGCAAAAAAGAGAAAGTATACCATTCCTGCCAAATATGCAATAAAAAGTAAAACACCAATTACATTTATCACTTTTACCGACTTTTTATGCACTACAATTCCTCTTTCTATATAAAATTGATTTAAATATCTTTATGTAACTACAAACATTTCTTCTCAAATCAATAAAATTAACTACTTTTAAGTGTAGAAAGTGTCTTAATGTAAAATCACACTAAGACACTTCACTATATATTTAGAACATTATGTTCCCTTTATTTTTCAAAAGCTTTCCTCCACTAACCAGCAAAACAACTCCTGTTACTATACCTGTAACTAGTACAATTACTCCTACAGCAATATTAGCTGCACCCGATTTTTTCATAGTATTATATGCTTTTTCACCCATTAAGCGGACCTCCTTATTTTACTCCATATTCTTCATAATATGCGTCAATTGCTGCCTTTAATGTATCATCAATAATAACTTTTCCTTTGTATGGCTTGTTATATAAATGTTCTACAACTTCAGCCATAGTTACAATTGCTGTAGTTTTTAAACCGTATTTTTCTTCAATCTCAGATAAAGCGCTCTTTTCTCCCTGACCTCTTTCCATTCTGTCAACTGATACTACTAAACCTAAAGGACTAACATCTCCTTGTGCTTTAATAATTGGTAATGTTTCCTGAATTGAAGTTCCGGCAGTTGTAACATCTTCGATAATAACGACTCTATCACCATCAGAAATAGGACTTCCAAGTAAAATACCTGTATCACCGTGATCTTTTACTTCTTTACGGTTTGAGCAATATTTAATATCAACATCATACATTTCACTAATAGCCATTGTAGCTGCTACTGATAATGGAATACCCTTGTATGCTGGTCCAAATAACACATCAAAATCCATTCCAAATTTGTCATGAATAGCCTGCGCATAGTACTGACCTAACTTTCTTAATTGAGCACCTGTTCTATAGAATCCAGTATTAACAAAAAAAGGAGTCTTTCTTCCACTCTTAGTAACAAAATCTCCAAATTTTAATACTCCACAATCTACCATAAATTCAATAAACTCTTTCTTATACTGTTCCATTTTACATAAACCTCCTATATTTGCGGGCTATACCCATTTTTTACTATAAACTTCAATATTCAAAAAAAACCCCGTTTTACTTACTTTAGTCCCTTTCTCCTTAGGAGAAACTGTACTGTTTCGCAACATTATTGTAAGCAAATCAGAGTCTATTGTTGTTCTTACATTTCAACCATAATCTTACCATTAAGATATTTTTCCACTTTGCTTCCATTTTATTCATTGGGCAAAAGTAATATCTCATACCTTAACTATACTATCATAAATCCCTTGTATTTTCAATTATATTATAAAATTATATTTAATAACAATTATAAAATTACATTTAATAATAAATTAATCCAAAAGACCATTTG
>CAYOMP010000189.1:0-4764 GCA_964405075.1 uncultured Lachnospiraceae bacterium
AATGTATTTTAGCAGAGATAGACAGTGCTTATAATAAATATAAGGTAGAGCAGGACTTTGATGTAAGCTGTATTACTGATTTTAATTGTGTACAGGATAAAATTTGCTACAAGCTTATAAATATGGATAAAAATAAGGATTTGTTGGCAGATGTACCTTATCTTTCATTTTGTGATTTGGCTGCTATTTTCTATGTTGTGGTTTCTGAGGATAAGGTTGGAACAGGTACAATAACCATACATAATAGCCTTATGGAAATGTGGGGAAATCCTGATGTAACAGAGTTGTTTAAGATAGCAAAGAATAACACTCAGAGAAAGTATAAAGGTCGTGTTTCTAACATGATGGAAATTGCAGGTGAAATTATATCTAATGATGTTGATAACATAGACCCTGAGGTTATGGAGAGTTACTGTTCAGTGATTAGCTAAATCCAGTAAACACAAAGGGTATGGAATTTGAGTTGTGAACATTTCACAAACTTTCCTGTATCCTTTGGGTTATTTTACAAACGCAGCCTCAACAGCGTCATAAATATCGCGATGTTGCATTTTGGCAGTCTCAATAATTGTCAGAGCATCACAAATATGCTGTCCTCCGGTATCGTTCGAAGCACAATTGCCTGTTTTTGTTTTCGCTTAAATTTGCGCAGCTGACGCTCGCTTATGTTGTTTGTGTAGTCGATTTCAGGGTGTGAAAGAAAATATAAATGATCAGTCTGGTAATCGCGCAATCTTTTATACAGATTGTATCCATCCATGAAATCTTTTGTAGGTGGATTTTTTTCATATTCCTCAGCTGCGGTGTCAAGGATAGAAATATATTTATCGGTTAAGAGATTAATCTTATCTTTGGGAACACCTAATTTATTTTTCTTTACTGTATGAATCATCTTTTATAAAAGCTCATGCATTTGTTTATGCCATTTAAGATGAGGCTCGGACTCTGTTGCTCCAACAAGATATCTTAATACATGAGCAAGGCATTCCTGATGAGAAGAACCATAGGAATAATAAGATTTATCATGGTCATGAATAATGGTTCTTTCGAAGTCTTTAACAGGAGTCTTGGATAAACCGTCGTGACATTTGTGTTCTAAATGCTGATACAAAACCTGCTCTTTATCAGTGCATACAATGACATTTTTTCGCTTGCCATTAATGTTGCTAACAGTGGCATCAGAATATAAAGCATTTGCATGAGTAAGAAGAGAAAAAATTTTTGCTCCTTCAGATGCTGTGGCAGTAGAGAATTCAGATGATAGATTATAAATCGTTCCTGTTGAAATATTTACAACACCTTTTGTGATATCTGAAATGCATTGTTTGGTTTTTGCAATGGATACATTGTAATAATTGTTTAAAAGAAATGCCAATGCTTTAACAGAGGAACCGTAATTAACATCATTAACTATGCCGGCAGGGAAAGGAGCATGACATCTGGCTCCAGTCTTGCGATTACGATATTCATCTGTGATATAGTCGGTTACGTTCACGAATATGGAGATATCAATAAGCTGTTTGGTAATCTTTTTTCCTGTAGGATATAAATTTGGATTAGTAGTAAATGCATCTGGAGCAGGAATAACAACAGGTTCCTTAGTGGTAGGAAGCTTAGATGCGGAATGAGGCTTGTGACCTTTTTGAGCACCAGGTTTTCTGCCGGATGGTTTTCGGCTGTTAGGAACCTTTTTGCGAAATGGAAGAGCAGAGGAAGGCAGAGAGGAATTCTCAAAGTTGGTATTAAGCTTCTTCAGGAGCTTGGTATTTGTACCATTAAGCATGGCAACTTCAGCTTCGGCTTTTTCGGCACGTTGTCTTAAAAGTTTGTTTTCTGCGAGTGCAGTTTCTAACTGTTCCTTGAGTTCAAGGTTTTCGAGTTCAAGGTCATATTTGAGAGATTCCATAAGTTTCCAATGAGCTCGGGCTTCTTCGTGACGACGGGTTTCTGTTTTGGTAACTTGTTCAAGATGACGGATACGACGCTCTAAAGCTTCTTTTTCTTCCGCAGGAAATAGACCAGTGGTTTGCTTTTCAAGGCGAGCTACTTTGGCGCGTAGAGATATAAGTTCTCGGCGTTGTAGTTCATGAGCCTGTTGCAAAGTCATCACTGATCCTCCTTGGAAATGTAAATAAAAAGAAACTAATTGGAAGCCTGAATGCGCTCAATTTCTTTCTTGAGAGCAGAAATCTGGAGTTTTAACTGACGATTTTCGTCTTCTAATTCCTGAATACGTTTGTCCTTGTCAACTTCGGGAGAAACAGCATTAGGTTTTGACTTGGCACCTTTATTCCTTCCATCTGTGGGAATCATTTCACCGGTGTCAGGGTCGATTTTACCGATAAGAGTTCTTTTGGCTCTAGAGCATTTTTTCTCTTTGTCATAGTAAGATTTAGAGTCATAAACATAGGTGATACCGGATCTTTTATCGAATTGTTTAATGATTGCCAATGAAAACACCACCTCTGTGGTTATGAGTTTGTTGTAACACATAACACTATAAAATGTAACAAAAAAATAGCAAAAAAAGCGCTATTTTTCAAGGATTTCAAGGTGTTTTTATAAAGAAAATATGGTTACGAGATAGGGCTTTTGGCTAGGGGCTGAACAGTAACGATTTTTATAATATTGGAAAAGGTGTACAATATTCCACCAATAATAGATGGTATAGTCACTCTGATGTATGTCATTCTTTCTATATAATGAGTATCAGCTTGAGCAAATATATAAGACGTCGGAAAAGAGAAGAAATCTATGTTAATGGTAAGATTGATGACGGCACAGATGTATCAGAATTAATGAAGGAATTTTCAAATAATAGAGAAATAAGTGAGAAGTTTAAAAATATCGCCTAACGTGTGAGATATTTGAAGAGTAATGAGGAAGGTGTGAACGATATGTGTGAAAAATGCAGAGAATAGTAGAGCAGGAAGTTAGCAAAGCTATACAGGAAAATACAATTGAAGTAACAGAAAAAGTAACAAAAGAAGTAACGAAAGCAGTAACCAAGGAAGTTAATATGGTTACTGCAAAGAAACTTATAATGGCAGATAAATTATCTATTGAAGAGATAGCGGATATAACAAGTTTACCAATGGATGTAATAGAAGAATTAAAGAAAGAAATGTAATGAACTATGGGCTCACATTAAAGTAATCCTTACACAACCGCCTTAGTCTTCCATTTACCGCTGAAATAGCGGCATATAGTATATAAACAGGCACATCCCCAAGATAGTGGAGTGGCAATCCATATTCCTGTAGAGCCGAGAAAACTACTCAAAATATATGCAAAAATAACTCTGGCTGATAGTTCTACAATACCGGCAAGCATAGATGCATTTACATCACCTGCACCACGAATAAGGTTAAGAAAAGACTGCATTATGCCGGCTATAACATAGGCAACAACTACAATAGTCAAATATTCACTACCTATAGCAATAGATTTGCCGGCAGTTTTTGAATCAAGGAACAGTGATAATAGTGGAACTCTAAAAGTGACTATTAATATAGCTATTCCTATACAAGATAGAATCATCACAAATAACAACTGCTTTAAAGCGAGCTTTACCCTGTCTAAATAGCCAGCACCAATATTCTGGCTGGTGAAGGTTGCCATAGAGGTACCTAATGCAACGACCATTTGGATTGCAATGGAATCGATTTTGTTAGCGGCTGTATATGCAGCAATTGTATCAGAACCAAAGGAGTTAATTAAACTTTGTACACACATTCCACTAAGTGCTATTAAAGAGCTTTGAAGTGCAGTGGGAATGCCAAGTGCAAAGATTTTCTTAATTATGTCCCAATGAATCTTATAATCATCTTTTGTAAACTGTAATAATGGATGCTTCTTTTGGATAAAAATAATGCATATTATTACAGAAACTATTTGAGCAATTATAGTAGCTAATGCAACACCAAATACCCCCATTTTAAAGCAAATAACAAAAAGTAAATCCAGCCCAATGTTTGTAAGAGAGGCTGCGATTAATGCATATAGGGGAGTTTTAGAATCACCTATGCTTCTTAAGATTGAACTTAAGCAATTATAAAGTGCTGTAGCAAGGATACCGGCAAAAATAACTCTGACATAAAGTGATGAGTCTGCAAAAATATCAGCTGGTGTTTTTAAAAGCTTCAAAATAGCAGGTGTAATAAATAACCCTAATATAGTTATAAATAAGCCAATAGTAACTCCAATTATTTCTAATGAAACACAAGCTTTTTTTATGGCTTTTTCATCACCATAACCGAAATATTGTGCAATAATAATTCCTGCTCCGTTAGATAAACCATTAATAAGTGAAAATAGCAAAAAGGTGGTACTTCCAGCTGCACCAACAGCGGCAAGAGCCTCTGTACCTACAAAGCGACCAACAATTGCGGTATCTACCAAATTATAAATTTGCTGAAAAATATTACCTAGTAACATTGGAAGTGCAAATGATAATATAAGTGAAATTGGTTTACCCTCGGTCATACGTTTAGTCATAATGAATATCTCCTTGTAAGTAAAATGTACACTAACTCAATACAAAGTCATTATAAGGCGACTTAATAGAAACTTCAATAGATAAAGAAAATAAAATTTTAGTTAGAAGTAAAATATTTTAGAAATGAACAAAAGATATTTAGGATACCTATATTTATTTTCCAGAGTTATATCAAATTTATTTCTCTGGATTCACATATCATCTATTTAGAAATAGAACAAAGAATGTGCATACATTGCGGAGCATTTTAATTCATAAGAACTTCC
>CAYOMP010000190.1:0-4743 GCA_964405075.1 uncultured Lachnospiraceae bacterium
TGTTACCAACAAGGCGGTAGTCTCTTACACTGCCCTTCCAACCTTACCACAAAACGTGGCGGTATATTTCTGTTGCACTAGCCTTGGAGTCACCTCCACCAGACGTTATCTGGCATCCTGCCCTGTGAAGCCCGGACTTTCCTCACCTGCGGTCTTTCGACACTTGCAGCCGCGAACATTTATCCTACTTACTCGCAATATTTTAACACTATCTCAACTATTTGTAAACAATATTTTCTTCTGCAAATCTCTTAATATTAGAAACATTCGCATATTTTTTCACTTTACCATCATTAATAACAACTAACGTTGGTGCCTGCATTATTCCATATTTATTAACTAATTCCGGATTTTCTTCAGCATCAATTACTATATAATTAACATCTTTCAAAAATTCCTTTGCCATTTTACAATTAGGACATCTGCTTGTTGTAAATAAATATGTTGCATCTTTTGTTGGAGTTATACTAACATCATCTTTTGTTATTTTAACAAAACTACTCTTTAATTGTTTCTCCTCTGAAACCTTAATAGCATGTTCAGAATCATATACTACTCTATTTTTATATTCCTGTATCTTTCCTTCGTTCCAGTTCTTAACAGGTCTATAGTATCCTGTAATTCTGCTATATACTTCTGTTTCATTGCCACATATTGGACATTTATACTGCTCTCCCTTTAAATATCCATGCTCTTTACATATTGAATATGTTGGAGAAATCGTATAATATGGCAATTTATAATTCTCGGCTATAGTCTTAATTAATCTGGCTGCTGCCTTCCAATCTGGTAACTTTTCCCCTAAGAACGCATGAAATACCGTTCCTGATGTATATAACGTCTGCAATTCATCCTGAATGTCTAAAGCATCAAACACATCTGCAGTATAATCTACCGGTAAATGTGAACTATTTGTATAGAAAGGAGTATCTCCTTCTTTTCCAGCTGTTATAATATCTGGATAATGCTTTTTATCATGCTTAGCTAATCTGTAAGTTGTAGATTCTGCCGGTGTTGCTTCCAAATTGTACAAATCACCATACTTTTCCTGATAATCAGCTAAACGTTCTCTCATATGATTTAACACTTCTTTTGTAAAGACTTGCGTTTCCTCATGTGTCATGTCTTTTCTTAACCATTTAGCATTCAAACCTACTTCATTCATACCAATAAGCCCGATTGTTGAAAAATGATTTTCAAAAGTTCCCAGATACTTCTTAGTATATGGATACAATCCCTCATTTAAAAGCTTAGTGATTATTCCTCTCTTAATCTTTAATGAACGAGAAGCAATATCCATCATTCTATCTAATCTCTGATAAAAATCTTCTTTATCCTTAGCTAAATAAGCTATTCTAGGCATATTAATAGTTACTACTCCTATTGAGCCTGTACTTTCACCGGCGCCAAAAAAGCCACCTGTTTTCTTTCTAAGTTCTCTTAAATCCAATCTTAATCTACAGCACATGCTTCGAACATCACTTGGCTGCATATCACTATTAATATAATTAGAAAAATACGGAGTACCATATTTTGCAGTCATTTCAAATAATAATCTATTATTTTCTGTTTCAGACCAGTCAAAATCTCTTGTTATTGAATATGTAGGAATTGGATACTGAAATCCTCTGCCATTTGCATCGCCTTCTATCATAGTTTCAATAAAGGCTTTGTTAATCATATCCATTTCTTTTTTACAGTCTTTATATTTAAAATCTACTTCCTTACCACCAACAATAGCATTCAACTCAGCCAAATCATCAGGAACTGTCCAATCCAGTGTTATGTTAGTAAAAGGTGCCTGTGTTCCCCATCTGCTAGGTGTATTTACTCCATAAACAAATGATTCTATAGCGTGTTTTACTTCTTTATAGCTTAAATTATCAATTTTGACAAATGGTGCTAAATAAGTATCAAAAGATGAGAAAGCCTGTGCTCCTGCCCATTCATTTTGCATTATTCCTAAGAAGTTAACCATCTGATTACAAAGGGATGCTAAATGTCTTGCCGGTTGTGACGTAATCTTACCAGTTATTCCGCCTAATCCTTCTGTAATAAGCTGTTTCAATGACCATCCGGCACAATATCCTGTCAGCATAGATAAATCATGTATATGAATATCTCCATTTCTATGTGCTGTTGATATTTCATCATCATATATTTCAGATAACCAATAATTAGCTGTTACTGCACCAGAATTACTTAATATCAATCCACCAACCGAATAAGTAACTGTAGAGTTCTCTTTAACACGCCAGTCCTCTATTTTTACATAATTATTTACTATGTCTTTATAATCTAATATTGTGGACTTCATATTTCTTATTTTCTCACGTTGCTTTCTATATAAAATATAAGCCTTTGCCACATCATTATATCCCGCATTTTCCAATACATTCTCCACACTATCCTGAATCTCTTCAACATGAATCTGAGAATCCTTCAACTTACTTTGAAAATCTGCTGTTACCCGCAAAGTTAATAAATCAATTATTTCATCATTGTACTGCTTCTGCGTTGCAATGAAGGCCTTAGCGATAGCTTCATTAATCTTTTTAAGATTAAAATCTGCAATTTCCCCATCCCTCTTGACTACCTGAAACATAGCTTTTCCTCCTTAGTATATATATGGATTTGCTTTATCCAACCTTCTCAAAAAATTTCCCACTAGAAAAATTGTATCAATTACCCCTTTTAAAGTCAACGAAAAACACTACATATGTGCACATTTTCGTAACATTTGTACAATATGTAGTGTTTGTTATGTTTTTCCTATTGACAGACGAAAAGTGCTAATTTGCAACCTTTCCATAAACTTCCATAGGCACATACGCTTTAACATATATACCATCACTTTTGTATTCTTCTACCAAAAGTTCTCCATATTTTCTAATCAATTGAATTTTTCCTGCTTCATTATATGAAAAAGTTCTTTCGATTAATACATTTCTCTGACGTAAAATTTCTTCTAATAAATCCTGTAGTTCCTCTAATCCCTGTCCAAATTTCGCTGAAATATTTAAGGTCTTATCTGCTTTAAAATCACGCAACACCGCATCTTCTGGTGCTTTGTCCTGCTTATTAAATAATGTTACAACTGTTTTATCAGTAACACCTAAATCCTTTAAAGTCTCATACACTATATGCATTTGCTTCTCCATTTGTGGATTAGATGCATCAACCACGTGTAGAATTATGTCTGCATACTTAGCCTCTTCCAGCGTACTTCTAAATGCCTGTATTAAATGATGTGGTAATTTTCTGATAAAACCTACTGTATCAGTTAAGAGAATCTGCTGTTTACTCTTTAATTCTAATAATCTGGTGGTTGGGTCTAGTGTGGCAAATAGCTTATCCTCTTCTAACACTCCCGCATTTGTTAAGGTATTAAGTAAGGTAGACTTACCGGCATTAGTATAACCTACAATAGCCACTACCGGAACCTTATTTCTACTACGCTGACTTCTTGCAACTTCTCGATGTCGTTCTACTTCTGACAATTCCTTGTTAAGCTGAGAAATTCTGTTTTTAATCAATCTTCTGTCCATTTCAAGCTTCTTCTCGCCGGGACCTCTTGTTCCAATACCACCACCTAAACGTGATAATGAACTTCTAAGACCAATTAATCGTGCTGAATTATATTTTAACTGAGCCAATTCTACCTGTATCTTTCCTTCACTGGTTGAAGCACGTTTAGCAAATATATCCAATATTACCAAGGTTCTATCCATAACCTTAGTTCCCAACTCTTCTTCAAGATTCCTCATCTGTGCCGGTGACAGTTCATCATCGCACACAATACCTGTTGCTCCTAATTCTTCTATCAAATTAGCAACTTCTTCTATCTTACCTTTTCCAATATATGTTCCAGGATGCACGCTTTCACGATTCTGTATAACCATACCTATTGTTGTTGCCCCGGCAGTTTTAACTAATTCCTTTAATTCTTCTAGTGATTCTTCTGTATCATCACCGTCTCTGGTACTGACACCAACTAATATTACTTTTTCTTCTATTTCTGCAATTTCAATTGTTTCTGACATATTATACCACCATTATCTTGTACTTAAGAATTTGAATTCTCGCTGTGCCACTGTATCGTTAGGATACTTCTCAATATATTTTTCCATTTTTGATGCTGCTGTATCAAAATCATAGGTATATTCATACGCAACAATCTCATTAAATAGTAATTGCTGATTAGCCCCTTCATCATTAAGAGCCAATCCTTGTTCAAAGTAATTAATAGCTTCTGTATAATTACCATTATTAAACTCGCATAAACCTAAAGTATTATATATTAAAGCTTCATCCTTTGGTTCTTCAACAGTATCCAAATACTCTTTGTATAAAGATACTGCACTATTTGGATCATCCAAAGATTCATAGACTTTTCCCATATATAACAAGGCTTCCGATACCTTTTCCTCCCTAGCCTTTGTCAATGCTGTCAACGCACTTGTTGGGTCTTGTAAATAGTAATACACAATACCCTTATTTATTTCGCTTTTACACAATTTTGACTCTAGTGCACTATTTAGAATAGACTGCCCCTGCTCAACGTATCCATTACTGCTTAGACACTTAAAAATATCAATATATAAGTCAAAATCATCGCCAACCAATTTTATCGCCGTTTCAAAATCAGTCATTGCTAATTCTATGGAATCTGTTTCGGCATAGACGCATCCGCGCAAGTAATATGCATTTCTTTCTTTTTTGTCATATTCAATAATATTAGTA
>CAYOMP010000191.1:0-4635 GCA_964405075.1 uncultured Lachnospiraceae bacterium
TGCCTTTTTTAGTTTTTCTAATAACAAATTCTTTTGAGCATTTAGGACACGGCACTCCTATATTTTCAAGATATGGTTTTGTATTTCTACATTCTGGAAAACCTGGACAAGCTAAGAATTTTCCATGTGGACCATATTTTATTACCATATTTCTTCCACATTCCTCACATATTACATCTGTAACTTCATCTTCAATCTTATATTGTTCCAGTTCTTCTTCTGCAATCTTTACAGCTTCTTCCAAATCAGGATAGAAATTTCTTATAACCGTTTTCCATGCAACACTGCCTTCTCCAACATTATCTAATAGCATTTCCAAATTCGCTGTAAAATTAACATCTACAATACTGGCAAATGATTTTTTCATAATTGAATTAACAACTTCACCTAATTCTGTCACATACAAATTCTTATTTTCTTTTACAATATATCTTCTTGCCAGAATTGTTGTAATTGTAGGTGCATAAGTACTCGGACGACCAATTCCTAATTCTTCCAATGTTTTTACCAATGCCGCTTCTGTATAATGTGCCGGTGGCTGAGTAAAATGCTGTTTCTCTTCATATTCATCCAATGAAATTTCTGCGTCTTTGCTAATATTTCCAAGCATCACATTACTCTCTTCTTTTTCATCTTCATCCTGAATATATACAGACATAAAACCGTCAAATGCCAATTTCGAAGCTGACACATTAAATAAATAACCATTTCCTTCTATTTTAATAGAAATAGTTTCATATTTTGCCGACTGCATCCTACTTGCCACAAATCTCTTCCATATCAACTGATATAATCTAAACTGGTCTCTGGATAATGAATCTTTAATAGATGCTGGTGTTCTTGAAACATCTGTTGGTCTTATTGCTTCGTGAGCATCTTGAATTTTCTTGCCTTTATTATCTTTAGCTTCGGCATTAGTTACATATTCTTTTCCGTATTCATTTTCTATATATTCTCTAACATTTTTATCAGCTTCTTCTGCAATACGTGTTGAGTCAGTACGCAAGTAAGTAATAATACCGACCGTTCCACTTCCTTTAATATCAACACCTTCATATAACTGCTGTGCTAATCGCATAGTCTTTTGTGTTGAAAAATTCAATTTTTTAGACGCTTCCTGCTGCAAAGTACTAGTTGTAAATGGTAACGGAACCTTCTTTATTCTTTCCCCACGTTTTATATCATAAATGCTATATTTAGCTTCTTTCAAATCTTCTAAAATCTTATCCATCTGCTCTCTGGATGTAATTTCAATTTTTCCATTCTTATCTCCGTAAAACTTCGCCTTTAAAGGTTTTCTTTCACCTTTCACCTTAAAATCTGCTTCTAAACTCCAATATTCTTCTGGAATAAACGCATTAATTTCTTCTTCTCTATCACATATAATTCTAAGC
Organism: uncultured Lachnospiraceae bacterium; assembly: GCA_964405075.1. Lineage (GTDB taxonomy): Bacteria > Bacillota > Clostridia > Lachnospirales > Lachnospiraceae > CAYOMP01. The sequence continues at coordinate 1,395 of CAYOMP010000191.1, forward strand.
GCTACAGATTGTACACGTCCGGCACTTAAGCCTCTTTTAACCTTTGCCCAAAGCACAGGACTAATCTTGTACCCCACCATTCTGTCTAATATTCTTCTTGTTTGTTGCGCATCAACCAAGTCCATATCAATTTCTCTAGCTTCCTTAATAGACTCTTTAACTGCATTTTTTGTAATTTCATTAAAGCTAATTCTGTACATTTTATCGTCATCCAACTTAAGTGCTTTTGACAAATGCCAAGAAATAGCTTCTCCTTCACGATCCGGGTCAGTTGCAAGATATACTTTTTCAGCCTTTTTGGCTTCTTTTCTCAAATTAGCTAATATATCGCCTTTTCCTCTAATAGTTATATATTTAGGTTCATAATCATTTTCCACATCAACCCCTAATTGACTTTTTGGCAAATCACGCACATGTCCATTTGATGCTACAACTTGATAATTTGATCCTAAAAATTTTTTTATAGTTTTTACCTTAGCTGGTGATTCCACAATAACAAGATATTTTGCCATATCCCTTCCTCCAAATTTATATATATTAGTTTAAATGATAGTCTTCGAATAATAATTCTTTGAAACTTCCTGAATGTACCCCTTCATTTCCAGACTCAGTAAAACACAGGTTACTGTCCCAATATCTAGTCCTGATTCATACATAATATCTTCCAAATTTTTTGGATTTAAATCCACACAACTATACACCATATCTTCATCCTTTTCAAGTGAATTCACAGTTTTTTTTATTATTTTATTATTATTTACATCATTTAATCCGAATTGATTTAATATTTCATAAGGTGAAAATGCACATCCTGCACCATTAGCCAGAAGATAATTACACCCCTCACTTAGCTTATCCCCAACTCGCCCTGGCACAGCAAAAACATCCTTTCCCTGTTCTAAAGCAAAATCTACAGTTATTAACGAACCACTCTTTTTTTTAGCTTCTATTACTAATACTATTTCTGACAATGCACTAATTATCCTATTTCTATCTGGGAAGCACCAAGCCATCGGAGATGCATTCATTGGGTATTCAGAAATAATACCTCCTTTTTCACAAATCTCTTCATACAAATTTATATTTTCCTTTGGATAACACACATTAATCCCACAGCCTAATACTGCATAGGTTTTTCCACCTGCTTGTAATGCTCCTTTATGTCCATAGCTATCTATCCCCTCTGCCATTCCGCTAACAATACCTATTCCACTGCCTGCTATGATTTTTGCATATTCTAATGCCTGTATTTTTCCATACTCGCTACAATTTCTTGCTCCTATAATAGCAATGTTTTTATATTCGCTTGGTAGTTCACCTTTAACGTATATGGCAAAGGGAGGATCATACATATTTTTCAAATTTTCTGGAAAGCTTTCTGTTTCATAATGTATGAATTTTATCTCCCTCTTTTTCATATTATCATATGCTTTTAGAAACACTTTATTCTCCCTGCTTCTAATTATTTCATTAGCAATTTTTTCTTTTATATTTACCATTTCAAGCAGTTCATTTTTTTGTGCAAAAAATACATTTTCTGGTGTTTTATATATTTCTAATAGCTTTCTTATTGTTTTTCGTCCTACTCCTGAAATATTAACCAGCCAAAACCAGTACTCATCTTTAGTCATTTTTCTTCCCCAAAAATTTTTCATCTGACATTCTGTAACATATCGCTTCACTAAAATGTTTTTTATTTATTTTTTCACTTTCATCCAAATCTGCAATAGTTCTTGCAATTTTTAGCACACCATGATAACTCCTGGCACTTAAATTCATTTTTTCAAAAACCACTTTAGCATACCCAATAACATCATCTTCTAGTTCACAATATTTTTCAACATCACTGGATTTCAAATCAGAATTAAACAGTATTTTTTCGTTTTTATATCTTTCTTTTTGAATTTCCTGTGCTTTTATTACTCTTTTTTGAATTTCCTTTGATGACTCATTTTCATACTTGCTGGTTATTTCATCATATTCCATTTGTTTCATTTCAACGCACAAATCCATTCTATCCAAGAATGGCTTACTTATTTTTCCTACATGTGCGTCTATTTGTCTCTTACTACAGATGCACTTATTTAAATCCGGATAAAAACCACAAGAACACGGATTCATTGCGCAAACATACATGCAGCTTGATGGAAATGTATAATTTCCACTAATTAGTGATATATGTACTTCTTTTTCTTCCATTGGCTGTCTCAAGCTTTCTAATACTGTTCTATTAAACTCTGTTAATTCATCAAGAAACAATACTCCTCTATGAGCTAGCGTTATTTCACCTGATCTAATATTTCTTCCACCGCCAATTAATGCTGTTTGTGTAATGGTATGATGAGGACTTCTAAAGGGACGTAATTTAACGAGGGGATTACTAGTGTCAATCATTCCTAAGGCACTATAAATTTTTGTAACTTCCAGACTTTCACTCATTGTGATTGGAGACATGATTGTTGGGATTCTTTTTGCTAACATTGTTTTTCCACATCCTGGTGGTCCAATTAATAATAAATTATGCATTCCTGCAGTTGCTATTTCTGCTGCTCTTTTCGCTATAGCCTGTCCATTTATTTGAGAAAAATCAATTTTATAAAGACTGTCTATTTCAAAGTCCTTTTCTTTATACTCTATTTTTTCATAGCCTGTCTTTTCATTTAATATGTCAATTATTTCCTTCAAATTTCTTACAGGTATTACTTCTATACCAGGAACAATTGCGGCTTCTTTGGCATTCTCATATGGTAAAAAAAATCTCTCGCAGCCTATTTCCTTTGCCAAAAACGTTGTTGCTAATATTCCTTTTACCGGCTTTAGTTCACCATTCAAACTTAATTCTCCAATAACCATCGCATTCTTTAATTTTTCAACATTTATGATTTGTAAGGATGCCAGTATAGCTGTTGCAATTGGCAAATCAAACATCGCACCTGATTTTTTAGTATCGCCTGGAGATAAATTAACAGTTATTCTTTTAGGTGGCATTGTTATTCCAGTATTTTTCATTGCCACCCTAACTCTTTCTTTTGCTTCTTTCACTTCTGATGATAAATATCCCACCATTTCAAACATTGGCATTCCATTGCTGACATCCGCTTCCACTTCGACTTTTTCACTATTAATTCCATTAACAGTAGCTGTAATAATAGTACTAAACATATACTACTATCTCCTTTCGTATTCTATTGTTTTTTTAATGATTTTTTTGCGATGATTATCGCCTTGAATTTTGGACATT
>CAYOMP010000192.1:0-4634 GCA_964405075.1 uncultured Lachnospiraceae bacterium
TACTATTCCTCTTAAATAGTTGTCCACGTTTATCACCTCTCTAAATTATATGATTAAATGATTTATTTATTACTTTTCTTTAACAACAAAAAAAGCCCTAGACATTAGCATATATAGCTAACATCTAAGGCTCAAAAGCTCATATTTTATATATTCTTTTCATAAAAGAAAGACTTATATCTTCCATAACCTAATTCCTTGTATTGCATAATCTGCTCTGTACTACCAATAAATAGTACCCCTTCCTTAACAAGTGAATCATTGAATTTCTTATATATTTCTTCCTTTGCTTCTTCTGTAAAATAAATCAACACATTTCTACAAACGATAAGATGACATCCTGTTGGATATGGGTCTTTAAGAAGATTATGCTGTTTAAACTCTACTCTGGCTTTAATTTCATCTGCTATCTGATATGACTGACCAACCTGAGTAAAATACTTCTTCTTAAATTCATCTGGTACAGCTGCAATACTCTTGGCATTATATAGCCCAACCTTTGCCTTGGCTATAACCTGATTATCTATGTCTGTAGCAAATATTTTAATCTGATTAAGTGGCAAGAACTTAGATAATGCCATTACTAGCGAATATGGTTCATCACCAGTTGAACATGCCGCACTCCAAATCTTCAAATTCTTACCATATTTCTGAATTAATCTTGGAAATACTTCCTTATCGAGCAACTCCCACTGTTCTGGATTTCTATAAAACTCTGAAACATTTATAGTAAGATAGTTAACAAACTCTTCAAATAAATCCTTGTTTGTCTTGATTGTATTTACATATTCATCATACGTCTTAATATTGTTCTTAGTAATTAAAGTATCAATACGTCTTTTCATCTGACGTTCTTTATATGCATCCAAATCAATCTTTGTTAATTTGAACACATCATCTTTAAATTTTTCGTATCCTTCCATATAATTGCTCCTTCTCCCTAAATAATCTAGTCTTCTTCTTCAGCACATATCTAATTATATCTATTATATCTTGAGTACAACTTGCTCAATAATTTCAACCTTCGCCAAAGGTGAGCAAGCTCCCTATGGCTCTCTTCTGTTTATTATATCACACAAATGCACTTAAAAACCCACAATATTACAAAATTTGCATAATTTTCATAATATTTATTTTTTAGCTATAATTCGTGACATAACCACTCTCTTTATAGCATCTGCAACTAGTAGAAATACCATTGAAAATATCGTCAAAGCAACTAAATATACAATTATAGCAACCTTGTAACTCATTCCCTGAATTTTTCCAACTATATTAATAATAAATATTTGATTTAAAAACATTATAAAGCTTAGTCTTCCTGCCACTTCAAATATTTTTATATTAAATATTTCTATATCAAAAATCTTATCAAAAGTAGATATTCCAGAAAAAGCAATAGAAATACCAACGAATAAAAATGCTATTGCAAAAAAGTCACTCTGACCATGTTGTCTGGTTATCATAATATTCAATGCACCCACAAATGCCAAAATCTCTATAATAGACAGCACTGTCTTTCCCATTGAATTCTCTATGTATTTATCTCGTATAGCCCTACTCAAGAAAAAAGCCAGAATACCCAAATTCATTCCTGCAAATGCTCTGGTTAATGCATCCGAGATATTTAAAATACTGCTTCCTCCCCAAACATCAATTGTCTGGTTTTCCCTAGAGAAAACTGCATAAATCAAAATAACTGACAAAGGCGCAATTATCTCAACATATTTTTCTTCAAAATGTCTTAATCCTGCATATATGAAATATCCTGCAATTATCATTGCCGAAATATACCATGTTGGATAGTTGAGTAACCCATATGCTCGCATTCCCGATATATGCAAAAATGTCAATTCCCATATACCTCCAAACAGTTCATTTATAATATCTGTTACTAAATATCTGCCTTCCAAACATGAGTACAAAAATAGCACTCCAAAAGCACATACATAATAAAAATACATTCCTTTAATTCTGTTAAAAGTATATTTCCACGCACTAATTTTTTCGGAGCCATTATAAAATTTGTTAACTAACAAATATCCTGACACAATAAAAAAGAATTCTGTAGCTACATATGCAGCTTCAAACCTAGGAACAGCTCCAAAGTAGTTATTACTCCAATGCAAACACGCAATACAACAAATGAAAACAAATCTCCAAAATTCAATCCCCAAATTTCTCTTTCCCTGTACTTTTCCCATTATTTTCTCCTATACCTGTATAATTATCTTTTACTTCCTACATACAAATTATCAAAATATGAGTCATACATACTTGGTTCCACGCCATTCACAACATAATATGCCGCATTTGCTCCTGCTTCTTCCCCAATTATATTTAATCCGCCTTGGTTATAATGTACAAAATCCCTCATCAAACCTAATTTGTATAATTCTACACTTTTTGTAGAAACTAAAATAAAATCTAAATCTGTACTACATAATTTTGTTTGTGCCTGTATAATTACATCATGCAATTGAAAATCATCTGTATTTTCACCAATTCTAATGAGGAAGCAGTTCTCCACACCATTTTCTTGCATAGAATCCACTATACTCTTCAACCCTTTTATATATTCATCTTCGCTAGTACCTTTGTTTCCATCACTTTCACCTTGTAACCATACCATATATTTATGTCGAATGGTATAGCCATTGTCAGTTAACCATTGTACAGCCAAATTGAATCTTTCCTCTGCATCAGTCAATAACTCTCCTTCCGGTTCCCATGAGTGTAACGAGCTACCTCCTACCGATGCCGAAACTGCAACAATAGGAGTCTTAGTTATACTGTAATAAGAGTTAACGAACGATGATACCATGGAACCACATTTCAAATCCACATCATTAATTCCGCCCTCTTTACTTTCTAGTTCACCAAAAGGCTCTTGAATTTTATATAATTTGGTAGGGTCTGAAATAGCTCTAAATTCATATCCTGCTCCATCTATTACTGTTGGTGCCTGCTTGGCATCTCCTGTTCCAGACATATTACTTTGTCCCATAAATATAATAAGGTCTATTTCTGTACCTTTCGCCAACTTTTTACCACATTTATTTGATTTAAAAAGCCCTACATAACCTATAGATAATACTATTACTAATATTATCAATACGATTATTCCCACATTTTTCAATCTATATTTTTTCATTTATTTTTCGCCTCAAGATATATCATTTTTCTATTATTTATAACAAAAAATTACTCCTATATAACGTTTTAGGAACTATCAAATACATACATCAGTACCGTATTCGATAGTTCCCTCTACATTAAACACTAATTATTACTTAGTAACTATGATAAACGCGCCTTGCGAGTTTATCAAATTATCGCGGCGCTCGTCGAAAACCTATGTAAATATATTTTTCTCCTCGTTGCTCGCGTATACTATGAGAAACACATTCTACGTGTTTCATAAATCTAGCGATGTTCTTCAAATACTCATATAGAGCATTCTCGTCACTACTCGCGTAAATTATTCAGCATCTTCTGCTGTTTCTTCAGCTTCCTCAGCTGTTTCATCTAAAGCTTTAACACTTAAGCTGATTTTCTTTTCTGCTTCGTTGAAGTCAACAACTTTAGCTGTTACTTCCTGATTTACCTTAAGAACATCTGAAGGTTTTTCAACATGTTCTTTAGAAATCTGTGATACATGTAATAATGCATCTACACCTGGTTCTAATTCAATAAATGCACCAAAGTCTGTCATTCTGGCAGCTTTACCAGTTACTACTGTTCCTACTGCATATTTTTCAGCTGCTTTAGCCCATGGATTTGTATCTTCAAATTTTAAGCTAAGAGCAATCTTGTCACCGCTGATTTCTTTAACAAGAACCTTAACAGTATCGCCAACTTTGAATACTTTCTTTGGATTTTCAACTCTTCCCCATGACATTTCTGAAATGTGAAGTAATCCATCAACTCCGCCTAAGTCTATGAATGCACCGAAATCTGTTACATTCTTAACTGAACCTTCAACAACATCGCCTACTTTAATCTTAGCAAACAATTCTTTCTGTAATTCAGCTTTTTTAGCAACTAATAACTGTTTTCTATCACCAATGATTCTTCTCTTTCTTGGATTGAATTCACTGATAACGAATTCGATTTCTTCACCAGCATATTTTGCTAAATTCTTTTCGTAAGTATCTGATACTAAACTAGCTGGAATAAATACTCTAGCTTCATCAACTACTACGCTTAAACCACCATCAAGAACTTTATCAACTTTTTCTTTTAAAACTTCCTGATTGTTAAATGCTTCTTCTAATCTCTTATTACCTTTTTCAGCTGCAAGACGTTTGTATGTTAATAATACCTGTCCTTCGCCATCGTTAACCTTTAACACCTTAGCTTCCATAGTATCACCTACAGAAACAACTGTTGTTAAATCTACGTTAGGGGTATTAGTATATTCATTTCTTGTTATAATACCATCAGACTTGTATCCTATATTTAAGATGATTTCATCTTCTTTGACATCGATAACAGTGCCTTCAACAACCTCCCCTGTACGTATTGTTTTCAATGATTCTTCAAGCATTTCTTCAAAACTCATTTCTGACATTCGAATGAACCTCCTCAATAATATTGTTTGGGGTTGAAGCCCCTGCTGTAATACCTACGCT
>CAYOMP010000193.1:0-4596 GCA_964405075.1 uncultured Lachnospiraceae bacterium
TATCAAAAAGAAAAGATGAATATACAATAACTATATGGAGATTTACATCAGTTGCAAAGTATACAAATAAGGAAAACGCAGGAGTATATGATGAAGAACTTTCTAATAAAGTATCGGAATTGCTTTATCATGGTGTAAGCGATAGACTATATAGATTTTATACGGAAGAAAACAGAGAGTTATTAAAAATGTATAAAAAATATTTTGAACAATATTATAATGGAGAAATTAGCTATTATAAGGCAAATACATTGTATATGAGTATAGACAATTGTAGTTATAGTTTTAGATGTGAAGAATATGTAATTAACAGCACAGATGCAGTTGTTATAGCTGATTACATAATACAGCATCAGGGGGCAAGAGAAGATACACTTAGAGCATTAAATTTGGTGAAAATCCATGTGAAAAACGGGGTAAGCACAGTGTATGTAAGCTTGTAGTTAACTTTATATTTATAAGAAGAATAATAATAAGGTATCCTGTGCAGATAATGCACTTAACATAACAAAATACAGATATAAAAGAGGTGCGTGTATGAAAAAAATAATTGTTTTAATGGCAATGGTAATAGTAACAATAAGTATTAATAGTAATTCTTATGCATACGAAGGAAGTGTTAGTTCAACTGAAAGCAGTACGGCAATTGATGAATATTCCTTAAAGGGAATGATTATTGGGTATACGGATGAAGGAGTACCAATAGTGGATGATTTTAATAAAACAGTGAATCCATTAATGAGGACTGTATATGCTAAGGTTAGTTCACCATATGGATATTTATATTCAAGTAAAACTTTAAGTGAAAGCACATTACTATTTTCTATTCCAAGAGGAAAAAAAGTAATTGTTGTTGATAGTAATGTTTCGAGTAGTGTTGCAAAAGTTAAATATGCGGGATATACAGGATATATTAGAAAATCTAATTTGGCTTTTTAAGTAATCATTAAGACTAAACAGTGCAAAATACTTGATCTGTTTTCAAATATTTGGTAGTAACAATACAAAAATAGAATGTGCAAAAGGATCTATAAGACTTTGTACATTCTATTTTTGTATTTGATAAGTAAAAAACAGTAAGGAATATAAACATTTTGGAAGATAATAAAACTTTTAGAATGTATAGTACAAAGTTATGTATAGGATATATAAAATTAGTATAGAAAAGGTAAGATTATAGATATATAATACAGGTATGAGCAATGTGATGAAACAATAGGAGGAGTAAATTTATGGAACGAGAGCAAATCTTAGAACTTAGAAATACGGCATTTCCTACTTGGCTGGATTCAAAAAGTAGAACATATTGTAGAATGGCAAATGATGTTTTGCAGTTTGACCCTAATAGATGTGGTAATTGTCCATTGTGGGCGGGAGATTGCAGAAGTGTATATTGTATGTATTTTGGGGTGAGACTGGCAGATAATGTAAAGACAAATAGAATTAAGAAATTTACCGATGGCATGATTGCGGCAGGTCTTACCAAAGAATTTCCATGCTTTGTCGAGAAGAATTGGAATAAGTTTGCCGGAATGCGAAAACCTGATAATTGGACAGAAGAAGATTATCTAAGAATAGAAGAAGCTTATCAATTTGCAGCCAAGGCTCACAAGGGGCAAAAAAGAAAAGGTTCTAAGATTCCATATATTGTTCATCCTGTAGAAGCTTCCATAATTGCGTATACATTGATAGTGGAAAATGAGGCACATAATGTGGATGTTGTGGTGGCAACAATTTTACATGATGTTGTTGAGGATACAAAATATTCTATTGATGATATTTATCATAGATTTGGAAATGAAGTTGCCAGATTAGTAGATAGTGTAACAGAGAATAAGCGTGAAGGAATTTCTAAGTCACAAACTTGGAGAGTGCGAAAAGAAGAAGCTGTGGCGAGAGCACGACATGCGTCAATAGATACTAAAGTAATTATTTTGGCAGACAAGCTGTCTAATTTAAGAGCTACAAGTACCTTTTATAAAAAAGAAGGGGAAAAATTTTGGGAACGCTTTAACCAGAAGGATAAAAGACAGCATGAGTGGTATTATAGGTCAATGGCTGAGGTACTTATTGAATTACAGGAAACAAGCCAGTATAAAGAATATTTAGAATTGTGTAATGAAGTGTTTGGTAAGTTAGATTAAAACATAAATATGAAAATTAGTGCGTTTCATTAAGCATTTATGATATGACAAGGTATTGAGAGTATATCAGATTATATTTTTTTGTATCCATTTTATGGAAAAATTTATAGGAGTTCTTTGTCAAATTATAAAAATAATTATTCTTGCGAAAGTGAGTTTAATGTTTTATTATAAATTTAACGCGTTAAAGAAGGAGTGTAGATAGATGATTTCAAAAAAATATGCTGATATGTTAAATCAAAAATCAGTAATACGTCAAATGTTTATGTACGGACTTAAAAGGGGAGAAGAAATAGGATACGACAATGTATTTGATTATAGCTTAGGAAACCCTTCTGTTCCTGCACCACAGGAATTTACTGATGCTTTGGTAGAATACGCTACAACAGGGGATCCGGTAGCTATTCATGGATATAGTCCAAGCCTTGGAATTCCATCTGTTAGAAAAGATTTTGCAGATTCATTAAATAGAAGATTCAAAATGCAATACGATATGGATTGTATTTTTATGACATCAGGGGCGGCAGGTGCCATTGCTCATGCCGTTAGAGCAGTAACAGTACCTGGAGATGAAATGATAACATTTGCACCATTTTTCCCAGAATATAGACCGTATATCGAAGGATGTGGGGTTAAATTAAATATTGTTCCACCAAATACAGAGAATTTTCAGATTAATTTTGAGGCTTTTGAAGCTATGTTAAATGAAAAGGTTATGGCAATTTTGATTAATACGCCTAATAACCCATCTGGAGTTGTGTATTCAACAGAGACTATTAAGAAACTGGCTGGTATTTTAAAGGCAAAAGAAGAAGAATATGGACATGATATATATATTATTTCTGATGAACCATATAGAGAGATTGTATTTGAGGGAGTAGATGCACCTTTTGTTGCTAATCATTACGATAATACATTAACTTGCTATTCATTTAGTAAATCATTGTCACTCCCGGGTGAGAGAATTGGTTACATTGCAGTTAACCCAGCTTGCAAAGATGCTAAATTAATTGTTGAAATGTGCGGTCAGATTTCTAGAGAAATTGGACATAACTGTCCGCCTTCAATAATTCAGCTTGCAGTTGCAAAGGTTATTGATATGACATCAGATTTATCTGTATATGAAAGAAATATGAACATTCTTTATAATGAGTTGACTAAACTTGGCTTTGAATGTGTAAAACCAGGTGGAACATTTTACATTTTCCCTAAGGCATTAGAGGAGGATGCAAAGGCATTTTGTGAAAAGGCAAAGAAATATGACTTGTTATTAGTTCCAGGAGATAGTTTTGGATGTCCGGGATACTTTAGAATGGCTTATTGTATCCAGACTGAAAAGGTTGAACGTTCTTTAGAAGCATTTAGAAAGCTCGTTGCAGAGTATAATAAGTAATTTGATTTTTAGATATATTAAAAAATGCTTTCATATTGAAGGCATTTTTTGGTTGCTAAGAATACTAAAAACTACGTTCATATAAATGTTTGACAAGAAAACTTTTTTAGAATGCTTGGCAACAAAGAAAAAGCATTGGCTATGGGGGTAACCAATGCTTTTTTGATTAGGAAACTTTCCGAACAATTCCTAATCTGTCTTATCTATAAGACCAACTATATAGGGGAGGAGGAGTTGGTCTTAAAAAAGAGGGGAAATATGAAAAAGTTTTAATGCTTTTTACATTTATTATTGTAATAATTAGTTGTGGAGAAAAAATGACTAAATTTTGAACGTTATGTGGCTTTTTTAGTAAATAACTCTGAACTTGATAAAATAGAAATGCACCAGAAATAAAGTAAAATAGTTAAAAATGAAGAGAAAATCTTGAAAGAATAAATAAATGTAACTAAATAATAAACAGAATATGTAGTGCTGATGAACTATTAAATGGATTACAGAGGATATAACTTGCTATAAAAGGAAGGGTATGTGTAATAAGTTTTTGGCATGTTGATAAATTAGTAAGACATTCGATTATTAGTAAGATTTACAATAAGCTTACTTAGATAATATAAAAAAGAAAATTTGAATGTATATATAATATGTCAATTAATCAAGGAATTCCCTATGATATCAAAAAAGACTTATAAACCACAGGGAATATAAGTCTTTAAAAATGCAGTCAACGGGACTTGAACCCGAACTCACATAAGTGAACTAGAACCTGAATCTAGCGCGTATGCCAATTCCGCCATGACTGCATATCTCTAACAATATAATTGTATTCCTATTTAAAAATAATGTCAAATAGAATTTTCTTATTGTATATATTATTTGAAAAAAATATAAAAATATGGAAAATATAAATTATAAAGTATTGACAAGAAGGAAAAAAAATAGTATCATATCACTTGTCTTGAGTAACAAACAACGAGATTTGCTGAAGTGTCGGAACTTGCAGACGAGAAAGACTAAGTATATTGTAAGCATTTCGATTGTGTGGGTTCAATTCCCATC
>CAYOMP010000194.1:0-4590 GCA_964405075.1 uncultured Lachnospiraceae bacterium
AAAGGGTGGCGTTGGTAAAACTACAACATCTGCTAACGTTGGAACAGGTCTTGCAAAATTAGACAAAAAAGTAGTATTGGTAGACACAGATATAGGATTAAGAAACCTTGATGTTGTTATGGGACTTGAAAACAGAATAGTATACAATCTTGTAGACGTAGTAGAAGGTAATTGTCGTGTTAAACAGGCATTAATAAAAGATAAGAGATATCCAAATTTATATCTTTTGCCATCAGCACAGACAAGAGATAAGAATGCTGTTACACCAGAACAGATGCAGAAACTTATTGAAGAATTAAAAGAAGAGTTTGATTACATAATTCTTGACTGTCCAGCCGGTATTGAGCAGGGATTCAAGAATGCTATTGCAGGTGCTGACAGAGCATTGGTTGTTACTACACCAGAAGTATCAGCTATTCGTGATGCAGACAGAATTATCGGATTACTTGAAGCAAACAATTTAAAGAGAACAGATTTAATTGTTAATCGTATCAGAATGGATATGGTAAAACGTGGAGATATGATGTCAATTGATGATGTAGTTGATATTCTTGCAATTAAGCTTATTGGTGCTGTTCCAGACGACGAAGCGATTGTTATTTCAACAAACCAGGGTGAACCATTGGTAGGCTCTGATGCTTTGGCTGGAAAAGCATATATGAACATTTGTCACAGAATAATTGGTGAAGATGTACCTTTATTAGAATTAGATTCTAAAGGTGGTTTTTTTGAAAAATTAGCAAGTATATTTAAGAAAAACTAAAAGGGGGAGCTTTTATGAATTTATTAGATTTTTTCAAAAAGAAAAGCTCTGGTGATGTAGCGAAGGATAGATTAAAACTTGTTTTGGTATCAGATAGAGCAAATTGCTCTCCAGAAATTATGGAAATGATGAGAGCTGATATTATCAAAGTTATATCAAAATATGTTGAAATTGATTCAGAGGGGCTCGATATTCAGATTACGCAGACTGATATCGAAGGAGCTAGAAGTGTTCCAGCATTATGTGCTAATATTCCTATTAAGGAAATAAGAAATAGAGATAATAACTAGTTTTGATGTCAAATTAATTGGAGAGAAAAAATGTTAAATCAGTATCAGTTAAGAGATTATAAGTTTAAGTTAATATTATGGGTTATGTGTCTTTCTGGGATTGGAATCTTAATTGTAGGAAGCGCAAAGGAATCAATACAGGATAAACAGATTCTTGGTGTCGTACTTGGACTTATTGTAATGGTAATTATATCAATTATGGATTATAGTTATGTGCTTAACTTTTACTGGTTTATATATTTTTTGAATATTATACTTTTGGTTTTAGTTAAAGTTATGGGTAAAGAGGTTGGTGGAGCTGCCAGATGGATTACAATAGCAGGGATACAGTTTCAACCTTCTGAAATGAGTAAAATACTTTTGATTTTGTTTTTTGCCAAGTTTTTTGGAAAATATAAAGAAGAAATAAATACAGTAAAGATATTAGGGATAGCTTGTGTTTTGTTTGTTATACCGTTATATTTGATAGAATCACAGCCTGATTTATCTACAAGTATTGTTGTTGCATTAATTTTTTGTGCACTCTTGTATATTTCGGGATTAAGTTATAAAATAATAGGTGGAGTACTTGCAGTGGTAGTACCAGCTGCTGCAATATTTATTAGTTTGGTATTACAGCCTGGACAGAAATTAATAAATACCTATCAGGCTAATAGAATTTTGGCTTGGTTGCAGCCAAGCAAATATAAAGATTTAGCATATCAACAGACTAACTCTGTTATTGCAATTGGTTCTGGTCAGTTATTTGGAAAAGGGTTGAATAATAATACAGTGGCTTCAGTAAAAAATGGAAATTTTATATCAGAACCTCAGACAGATTTTATTTTTGCAATAGTCGGGGAAGAAATGGGATTTGTTGGTTGTTGTATTGTTATTATATTAATTGCACTTATAGTATTTGAGTGTATACGAATTGGGAAAAATTCTAAAGATTTATCAGGCAGACTCATATGTTGTGGTGTTGCTTCATGGATTGCTTTTCAGAGCTTTGTAAATATCGGAGTTGCAACGTTTCTTTTGCCTAATACAGGTTTACCACTTCCATTCGTGAGTGCAGGTTTGACATCTTTAGTTAGTTCATTTATAGGTATAGGCTTTGTCTTAAATGTTGGACTACAGCCGAAAAAGTATTAAGGAGGACGAATATATGAACATTGGTTTAGTTGCACATGACTCCAAGAAAAAGTTAATGCAGAATTTTTGTATAGCATATAGAGGCATTTTGAGCAAAAATGAATTATATGCTACAGGGACAACAGGTAGATTAATTGAGGAAGTAGCTAATTTGAGTATTCATAAATATTTAGCTGGACATTTAGGTGGAGAACAGCAATTAGGGGCACAGATTGAACATAATCAGATTGACCTTGTTATTTTCCTTCGTGATCCATTATCAGCTAAGTCTCATGAGCCAGATGTAAATAACATTGTTAAATTATGTGATACACATAATATTCCATTGGCTACGAATTTGGCTACAGCAGAGCTTTTGATAAAATCCCTTGATAGAGGAGACTTAGAGTGGCGTGAAATGTACAAATAGAAAAGCTATATACCTATTATTGATGATGATTATGTCATTTCAAGTTGTAGGATGTGGTGATAGAGAAATTGCGAAAGAATACGATATAGAAGATGCAAAGTATTCTTATGTAGCAACGGGCACTGTTGATAATAGTGTTTTAACGACCTTTGCAGAAGGTATATGTGTCGCATCAGATAATATTTTATCGGAAGATGTTGATGAAAAGGTTTTGGGAGCTGCTGCTTTATTTGATGTAAATAAATGTGAGACGTTGTATTCAGATAATGCAAATGAACAGTTGTATCCAGCTAGCATTACAAAAATAATGACTGCGTTGTTAGCATTGGAAAAAGGTAATTTGGACGATGTTATTACTGTTAGTAAGAATTGCGAAATTACAGAGTCGGGTGCTCAGCTTTGCGGTTTTAAAGAAGGGGATAAGATTACTTTAGAACAAGCATTGCATGGATTAATGATGTACTCTGGTAATGATGCGGCTGTTGCAATTGCTGAACATATTGCAGGTAGTGTAGAGGCATTTGCAGATATGATGAATGAAAGAGCTAAGAGTTTGGGTGCTACTAATTCACATTTTGTTAATCCTCATGGGCTTACAGATGAAAATCATTATACAACAGTGTATGATTTGTATTTGATATTTAATGAGGCTGTAAAAAATGAAAAGTTTGTTGAACTAATTAGTACAACTGAGTATACAACTTCATATACACTAAGTGATGGTTCTGCAAAAGAAATATCTTTTAATACAACTAATCAGTATTTAAAAGGTGATGTTGCAATGCCAGATGGAGTAGTTGTAGTTGGTGGTAAGACAGGAACTACAGCGGCGGCAGGATCTTGTCTGATTATTTATGCGAAAGATACTGTAGGTAACCCATATATATCTGTAGTATTAAAAGCAGAAAATCGCTCAACTTTGTATACCCAAATGTCAAATCTTTTGTCGGAAATTAATAAATAATTTATTTGAATATTTCGAATCTTTGATATATAATGTATATAAAATAATATATAAATATTAAACTATCTATACAATTTTATATGTCTAAGGAGGAGATTACAATGATACAGTTAATTGTTGGTAAAAAGGGTAAAGGTAAGACAAAACATCTTCTTGATATGGTAAATGCTAAGGTTAAAGAGTGTACTGGTAACATAGTTTACATAGATAAAAGTACAAAACATATGCATGAACTTAGCAGTAAAGTACGTTTAATTAATTGTTTGGATTATCCAATTGAAAATTCAGATGAGTTTGTTGGATTTTTGTGTGGGATAATTTCACAAGACTATGACTTGGAATTGGTGTTCCTAGATAGTTTTTTAAAGATTTCTTGTTTAGAAGGAAATGATATAGCTAGTACAATAAGTAAGCTTGATAGTATTAGTGAGAAATATAAGGTTGATTTTGTTTTAAGTGTATCAGATGATGAAGAAAATCTTCCAGAAGCAGTAAAATCAAAGATAGTAGTTTCGTTGTAAAATGTAAATATATTAGCAGGAGAATTAAAAGTTCTTCTGCTAATTCTTTATTCCAGAGAGTTTATGATTTTGTATGAAATTATATGTATGCTAAATTGTTGAGTTGATTTTACATAAATTATAGAACTAAAGTTACAAATGTTATGTAACAAACTAAAATAGGTCCACTGTAACTGTTTGTCGTATGCTTGGCAATAAAAATGTTGAGGAATGAAGTATATTTTTCCCCAACACTTAATGTAAAGAATATTTTATTTGACTATTTGTTAAAAGGATTAACTCGTCCGTATAGACTAATAAGATATAATCCACATAAACCAACAATTCCGTATACTATTCTTGAGAACATACCGTTGCCAAAGAGAAGTGCAACCAGATTAAAGTTAAAGAAACCAATTAAGCCCCAATTAATAGCACCAATTATTACAATAGTTAAAACTGCATAGTCAAATCCACGTGAATCCATAGTTATAACCTCCTATATAAAAAATAGAAACTATGTTAATAGT
>CAYOMP010000195.1:0-4579 GCA_964405075.1 uncultured Lachnospiraceae bacterium
AAGATTGCTTCCTGTGAAAGCGCGTTTGTTTATCTAAGTAAGCATAAATTTTATAACTGTTTATTAAAATATTGGAAAATCTAAACAAGGGGATTTAATTATAAGAGAGGTTGCTAGTATTGCCAATCCTTTTAATAGGTATGAAATATTTAAATGAAATCGACTATATTGAAAAAAATCTTTCTAAAATGTATAATGTAACAGGTAAAAAACTTATTAGACGTTAGATAAATGTATTATTTGGAAAAAGTAATAATGTTTAATTGCATGTATTTGGTTTAAATCAAAAGTAAACAAAATTAATAATTGAAAAAGCAGGAATGAAAATATGAAGCAGCTTAGCGAAGATATTAAATCAGGACAATTTAAAAATGTGTATCTTTTATATGGTGAAGAGAACTATTTAAAACGACTATATAAGAACAAATTGAAGGATGCAATGGTTAATGATGGGGATACAATGAATTATGCCTATTTTGAGGGAAAAGATATTAATCCTAAGGAAATTATTGATTTAGCTGAAACAATGCCTTTTTTTGCAGATAGACGAGTTATTATTATGGAAAACAGTGGCTTTTTCAAAAACAAATGTGATGAACTGGCTGATTATATAGACGATATGGCTGAAAGTACATGTTTAGTTTTTGTAGAGGATGAAGCAGATAAGAGAGGGCGATTATTCAAAAAGGTTAAGGATAAAGGGCGAGCAGTAGAGTTAAATGCCCAAAGTGAAGAAAATCTTACTAAGTGGATATTAGGAAACTTAAACAAAGAGAAAAAGAGAATTACTCAAAATGCGATGCAGTTGTTTTTATCAAAGACTGGTGCTGATATGGAGAATATTCAAAAGGAATTAGAGAAGTTAATTTGCTACGTTGGAGAGAAGGAATCTATTACAGATAAAGATGTAGAAGAAATATGTACAACTGTAGTAACTAACAATATTTTTGAAATGATTTCTGCGGTAGCAGAGAGAAGGCAAAAGAGAGCATTAGACTTGTATTATGATTTGCTGGCATTGAAAGAACCGCCTATGAGAATACTTTTCTTATTAACCAGACAGTTTAATTTGTTGATGCAGGTTAAAGATTTGCAGAGATTAGGTTTCTCTAATGGAGATATGGCAAAGAAGGTGGGATTGTCACCATATATTGTTGGCAAGTATTTGACTCAGGCAAAAGCATTCAAAATGAGCTGGTTAAGAAATGCTATAGAAGAATGTGCAAATGCTGAGGAAGAGGTTAAAACAGGTAAAATGGGAGATAATATGAGTGTTGAACTGTTAATCGTAAAATTTAGTATGAATAGATAAAAAAAACCACCAGTTGACGGTTCTGGTGGTTTTGATTTTATATTAATTAGTTAATTCCGTTAACAGCTTTTGCTAAACGAGAAACTTTTCTTGAAGATGTATTTTTGTGATAAACACCTTTTGTAGTAGCTTTATCAATTGTTGAGATAGCATCTTTTAATGCTACTTCAGCTGCTGCTTTATCGTTAGCAGCTACTGCAGATTCAACTTTCTTAATTGAAGTCTTTACAGCAGATTTGATTGCTTTGTTTCTTTCAGCTTTAGTTCTGTTTACTAAAATTCTTTTCTTTGCAGATTTAATGTTAGCCATTTTGGCACCTCCGAATAATTATAGTTGAATTAATAAGTTATAACATCATTAAAAAGTGGTGAGAAACTTTTCAATAATGAAAATTTGTTTGTTTAATGTTTGTGCTTTAGTCGGACACGGACAACCCACAAACATACTCATATATTTTAGTTTAATATGAAGAATATGTCAATACATATTTGGAAAATTATTAAATATAAATTTGGGGTATTTAATATGTCAGATGTGTAATGACCTCTATTTGTAGAGGTTGTGAGTAACAAACTATTATCAATGGGAGCATATTATATCATTCGATATACCTTTTACGAGCGGAACTTGAATGGGTTGAATTGTAGTGAATTTGAAAAGTGTCAGCGAAGGGAGAAAAAATATAGAGAGTAGGAAAACACCGGAAAATAAATACATAATTGATAGTGAAGTGGAGAAAATAATAAAAAGCTAAATAATTCAATGGAGGATAGTTATGAAAGAGATTTTTAAAAAATTAGAAAATATGGAAGATGAGGGCTTTATCAGAACTGACCTTGCACTAGAAGCCGGAGAACGTTTTGATGAAGATGATATTAAAATTAGTGGAGTAGATATTAGTGAGAAATATATTGAAGAAAAGGACATCAAGATTACAACTGTAGTTATTGAGAGTAAAGAAGGTGCAAGAGCAATGAATAAGCCAATGGGTACGTATGTTACGTTAGAGGCACCGGAAATGTTAGCGTTAGATGAAGATTATCATAGGGAGATTTCGGTAGAATTAGCAAAGCAATTAAAAAAAATTTTACCATTTAAAAAGAAGGACAAAAATATTTTGGTAGTCGGACTGGGAAATCGTGATGTTACTGCTGACGCATTAGGACCGTTTGTAGTGGATAATCTTTTTGTAACAAGACATATAGCTAAGGAATATGGCAAAGACTTTATGGGAGGTGAAAGGGTTAATCTTATTAGTTGTATTGCACCGGGAGTAATGGCACAGACTGGAATGGAAACTGTAGAAATAATCAAGGGGATTGTAGATGAGACTACCCCGGATATTGTAGTTGCTATTGACGCTTTGGCAGCAAGAAGTACGAAAAGGCTTAATTCAACTATTCAAATAACTGATACCGGGATTATGCCGGGTTCAGGAGTAGGAAATCATCGTTGTGCAATAGGTAAGGATACTTTGAATGTACCAGTCATTGCTATTGGCGTTCCAACCGTTGTAGATGCTGCCACCATTGTTAATGATACTATGGAAAATTTGTGTCATGTCTTAGATGAGATTAGAGATTTCAGAAGCTTTGAGAGTGTTTTCTCAAGATTTGATGGTGAAGAAAAGTATAATTTAATAAGAGAAATTATATCCCCAAGAATGAATGGAATGTACGTAACCCCTAAGGATATTGATGCTACTATAAAGAGATTGTCATACACTATTTCTGAGGCTATAAATATGGCAGTTGTTTAGAATTTATCGCGCACAAGGAAAAATAAAGCGTGTAAAAAGGCAAGTTTTGGATTAATTATGCATATACTTATTATGGGAAAAGGCAGGTAAGTGTATGAGGAAACATCCATGTAAAAAAATATATAAAATATTAATTATAATATTGATTGTAGGATTAGTTATTAAGGGATTTTCTAATGGTGATGTAAATAATCAGGGAAATCCCTTAAAGACTGTAAAGACTATGGGAGTGAGATTAGCTGCTTTAACTATAAGTGATGTATGTACTCCGGCATTTAGATATGTATCGCAGGATAAGCAGTGTAATATTGTTGAAAAAATAATGTATGGATATTTTCCTATATATTTATATGTTAAAGAAGAAACATATTTAAACAAAGGGGATAATGATGAAGAGATTTTTAAAGAAGAAGCAGTAGAAAATGAAGAAAATTATGAAAATGTGTTAAATAGTAATGAAAATAACAACAATAATACCGAAACAAAGGCGTCTATAACCGTTACTGGTGAAGTGCAAGAGATTAGTTCACAAGTGGATATTAGTGATATTACTAATATGGCGGCAATGGAGAATGAAAATGCAAGAGTAAAAGGAGATGAACACAATTTTACAAATGGCGGTGATTCTCAAGGTATAAGCGCAGAAGATAGAGAAATGGCAATGGGCAAAGAAGGAAATCTGGAAACAGACAATGCTGGTATGGAGCAAAATACCAGTGAAGCCTTAGATATGTCAGAAGCAGCTAATATAAACAGTGATATAGGGAAAAATCAAAGTGTAATTCATGGGGAGGAGAATACTGCAATTGAATCAACAAATGGAAAAGTATATACAATAGAACAATTAGCGAATATTGATTTTTTGAAAAATACCATATATACGGTTGATTCTAGTACTTCGTTTTTGCCAGAGAGATTTAATATAGAAAAATTAATGAATACAGACTTGAGTATAGAAAAAGACCCTAATGTGCCACAAATACTTATTTATCATACTCATTCACAAGAAAGTTTTGCAGATTCTTTGCCGGGAGATTCATCTACATCAATTGTTGCAGTAGGTAGCTATTTAGCAACATTATTAGCGAACAATTATGGATATAATGTTATACATAATACTTCAAGCTACGATATGATAGGTGGAAATTTGGATAGAAATTATGCATTTACCTTGGCAGAGGCTGATGTGCGAAGAATTTTGGCTAATAATCCATCTATTCAGGTAGTTATAGATTTACATAGAGATGGAGTTAATGAAAATACCCACTTTATTTCAAAAGTAAATGGAAAAGATGTGGCAAAAATTATGTTTTTTAACGGATTAAGCTACAATAACAAAGTAGGGGATATAGCGTATTTGAATAATCCATATATTGAAGAAAATTTGTCATTTTCATTACAAATGCAGTTGAAGGCATTAGAAAAATATCCTGATTACGTTAGAAAAATATATTTAAAAGGATATCGATACAACTTGCATTTAATGCCGCGGGCAACACTTATTGAA
>CAYOMP010000196.1:0-4553 GCA_964405075.1 uncultured Lachnospiraceae bacterium
ACTAAACGTAACCTTATGTTACTTTTAGTCTCTTCTTGTTTTTTCTTGTAAATACAGGGATTCACGTTCTTTGACACTTAACGTATCACTGCTTTTTTAGCAAAATTGCACCCTTTGCTACCAATATACCAAATGAATAAGCACCTGCATATGGCTGTCTGCTTATTATAAAAAAGAGGGTTATTATTATTGTCAATACAATCGAAATAATTGATTTACTTTGAATCCAATATTTATTATCAGAAAATTGCATTATCAGTTCTAATAAACCAAATATAGTAATAATAGTCACCATGCACATATACGCTGGTTTTATAAATCCACCCACATCATTCATGGCAATAAGTGATACGGAACGTATAATCTCCTCACCTTCCTGTCCAAAAATTGGTAACACAAAGAAAAGTGCAATCATACAATCTAGGATTCCATATACCAAATCTCCCATTTTTCTGGCTTTTTCCTTGGACTCATCCTCGGCTAGTGATATTAATTCATTACCAGATAGTAATTCATCTACCGAAATATTAAAATACTTAGAAATAGCTTTCAATGATTCAATGCTAGGATATCCTCGTCCTGATTCCCATTTGGAAACCGCAGTCCTTGATACAAATAGAATCTCTGCTAATTGCTCTTGTGTCAGCCCTTTTTCTTTTCTTAACTGTTGTAATTTCTCATTAAATTCCATAATAGTTTTCCTTGATTTTTGTATACATTAATGTTTACTATTTTTATTATAGAGGTTTCCTTTATCTAGTCAAGTCTTTCCATTATGTCCTATGTGCTTATTTTTTTCTAAACGACTTATAATGTTGTTTTTCTTCAAACAGCAATCTCCTTCTGTCGGGTCATCCAACTGACTCAATAACACTTTTGCTTTTCTGTAACCATATTTTTCCCATCCTATTTCTACTTGTTTAATCATGAATTTTTATCAACCCAAAAAGCATCTACAATTTTCCTTTTTTCACATAAATACAATAAACTATCATAATATACACTGCTGTAATAACCCACGTTCCAGCATTCGCTATGCATACAAGTTCAAAATTCAGGTGTGTTAATGCAAGCATCGAAATGACAATCCTACAAACCATTTCAATGATTCCTCCAATCATTGGAAATAACGCATGTCCACTTCCCTGCAATGTTTCTCTGAAAAGGAAAATACATCCAAGTGGCAGATAGCATACGCTATCAATCCATGTAAATGTCTTTGCATAGCTTAATGCATGATATATTTGCTTACCGGAAATAAACATTGGCAGCATATACGGCAAAAACATATTTACCAGAACAAGCGCAGTAACAGAATAAATCAGACAGTATTGAAATCCCTTCTTCACTCCTATGCATATTCGCTTTGTATCATGATTTCCCTTATTCTGAGCAGTATAAGCAGCCATTGTTACCCCTAATGCCGGATACGGTTGTGTCACAAGGCACTCAATTTTGACTGCAGCGGTATAGGCAGCAATCGCTGTAGAACCAAGCATGTTCAAAACACTTTGCAAAATTATACACCCCATAGCTGTGATTGAATATTGAAGTGCCATTGGAATTCCAATCGACAACTGCTTTGATAAAATTTTCCAATCTAATCTCAGGCTTTCTTTTGTCAAATGTAATATAGGAACATATTTTATAATATAAATAATACATAACCCAACCGAAATTCCCTGTGACAGTACTGTTGCAGCGGCCGCGCCAATGATACCCCAATGAAATACTACAATAAACACAATATCCATTACTATATTTAAAGCAGACGAAATCACCAAAAATAAAAGGGGCGTTTTGCTGTTTCCAACTGACCGTAAAAGACTTGCACACATATTGTATGCTACCATAAACAAAAATCCACAACACATAACCAAAAGATAATCCCTTGATAGTTCATAAATATCGGATGGTGTATTAATCCACTGAAGAATTTTATCTATAAAGCCTATGCTTATGGCTGTACCAAGAAGAGTTACTAAAAGTGCAATTACAATTCCATTTCCAGCGCTCTTTTTAATTCCATGCCAATCTTTTGCGCCAAATTTCTGTGTACCATACATTGTCAATCCAGTAGTAAAACCTATCAAAAATCCTAACATCATTCCGGTTATATTTCCTGTCGAGCCAACTGCTGCCAATGCTTCTACTCCTAGGCACCGACCTACAATTACCGCATCTACCATACTATAAAGCTGTTGGAATATATTTCCTACAATAATAGGTTTGACAAAAGTAAGTATCTGTTTTCCCGGTTTACCAACTGTCATATCAATCTGCATTTTTATCGTACCCCCACACAGACACACTACATATAGCATCAGTTCTCACATATAATCTATTTCTTTCACAAAAAGGATAACTGCGTAACGTCATACCCTTCCTTTCATTAAGAAAAAGTTCTATTATAGAATGGTCAATAAAACACTCTATTTTTATATCTTCTTCGCCAATATCAACTAAATCCTCTTCATTTCTAATTTTACTTATCATAGTATTGTTTTTAAGTGATAATGCTTTCCATTCTTTTGTCTTTCTATCATATGAAATGATATACCCATCACCCTCCCATTCCAAGGTCAACTCGAGATAGGTGCCTTGTGAAATCACGCACAAGTGATGTTCTGACAAATTTTCAGTTCGAAACATCGATGTATTTAAATCCTTACTCTGCATTTCTTCTGATATGATACATTTTGAAAAATAACGTTTTATCTCTATTATCGGTGCGATTCGTAAAATATCTTCCTTCATCCATAACTCAATCGGAATTCCTCCATTATGAGCCCATCCAGAGCAATACTCATCTTGCGGATTTCTTTTTCCCTGGGCTATGGTAAAAACAACACTTCTAGCATCTGGTGTAACAAATCCGCTTGGTCCTGTAAATGTTCCATATCCCAAATCAATTAATCTTGGGTATTCATGAAATTTATGGAATTTCTTTTTCTCATAATCAAATTTACCAAGAAAATAATAGGTTTCCACTACCTCTTTTTCAATCTGACAGGCGCAGAACAATAGAATATCACACCAATACTCACCTTCCTCATTATTTAGAGGTAGCAATACCGGTAGTTCCCACACATGACCAACTTCTTGACAACCTTCATAATCATAGTTTAACAGGAAGCCGTGGCAAATAAATTCTTTCAAGTCACTACTGGTATAAACCAAAGCATTACCTCCACCATTATTTTCATCACCGGTTCCAACCAAACAAAAGTATGTATCATCTTTTCTCCAGACAAAAGGATCTCTAAATTCTCCAAGAAATCCATTTCTTATACTTTGACGAAGTACAACTCCTTCTTTTACCCAATTTCTTAATTTCAAATCATCCCTATTTTCAGGCCGCGCAATTGCAACACTCTGATTAGGTAATTCCTTATTATTTCCGGCTGTATAAAAAATTATGGGATTTCCATTACTATCCATACAGGCGCTTCCAGACCAGCAGCCATCGATATCAATGCTCTCATTATCAGGATACAGAGCAATCCCTGCATCCTCCCAGCTTATCATATCTTTGCTGACAAGATGCCCCCAACATAGATTATCCCATACCGGTGCATGAGGATTTGCCTGATAAAAAATATGGTATAGACCCTTATAATAAAACGGCGCATGTGGTTCATTCATCCACTTTCCCAGTGGCATCAAATGATAAACTGGTCTATATATATCATTACTAAAATCCTGTGTTTCATATAGATTGATTTCTTTTTGTTCCAGTTCATTCACCTGATTATGAATCTTTATTATCTGCTCATAATTCTGATATTCCCTTGTGAATTCCATAAAATCTAATTTTCCATGAAAGACTCCGCATCTGGTCTTCGCTGTAAAATCTTTTTCATCTACATATTTCCCCACATAACACTCTTTCTGTGAAAAACAAACCCTACTATGCCTTGGAAACTGTTTTCGATTCGATAACACCCCATTTACATACAAATCGCACCAACCTGCTGTTCCCCAAAAGGCAATTGTAAGAATATTCCTTCTCTGAAAATTCATATGCCCTGCCAGACTTTCTATTTCAAAAACGAATTTATCTAACCCTATTTTTACATTTACAATTCCTTGCTTCTTCACTCCGACTATAAGACCTTTTCTTTCACAGGCAGAAAAATCACTTAAGATTCCACTGATACCTGATTCATATGTATAAGGTGTACAGACAATAGTAAGTGTAAAATTTTCCACAAAACCTTCAGATGCCCCTTCTATAAAATAATTGGAATATCCATTTAGTTCCACCTGATAGTCTTTTCTCATCTACGTTTCTCCTTTATGAGTGAAAGTATTTCGTCTTTCTCCGGCATCACACAAAGCGCTCCCTTTCTTGTTGTAATAATAGATGCAGCCGCATTGGCAAAAAGGAGCATTTCCGAAAGTTGTTCTCGTGTCAGATGTTCCAGTCCATGCTCTAACACATAATTAAGAATACATGCTCCGAAGGTATCTCCTGCGCCAGTTGTTTCAATCGTATTCTCCTGCAAAAATGGTTTTTCCTCCACTCGTGATTTTCCATAATATGCACGGCT
>CAYOMP010000197.1:0-4546 GCA_964405075.1 uncultured Lachnospiraceae bacterium
TTTTCTCCGATATCTGCCAAATCAGGCGTGATTTTGTAATAGTGCAAATATTCATCCAATACATCCAAGTTAATCACATTGTCATCTACTACTAATACTTTAGCACCAGATGCTATGAAACGCATAGCATTTTTTTCATTTTCATCAATTATTTTTATAATATTCACTTCTGACAATGGTTTCTTATCAACTACTTCCAACTCAATATTCGCTTTAAACTCACTACCCTCGCCATACACACTATCTACAAACAAATTGCCGTTCATTAGTTCTACTAAGGATTTAGTAATAGCTAATCCCAAGCCGGTGCCTTCTATTCCTTTATTAAAATGGACATCTACCTGTGTAAACTGATTAAATATTTTAAAAATATCTTCCTCTTTGATTCCTCGACCTGTATCCTTTACTTCAATTATTAATCTTATATGTATATCATCTATTTCTTCAAAATCAATATTCAAACTTACTGAACCTTCATCAGTAAATTTAATTGCATTACTCATGAGATTAACAATTATCTGCCTTATTCTTACCGCATCACCGCACAGTATATAAGGAATATTAGGAGAAATGTTTATGTTATATGTTAATCCCTTCTTTTGTGCTGATAAATTTGTCATACTAATAATACCTTTTATCAATTCTTGCGTGTAAAAGTTATTATTAATCAATTCCATTTTTCCCGATTCGATTTTTGAAATATCCAAAATATCGTTTACAATAAACGCCATACTTTCTGATGCTGACTTAATATCTTTGGCATACTTATTAATTTTTGCACCAGGATTTTCCTTAATAATAAGTTCTGAATACCCCATAATAGCATTAATTGGTGTCCTGATTTCATGACTCATATGTGCTAAGAAAACCGTTTTTGCTTCATTAGCTGCATCTGCCCTTTTTTTCAATTCTCGCATCTTATCTAAATTATTCTGGGTTTCAGTTAAATCCATAAAGGTTACTACATACCCTTCCAATTTCTCTTTTGAATAAATATCAGAAGTATGACATTTATAGAACTTTTCATCTTTTTCTATATATTCGTTATTTTCCGGATTGTTTATTAATTCAATAATTCTTTCATCTACTCTGCATTTTTCATCCATTTCCTGTAACTCAGGAAATATCTTTTGGCACATTGGATTAGACTCTACATACATATAATCTTTGTCCACAACAATGATTGCCTGATCCATATTTTCAATAACTTTTTCGTAAGCAATTTCAACTATACTAAAAATATTCTTTTTGGAAATTCCTATATATAGTGGAAAAAGAGTTACAAAGAATATTATTCCTTTTAAATCCAAGTCACCTGGCACCTTACATAGATGTACTAAATAAACAACAAATGGCGTTATCACTGAAAGTGCTAGTGTTCTAAGTCCTTTTTTCATTTTATCTGAACTTTTGACATATGTCTTACCTATAACCCATATGGAAAGACATATATTTATTATACTTTCAATCATATGCAGATAATATAAAATACCATTTACTTGCGTAACACAATAATATCCTTCTTTTTCTATAATGTTTATTTCTCTAAAATATATATTTGTATGTGGATAATGGCATACACTCAAAAAAACTATTGCATCCATAACCCCACAAAAAACAAACCATTTTCTTGGTCTGTTTGCTTCGCAATAGACGAAAATAAGCATAGTATATAATAGGCATAACCAACTAATTCCAATATACTCTACTATCAATGCATATTGCACTTCTCTAAAATCCTTGGATAATAGTTCAATTATATACCCTAAATTATAGATAAACGTACATGCCAGTGCCATTATCAAATAATTATGTCCCTTTATTGGTTTTTTTTGAGATATTTGTATCATAACAAAGAAGCTAAAAATAGCACATACAATTTGCAATACCATCCATAATATCTGCATACTATTTCCCCCAATATCTACAAGAATAAGAAACATATTTTACATATTTCTCTCCTCACTACTTGCGTAAATAAAAGGCTTATACCTACTAAATATAAGCCCTTTAACTCAGTCTATTTCACATTTTTTGTATAATTAAAGAATACATGTCCCTGCATAATCTCATACTCATCTTCATCATATACACTAAAGAAATTTGTTGTTTTAGCATAACTTAATGCCCAGAAATTTTGCCAAGTAAATGAACTTCTCTTAAATTTTGGTACACTATCTTCTCCATTTTCTAAATCGTTAATGATAACCTTAGCCGCATTTTTACAATCCTCCGAAATGAGACTAGGATTCTTTAAAAATTTCGTCAATACACCTGTTCTTGCCGGTTCAAATTGATATGTCTTATATATTACTTCTTTATAGCTCATTCTGCTATTCATTCTATTAGCAATTACATAACCAACCCCTAAATGGCCCTTATACAAAGTAATCTCTTTGCCATCCAAAGTACCCTTTACAGGATACTGCTTCTGATTACCAGCTTCTGCATAAATAATAGCTGCAAGCAACGTTTCATCAGACACTTCAGGATCTGTCATATATTGAATATGCATTTTGTAACCATTTACCATGCAATAAGACTTTTCTGTATCTAAGATACCATCTGCACCAAAATAGTAATATGCAGTGTTTACCTTAATTGTTTTATTCTTAACCATTGCACCAGATTTTTTATCAAAATAATAGGTTTTCCCTCCAATTTCACGTAAACCAGTCAGCATTACACCTTTGCTATTAAAATAGTATTTTTTCCCTTTAATCGTTTTCAAACCAGTTTGTACTATACCTTTACTATTCATATAGTATTTTTTATTACCTACAGTTGTCCAGCCGGTCTGCATTGCACCTTTTTCATCAAAATAGTATCTCTTACCCTTTAATGTTTTCCAGCCAGTTTGTACTATACCTTTACTGTTTATGTAATATTTCTTCTTAGATACTGTAACCCAACCAGTCTTCATTACACCCTTTTTATCAAAATAGTACAACCTATTACTTATTTTCACAAAACCTGTCTTCATAACACCAGTTTTCTTATCAAAGTAATATGTTTTGCCCCCTATATTAACTTTTCCAAGTTTTATTGTTCCATCAGAGTCAAAATAATATTTCTTTTTACTAATTTTCTGCCATCCTGTTTTCATGACACCTTTTTTATCGAAATAATAAATCTCTCCCTTTATTTTATAAAAACCTTTTACTTTTTTGTTTTTAACATAATAGTATTTTTTACCATTTTTCTCTTTCCATTTTCCCTTTTCGCTACCTGCTGTTATCTGAGATGCTGAAACATTAATCTCCGGTACAACAATACAAATAGCCAACATCATTAATAAACTTAAAACAAACTTTTTTAACAAATTCTTACTTTTCATTCTTTTCTCCTTTCTTAATCAACAGTCCATTCACAAACGAAAAGATAATCATTAACACACTCTTACTAATTATACTAACCGTTACCCATCCTATACCCCAAATAAGTAACACCCACTCATCCATTAATAATGGTATAAATAATTACAAATACACATATATATTAATATTATGACATTTGTTTTACATAAGTCAAGAAAATGACATTATATTTAGCATTTTTTTATGTTTTGTAACTTATATTGAGAAAAATATTCCAATAAAATTAAATTCAATTTCTTTTACGTGTATTTCTTAATATCATTATTAGTCACAATTAGCATTTTTCTTTTTAAAAATGGAGCAAAATTTTCCTTTACTTGCTTTTCATCCTTTATCTCATAATCACCTTTTCCTATTAATATTACAAGCTTTGCTCTGGCGTAAAAAAGCTTTAATTGACGTGTTATCTCATCCCATGTCTGTTCCTGCAATATATCTTCACCAGATGCTGACTGATATTTCTCATCAAAATACCTTCCCATCTGCAACATGGGCATAGGAGTCACTTCTTTTATAATATTTGCATCATTTTTCCAAAAAATTGTATTAGTTCTAACATTTCGATAAATTTCACTATGCATCTTTAATGCTTTAATAATATCCGCTGTTACTTCTTTTAGATAATTAGCTTCTTCATTTCCATCAAAAACAAAAGCTATCTCCAGATTTTTACTATCAATATTTGGCGTCATTTTAATAATGTTATCCGCCATATTCACTATTTTCATTCTTTGTATTGGTGTAATCATTTTTTTCTCTCTATTCTTTTTCTTTTTTATATCACACTCATTATATCAAAATTTCTTACATATTTCTTTAATTTTTGCCCATTATTCATTTTTATGGTAAAATTATATTTAGATTTT
Source organism: uncultured Lachnospiraceae bacterium (assembly GCA_964405075.1). Classification (GTDB taxonomy): domain Bacteria; phylum Bacillota; class Clostridia; order Lachnospirales; family Lachnospiraceae; genus CAYOMP01. Next base: position 4,244 of record CAYOMP010000197.1, read on the forward strand.
GGTAACTTTTCAGAGCCATGCGAATTTTCAATAAATGTAGACATCATACTTGTATGATAGGATATATTTTAGAAAATTCATATGGCAAGAAGCCATTCATAAGCAAAAGGAAAGCCTCGAAGGGGCGTTTTTGCGAATGTGGCTCTGATAGTTACAGATTTTGTTTAAAAAGGAGACTACATTAATGAATCTTATTTATGACTTTTGGACAAGTAAAGAATATTCTGAATTTATGGAATATCTCTTTACTCTTGGGGATAAAAAATATAAAAATTTTCAGTTAGGATTATTACCTGGAGTTAA
>CAYOMP010000198.1:0-4531 GCA_964405075.1 uncultured Lachnospiraceae bacterium
AGCATCGCGAGTTTCGCAATTACCTATATAATGTAGAAATTGTTGTAATAATATATTCTTTTTGCAAAAAGAACAAAATATAGCAAAACACAACAATTTATATATAAAGTATAGTGTTTTTGTGGTTAAAATGCAATAAATACCTTCTTTTATTTATTGTATTTTAACAAAATAATACTAAAGGACTGGAAAATTTCTTATTAAGGTAAAAATTGAGTAAAATCAGCTAATTTGTAGCAGGTAAATCTATTATGTGCTATAATGAAAAATAATGTGTTTAAAGGGATAATTAATAAATGCGAGGTTAAAAAAATGATTGATTTACAAGAGTTAAGAAAAGAAATTGACAGAATTGACAAAAGTATTGTTGAACTTTACGAAGAAAGAATGGATATTTGCAAGAATGTTGCAGAGTTTAAAATAGCTACAGGGAAAAAAGTTTTTGATAAAGAAAGAGAAAATTCAAAAATTGAAACAGTTAAATCTTTGGCAAATAATGATTTTAATAAACAGGGTGTAGAAGAATTGTTCTGGCAGATTATGGCTATGAGCAGAAAACTTCAATACCAGCTCCTCACAGAACATGGAGTAGATAATAAGATAGATTTTAATGAAGTTGATAATATAAAGACAGGGAATCCAAAGGTAGTATTTCAGGGAGCAGAAGGGGCTTATAGTCAGATTGCTATGCTTGAATATTTCGGGGAAGATGTAGATGCTTTTAATGTTGAAACATTTAAGGATGCTATGGAAACTATTAAACAGGGAAAGGCAGATTATGCAGTTTTACCTATAGAAAATTCTACAGCCGGCAGTGTTAGGGATAACTATGACTTATTAGTAGAATATGATAATTACATTGTTGGTGAACACGTTGTTAAAGTAGAGCATGCGTTACTTGGGACACCGGATGCTACATTAGAAGATATTAAGACAGTATACTCACATCCACAGGCACTTATGCAGTGTTCTAAATATTTGGATGAAAACAGGGATTGGCAGCAAATCAGTTTACAAAATACAGCAACTAGTGCAGTTAAGGTTATGAACGATAATGATAAGTCGCAAGCCGCCATTGCCAGTCTTTATGCTGCTAAAAAATATGGTCTTAAGGTGTTAAAAGAGCATATTAATTATGATGATGCAAATTCTACCAGATTTATGATAGTAGCCAGCAAGAGGATTTTTGAAAAGGATTCAGATAAGATTTCAGTTTGTTTTGAAATTCCTCATGAAAGTGGTTCGTTATATAATGCGCTTTCACATTTTATTTATAATGGAATTAATATGTCTAAGATTGAATCAAGACCTATTGAGGGTTCACCTTGGGAGTACAGATTCTTTGTTGATTTCATTGGTAATTTTAATGAAGCGGCAGTTAAGAATGCACTTAGAGGATTAGAGGAAGAGACTGTTAAATTAAAAATATTAGGCAATTATAAGAAATACAATGATTGATTTACGAGGATGAAGATAATGAAAAATAGGGAATATATAAAAAATATCTGTGGGAAACTATTAGTATATAGAAATCTGGAAAAAGGTGAGATTCTATATAATTTAGATTTGGCATTGGATGACACTAATGAGTTTTCAGATAGCTACTTTGATGCAGTTAATCAATTAATAGAAATAGCGCAGCACTATGGCTTTGAAGGAAATATATGGCATAATTATTTGACGCTTTTATTAGTAAATAATGAAAATGCATTTAGTACAGCCTGCGAGATAGTTGGAAAAGTAGATGGAACAATTAATGAATTAGCGTTAAGAGATTTTAAGATTTTTAAAGAATTATTTGAATTAGATTTTGAAGAGCTTGATAAGATATTTGGCACTAATGTGGCTGGCATTATTGATAATTATAAAAATTCTTCTATATCAGGTAAAGAGTTTAATCAAAGAATTAGAGATAGAATATGTGAGTTGGCAATAAAACTTAACAACACTAATGATGAGGTAGAATTTCTTGATGTAATGGTTGAGTTTTATAAAGATTTTGGTGTAGGTAAATTAGGTTTACATAAAGCATTTAGAATTGAGCATACAGAAAATGATGAAGTTAATATTGTTCCAATCACTAAGATTCAGCATGTGCATTTAGATGATATTATTGGGTATGATATACCAAAGAAGAAATTAATAGAAAATACAGAAGCATTTATTAAAGGGAAAAAAGCAAATAACTGCCTATTGTTTGGTGATGCCGGAACTGGTAAATCTAGTAGTATTAAGGCTATTTTAAACGAATATTATGACCAGGGACTTCGAATGATAGAAGTATATAAACACCAGTTTCAGGATTTGAATTCTGTAATTTCGCAGATTAAGAATAGAAATTATAAGTTTATTATTTATATGGATGATTTGTCTTTTGAAGAATTTGAAATTGAATATAAGTATCTTAAGGCTGTAATTGAAGGCGGATTAGAAAAGAAACCTGACAATGTGCTTATTTATGCAACATCTAATAGAAGACATCTTATTAGAGAGAAATTTAGTGACAAAGAAGAAAGAAGAGATGATTTGCATTCATCAGATACAGTTCAGGAAAAATTATCTCTTTCTTACAGATTTGGTGTTTCAATATTCTTTATTGCACCAGATAAACAGGAATATATGAATATTGTGGCAGAATTAGCTAAAAAGAATGGTATAGATATGCCACAGGAAGAATTGTTCCTGGAAGCAAACAAGTGGGAGCTAAGCCACGGAGGATTATCTGGAAGAACAGCACAACAATTTATAGATAATTTATTGGGGAAACAGTAAAAAAGGAGTGATTATATGCAATTGATTACTTTTGCAGCAATAGACGTTGGTTCTTATGAAGTGGGGATGAAGATATTTGAAATGTCATCACGAAATGGGATGCGTCAAATTGATTTTGTGAGACATAGAATTGAGCTTGGAAAGGATGCATATGTATTAGGAAAAATTGGTTGTGAATTAGCAGATGAGTTGTGTAATATTTTGCTTGATTTTACTAAAATAATGAAAAGCTACCATGTTTCTGCATATAGGGCGTGTGCTACCAGTGCAGTCAGGGAATCTAAGAATACAATAATGCTTCTTGACCAGATTCGTGTACGAACAGGCTTGACTATTGAGGTTATTAGTAATTCAGAGCAAAGGTTTCTAAGATACAAATCAATTGCATATAAGGTGCCTAATTTTGAAGAAATTATAAAATCCTGTACAGCTATTGTTGACGTAGGTGGAGGAAGTATACAGTTTTCTCTATACGATAAGGATAAGCTGGTAACTACACAAAATGTGAGAATGGGTTCATTGAGGATTAGAGAGAGATTGGCTAGTTTACAAATGTCCACTTCAAATGTATCAAACATAATTAGTGAAATGATTGATACGGAGATTATGAATATTAAGAATTTGTTTTTAAGAGAATACAAGGTTAAGAATATAATTGCAGTCGGGGATTATATTAATTATATGACTAAGAATAATGCTTTCGTGACCAGCAGTAAATTTTTGGATGCCTGTGATAAGATATTTGAAATGAGTCAGGATAAAATATCTACTAAACTTGGAATGCCATCGGAAGAAGCATCCCTTCTTATACCTAGCATTATGATATATAAGCGATTTGTTGAAGAAACAGGTGCTGAGAATATCTGGATGCCAGGAGTTAAGTTGTCAGATGGTATTGCATATGATTATGGTGAAAATACGAAATATATTAAAACAGAACACGATTTCGAAAGTGATATAATTGCGGCAGCTAGAAATATAGGTAAACGTTACATGGAAAGCAGTGGTCATACTGATAATTTAGAAAATCTTGCTATGAAAATATTTGACGGTATGTCAAAGGTTCATGGTATGAAACAAAGAGAACGTTTACTATTACTCATAGCAGTAATATTGCACGATTGCGGTAAATATATTAGTTTGTCAGGGGTTGCGGAATGTTCCTATAATATTATTATGGCAACAGAGATTATTGGATTATCACACAAGGAAAGAGAAATCGTAGCTAACGCAGTTAAATTTAATACTAAAGAATTCGCGTATTATGATGAACTAGTAGGAAAGTTAGATAAGGAAAGCTATATTGTACTTGAAAAAATAACTGCTATATTGAGAGTAACTAATGCATTGGATAGAAGTCATAAACAGAAATTCAAAAATGTAACTGTTAAATTAAAGGATAAAACACTCAATATAGTTGTGGATACAATGGAAGATATTACATTGGAAAAATGTTTATTTGAGGAAAAAGCGGACTTTTTTGAGGAAGTGTACGGAATTAGACCAGTAGTTAAGCAAAAAAAGACATTTAACTAGCGTGGAGGTATGATTATGGAGAATATAGATTTTAACAATCCTGTTTTTTACGATAATAGGGAATTAAGTTGGATTAAATTTAATAATCGTGTTTTAAGTGAAGCTAGAAATAAAAATATTCCATTATTTGAAAGATTAAAATTTTTAAGTATAACAGCATCAAATTTGGATGAATTTTTTATGGTGCGTGTGGCATCATTAAAGGATATGGTGCATGCCGGCT